>DATLNC010000078.1:0-44849 GCA_035536935.1 Thermoanaerobaculia bacterium
CCAGGCCCGCGCCAGCCTCGGCGAAGCGGTCAAGCAGCTCACGCACGAGCTGTTTAGTTGATCCCAGTCCCCCTCTTCCCGGCCCTCTCCCCCGTGCCGGGGGAGAGGGAGTCACAGCCCTGATATCATCTCCGCGTTATGGCTGACGAACCCAAGAAAAACGACATTCTGGAGCTGGCGCCGGAGACCCAGGCGCCACAGGAAGAGGAGCAGAAGAACTTCTGGGGGAAGCTCAAGCGCGGCCTCTTCATGACTCATACCGAGATCATCGAGAAGGTGTCCTCCGCCGTCAAAGGCGAGACCGCTCTCGACGAATCGACTCTCGAATACCTGGAGGAGGTCCTGATCGGCGCGGACATGGGCGTCGAGACTTCCCTGGACCTCGTGGCCCTCGTGCGCAAGAACGCTCTCAAGGAGCAGACCACGAGCGCCACCCGGCTGCGCAAGATCCTCTCGGACGAGATCGCCGACCTTCTCTTCCAGGCGCCCAAGCCGCGGCTCCTGGGCAGGGGCCCGGTCCTCACCTTGGTCGTGGGGGTCAACGGCGTCGGCAAGACCACCTCGATCGCCAAGCTCGCCAAGCGCTCCCAGCAGCAGGGGCAGCGGGTCATGCTCGCCGCGGGCGACACCTTCCGTGCCGCGGCTATCGAGCAGCTCGCTCTCTGGGGGGAGCGCCTCGGCGTCGAAGTCGTCCGCCAGGGCCAGGGCGCCGACCCCGGGGCCGTGATCTACGACGCCATCCACGCGGCCAATGCGCGCCGGATCGACAACCTGATCGTGGACACCGCCGGCCGTCTCCATACCAAGGATCACCTGATGGCCGAGCTGAGCAAGGTCCGCCGGGTGATCGACCGCGAGGCCGCGAACTGGCAGAAGCAGACGATCCTGGTGCTCGACGCCACCACGGGCCAGAATGCCCTGGCCCAGGCGAAGACTTTCAGCCAGGTCGTGCCCATCGACGGCGTGCTCCTCGCGAAGCTGGATGGCACGGCCAAGGGCGGCATGGTGGTGGCCATCGCCAAGGAGCTGCGCCTGCCCGTGCTCTACCTGGGAGTGGGGGAGAAGGCCGACGACCTGGTGGATTTCCGTCCGCGGGAGTTCGCCTCTGCCCTCCTCGGCTGATTTCCTCCGCAAGGCCCTCCTCCTAGCTGCCCGGGGGCGCTACCGCACGTCACCCAATCCCATGGTGGGCGCCCTCGTGGTCCAGGGGGAAGAGATCGTGGGGAGGGGCTGGCACCGGCAGGTCGGAGGGCCTCACGCCGAGGTCGAGGCCCTTCGCGCTGCCGGCTCCCGCTCCCGTGGTGCCACCCTCTACGTCACTCTGGAGCCCTGCAACCACCACGGCCGCACGCCCCCCTGTGTCGACGCCGTGCTGGCAGCCGGGATCTCCCGGGTCGTAGCCTGCCACCGCGACCCCCACCGAGTCGCCGCCGGAGGCTTCGAGCGCCTTCAGGCCTCCGCGGTGGAGGTGGAGCACGGCATCCTGGCCGACGAGGCGGTCCGCCTCAACCTGCGCTTCCTGATCCCGGCCGTGCTCGACCGTCCCGCGGTCACCCTCAAGTGGGCCATGAGCCTGGACGGCCGCATCGCCACCGCGGCCGGCGAGAGCCAATGGATCTCCTCCCCGTCCGGCCGCCGCTGGGGGCTGGCGCTGCGCGAGGAGCACGATGCGATCCTCGTGGGTTCTGGGACTGTCCTGGCCGACAATCCGCGGCTGGACCGGCGCCTCGGGCTCGCCGGCCAGCCCAACGTGCGGGTGGTCCTCGACCGCAGGCTGCGGACCCCGCCGGAGGCGCGGCTCTTCCAGGTGGACGGGACGGTGCTGATATACACTGAATCGACCGATCGGGAGCGCTGTCAGGCTCTGGAGGAGCGCGGGGCCCAGGTCATCGGGTTGCCAATCGTCGAGCCCGGTGCCGTGGTAGCCGACCTCCACAAGCAGGGCATCCGGAGCATCCTCGTGGAAGGGGGAGCCGAGGTCCACGCGATCTTCGTCCGCGCCGGCCTCTACGATCGGATCGGAATCGACTGCGCGCCCCTCCTGATCGGCGGACGGTCGGCGCCGGGGCCGCTGGGAGGCGAAGGCTTCCCCTCGCTCGCCGGAGCGGCCCGGCTGGAGCGGATCGAGACCCGGCAACGCGGCGGCGACGTCATCCTCATGGGGTATCGCAAAGGGTGTTTACAGGAATTGTTGTCGAGCGTGGGCGCCTGATCGAGGACCCGGCCCCGTCCGGCCAGGGTGGCGTCCGCTTGGTGATCGGGCACAGCGAGGAGATGGGCCGGCGCCTGGAAATCGGCGCGAGCCTCTCCGTGTCCGGCGTCTGCCTGACCATCACGGAGCTGAACGCAACGCACTCCAAGGTCGAGCTCTCCCCCGAGACGCTGTCCCGGACCAACCTGGGTGAGCTGAAGCAGGGGAGCGATGTGAACCTGGAGCCCGCGCTGCGCATGGGCGATGCCCTCGGCGGACACATGGTCCAGGGGCACGTGGACAGCACCGCTCGCGTGATAGACCGGCGCGATCTCGAGGACCACCGGGTGCTCGCCTTCTCGATTCCGCCCGAGCTTGCCCCCTACCTGGTGGAGAAGGGCTCGGTTACCGTCGACGGCGTCAGCCTGACCATCTCCGCCCTCCTTCCCGACCGCTTCGAAGTGGCGCTCATCCCGCACACTTTGGAGGTCACGACCCTCTCTCTCCTCCAGCCCGGAGATCGGGTGAACCTGGAGGTGGACGTGATCGCCAAGTACGTCCAGCGCATGCTCGCGGCGAGAGGGCTGGCTTGAGCACGGAGGCGGCTGCCCGCGCCAAGCCGGCGTCGCAGCTTCCCGAGCCGGGCCGCTTCTGGGTGCGTTATGTGCCCCGCACCTGGGAGACCCCCGACCGGCCGTGGATCCATCTCGCCGCCGCCCGGCTGGGCGATTGGAGCCGCAAGGGGAGCCGGGGGCCTGCCCTCGAGTCCCTGGCGGATGTCCCCCTCGACGACGTCCTCTACCTGCCGCCGGTGCCGCCGAAGCGGGCCGGAGTGAGGGACGACCTCGCGACGGCCCGGCTCGTGGACGGCACGCCGGTGCTGGTCCATCTCTTCCCGGGGGAAGAGTCGCGCATCCCGCCCGTCCAGGGGGTGACGTTCGTCTTCGATCTCCTCGCGGTCCTCCTGGAAGGAGAGATGGGCAAGCTCGACCGGCTGCCGACCGGGGCCTCGGTCGCGTGGCCGCTGGTGCCCGGGCTGACCGACGACCCCTCGCTCTGGGACGAAGGCTGCCGCCGTCTCGCCTCCTCGGGAGCGCGCTGCGCCCAGGCCATCACGCCCCTGCTCGTGCCGGCCGACCGGCGCCGTCTCCTCGACGAGCTCGAAAAGCCGGACGAGGTCTTCGAAGCCGTGTTCCACCGCGAACCCCCCGCCGAGAGGGATTTCGCCCGCGTGGCGCACCGCCATGGGCTCGACCCCTTCCTGCCGCGTCCGCTGCCGCGCGCCCCGATCGTGGGCAGGGAGAACCGGCGCATCGGCGAAGTCCTCGCCCTCATCGCGGAGCTCTGGCTGCGCCTGGGC
Source organism: Thermoanaerobaculia bacterium (assembly GCA_035536935.1). GTDB lineage: Bacteria > Acidobacteriota > Thermoanaerobaculia > Multivoradales > UBA5704 > DATMER01. Next base: position 3,552 of record DATLNC010000078.1, read on the forward strand.
CGGCCGGTGGAGCAGGGACAGGCCTTCTACCGCGCCGCCCGCTGGGTGGACGAGACCACCTACGACCTCGACGCGCTGGCCCGCGAGGGCAACCTCTCCGTCATCCTAGCGCTCGACGAGCGGAGCCGCGAGGCCATGACCGCTGTGGTCGAGGACGGGGAGTCGGAGCTGCTGGACGAGCTGCTGAGGGAGTACCTGGCATGAGCGACTGGATCGACCTGCGCTCCGACACGGTCACGCGTCCTGACGCGGAGATGCGTAGGGCCATGGCGGAGGCCGAGGTCGGGGACGACGTCTACGGCGAGGACCCCACGGTCAATCTCCTGGAAGAGGAAGCGGCCGCTCTCCTTGGCTTCGAGGCCGCGCTCTTCGTCCCCACGGGGACCATGGGCAACCAGATTGCCCTCCGCCTCCTCACGAGACCCGGCGAGGAGGTGATCTGCGACGCAATGAGCCACATCCTGCAGTTTGAGATGGGCGCTCTCGCCGCGCTCTCCGGCCTGGTTCCGCGCGCTCTCTATTCGCCCCGAGGCCTCCTGGATCCCGGCGAGGTCGAAGCCATCATCCGCGAGAATCCTCCCCTCCAGTCGCGCACCGGCATCCTGGAGATCGAGAACTCCGCCAACCTCGCGGGGGGATACGTCTACGACCGTCCCTCGCTGGACCGGCTTGTCGACCTGGCGCGTCGGCACAACCTGCCGGTACACCTGGACGGCGCCCGCATCTTCAACGCGGCCGTGGCCCTGGGCACGACAGCCGCGGCTCTCGCGGCTGGCTTCGACACGCTGATGTTCTGCCTGTCCAAGGGGCTGGGCGCGCCGGTCGGCTCGATCCTCTGCGGCAAGCGGGACTTCATCCGGGAGGCGCGGAGGGTGAGAAAGATGTTCGGAGGCGGCATGCGTCAGGTGGGAGGCATTGCCGCCGCCGGCCTGGTCGCTCTCCGCAAAGGGCCTGCTCGCTTACCTGAAGATCACGAGAACGCAGCCCGGCTCGCCCATGCCCTAGCCGAGCTTCCGGGTGTCGAGATCGATCCCGCCGCGGTGCAGACGAACATCGTGGTCTGCCGGGTGGTCGAGGGCGCCGCGGGCTTTCTGGCCCGGTTGAAAGAGGGCGGCGTGCTCGGGAGTCAGGTCTCCCGCGACTACGCCCGTTTCGTGACTCACCGGGATGTGAGCGCGGCTCAGCTCGACGAGGCGATCGAGCGGATCCGGCGAGTGGCGGTCTAGACCGCCGGAATCTTCGCTACCAGATCGATCTCTACCATACCCCCTTTGGGCAGCGCGGCGACCTGCACGGTCGATCGGGCCGGCCGGTGCTCTCCCATGATTTCGGCATAGATGGCGTTCAGCTTCGGGAAGTTGCCGAGGTCGGTCACGTAGACCGTGGCCTTGACCACGTCCTGGAAGTTGCAGCCGGCGCTCGCCAGGACCTGGCGGAGGTTCTCGAACACCCTCCGGGCCTGAGCCTCGAAGCCGCCCTCCACCAGCTCGGCGGTGGCGGGATCGATGGCGACCTGGCCGGAGGTATAGAGCCAGCCGTCGAGGGCCACGGCCTGGGAGTAGGGGCCGATAGCCTTGGGGGCGCTGTCGGTATGAAGGAATCTCATCGGTCTTGGAATCTCCTCAGGAAGGGGAAGGTGGGTCGGACTCCATCTCAAGTACACCGATGTAAGGGAGGTTGCGGTAGCGCTCGTCGAAATCGAGCCCGTAGCCCACCACGAACAAGTCTTCGATCGTGAAGCCGCGGTAGTCGATCGGCACATCCACCTCGCGCCGCTCGGCCTTGTCGAGCAGGGCGCAGAGGCGGACGCTCTTCGCGCCGCGGAAGCGCAACAGGCCAAGGACCGTGCGGATCGTGTGGCCGGTGTCCACGATGTCCTCGATCAGCAACACGTCCTTGCCGCGGATCGGCAGGTCGACGTCCTTGCGGATGCGCACCTCGCCGGCAACCGTGCTGCTGCCATAGCTGGCGGTCTGAAAGAAATCGACCTTGACCGGGAACGTCAGCTTCTTGAGCACGTCCACGAGGAAGAAGACCGACCCCTTGAGCACGCCGATGCAGACCAGGCTGTCGCCCTCCCCATCAACGGCGCTCTGGGCGAAGTCGCGGTTGATCTCCGCGGCCATCTCCGCGACCCGGCGCTCCAGGTCCTCCTGCGGGATCAGGATCCGGACGTTTTCCTTTCCCATCGCCATGTCGTAATATCCTCAGAGCTTCTAGCGAATTGGAAATCACATGGCGACCGTCCAAGAGCTCAGCGCTCTCCACCGCCGTTACGCCGACGTCTCGCACCGTTTCCGGGCGGGGTGGACGTTCCACCAGTTCCTCCAGAGCATCAACAAGAGCCTTCTCCAGCGGATGGAAGATCCGTACTCCACCGACTTCCAGGACCTCTACGCCGGGCTGAAGGAGATCTCGCAGAGCCTGCACGCCTCCGAAAGCGACCGGATCCGGAACCGGCTTGAAGGGATCGAGCGGCGGCTGGCCGACCTGATGGAGGCGCTCGACGCGGAGGATAACAGAGTCACCCCCGACTTGCTGCGCCAGTTCTTCCGCCGCGTGCGTTCCTACGACGAGAAGATCCTCACGCAGCTCGTGAAGTTCTACCTCTACGTCCAGCGCGGCGACGGCTGGGACCCCAACCGTCTCGACAAGGTGGACTTCCTCCTCGCCCGCCTGAGCGAAGAGGAGGACGACCGCGGCGGCGAGCCCAGGCTCAGCGACTACCGCCACCTCTCCGAGATCTTCCAGGGCCTCTGGGCCCAGGTCGACGTCCCCCATCCCGGCGGCGAGGTGGTCCGCGAGCGGCGCACCGCCATCGACGGCATCCGGGCCGAGGCCGCGCGCATCGAGGGCCTGGAAGACCTCAACACGAACGGCCTCATCCGGCGCTACCGCGAAATCAAGCACGGGCTGGGGAGCCTCTACTTCGAGCCCGAGCTGCTCCTTGCCATCCAGGACACGAACCTCGCCCTCAAGAACCGGATCCATCGGCTCTACGGGCAGGAAGAACAGCGCATCGTGGCCGAGTACCAGCGGGTCTTCGAGCTGGAGCGCGAGGTGTCCGTCGACCGCGAGCTGGACCAGGAGCTGGGGGAGTTCCGCGAGGCCATCGAGCGCTTCGAGCGCCAGCTCCAGCGCGAAGAGTTCAAGCTGGAGGACATCGCCCTGATCCGCCAGCGCGTGCGCGAGCTGCTGCCCCGCCTGACCGCCGGCCGGCCCGAGCCCATCGAGAAGATCACCGGAGCGGTACGCATCACGCCCCCCGAGTTCCTGGGCACCGCCGAGCACATCCTGAGCGGCTCCTCCGACGTTTCGAGGATGACCCTCGGCGATATCGGCGATAGGGGCGACAAGGGCGACAAGGAAGACATCCTCGGCGCGGCCTTCCGGCGGCTCGTCAAGGCGCTCCACGACACCAGCCAGGAGCTGCAGCCCGAGAAGATCGTGCTGCTGCCCGACATCTTCCCCCTGCGTCTGGAGCCGCGCGAGGTGGTCGCCTTCCGGCGCATTTTCGGGAAGCGGGAGCACGATGTCCGCCTGGAGCAGTTCCTGCTGGAAGCCGCGGCCCTCCGGATGCTGGTCAACGAGGAGGCCCAGGAGGTCATGGGCATCATGGACGAAACCTCCATCACGGGCGACTCGCCGATCTACATTCGCGCGCGCAGGGTCGCCCGCCTGGCCGACGATTACCTCTGGCGCTTCAGCCACATGATGAACGGGATCACTCTCTCCGGCGATGGGGCAGAGGCGCGCGCGGTGGAGGTCCTCCGCATGCGCCTGATGCGCGACTATTCGGGCCTCTGGCTCCTCGCCTTCAAGCCCTTTTTCTCCCGCCGTCCCGGCATGACGCTGATGTAGAGCGCGTGCCCCCCGTGCCGATACTCCTCCTCGACGTCAACGCCGACCGCAACCTGGAGACCTTCCTCGGCCTCCCGTCCGAGGTCTACCGTCGCAAGGACGTGCTCGCCAGCCTGTTTCGTCACGAATTCGCCGGAGCCCAGAGAGCCTGGGTGGCGCTCGATGGTGGCCGCCCCTTGGCGAGGATCGTGGCCCGCCGCTCGCCCACGCTCAGAGACGAGAACGGCGTCCCCTTCGGCATGCTCGGTTTTTTCGAGGCCCTGCCCGGGAGCGAGGAAGCGGTGGCACGGCTCTTCGAAGCCTCCATCGCCTGGCTGCGGGAGACCGGGGCCGGAGCCATCCTCGGCCCCATGGATGGCGACACCTGGCACAAGCATCGGCTGAACGTCGGCCCCTGGGAAGATCCGCCCTTCCTGCTGGAGCCCTGGAACCCGCCGTACTATCCGGAGCTCTGGGAGTCGCACGGCTTCAAGGTGCTGGAGCGCTACCTGTCGAAGCGGGTGGAGGCCGGGCCCGTCGCGGACTTCCTGGAGCCGAAGCGGCAGGCGGCGCTCGCCGCGGGATACCGGCTGCGACGGCTCGATCCGGCGAGGTTCCGCGAGGAGCTGCGGACGATCTACTCGATCTCGGTCCGCATCTTCGCCCGCAACTTCCTCTATACGGACATCCCCGAGGAGGAGTTCTTCGCCCTCTACGCCGGAGCACGCAGCCTGCTCGATCCCGACCTCGTCTGGTTCGCACAGTCCCCAGCCGGGGAGGACGTGGGTTTTCTCTTCGCCTTCCCCGACCGTTTCCGCGCCGTAGCTGCCATGCGCGGCCGGCGGAACCCCCTTGCGCTGCTGCGCTTCTTCCTTCATCGCAACGAGGCTGACGCGGTGAACATGAAGACCGTCGGCGTCCTGCCCGAGCACCGCCGCGCCGGCCTGGGAGCCGCCCTCATGGGCCAGGGGCACCGGATCGCGCGCGAGAAAGGCTATCGTTTCGCCAACCATTGCCTGTTCCGCGAGGGCAACCCCTCGGGAGAGATGGACGGCGGCACGGGGCGGGTGATGCGGCAATATCATCTCTACCGGCTGGCATGAACGTCCTCTCCATTCTCACCGACATCGCCGGGCGCCATCCGGACCGCCCGGCTCTGATCCTGGGCAAGGAATCGATTACGTTTTCTGACCTGCGCGAGCGGATCGACCGGGCGTCTTCCGGGCTCCAGAAAGAAGGATTGCAGCCGGGAGACCGGGCGATCGTCATGATCCCCATGTCGATCGACCTCTACGTGGCCATGCTGGCCCTGCTCGATCTCGGGGCGGTCGCGGTCTTCGTGGACCCCTGGATCGGCTGGAAACAGATCGCATCCTTCGCAGCTTTTGCGGAGCCCCGGGCCTACCTGGGCATCCCCAGGAGCCACGCGCTGCGCCTGCTCTCCAGACAGCTCCGCTCGATTCCGATCACTGTGACAACGGGCAAGCGCCTCGGCCCCGTTCCCGCCCGCCGCACCCTGTCCGAGATCGAAGAGCCCGCGGGGGACGGCGCGGTCCATGCCTCGCAGCCGGACGATCCGGCACTGATCAGCTTCACAAGCGGATCGAGCGGCGAGCCCAAGGGGGCGAACCGCACCCACCGCTTCCTTCTGGCGCAGCACCGCGCCCTCGCCGCCGAGTTTCCCGCCAAGGAAGGAGACGTGGACATGCCGATGTTCCCCGTCTTCGCGCTCAACAACCTCGCGGTCGGAGTGCCCTCGGTCGTGCCAGCCATGGACTTCCGCCGGGTGGACCGGGTGGATGCCGCCGCGATCCTCCGCCAGATGCGGGAGCACGGAGTGACCACCTGCACGGCTTCGCCCCCGTTCTTCGACCGCCTCGCCGCAACCCGCCAGAATCCCGGTCTCCGGCGCATCCTGACCGGCGGCGCTCCGGTCTCCGACGCGCAGCTCATGGCCTGGCGCCGCGCTTTCCCTGGCACCGAGATCCTCGTGGCCTACGGCTCCACCGAGGCCGAGCCCGTGGCCCATCTCTCCGCCGAAGAGCGCCTGGAAGCCAAGAGCGACATCCGCCCCTCGAGCCCGGGCTTCTGCGCCGGCCGCCCCATCGAGCGCATTCGAGCCAAGGTGATCCGCATCGGAGACGAGCAGGTCCGCGGGTTGCCTGCCGGCGAGATCGGCGAGCTCGTAGTGACGGGGGATCACGTCTGCCGCGACTACTATCGCAATCCCAAGGCCGTGAAGGAGAACAAGATCACGGATGCGGAGGGCGCCATCTGGCACCGCATGGGAGACACCGGCTACTTCGACAGCCAGGGCCGCTTCTGGATCGCCGGGCGAGTCCACTCGACGATCCGCCGAGGAGGCGAGCTGGTCCATCCGCAGCTCGTCGAGCAGGCGGCCCACGGGGAAGATCCCCGAATCCGCAGAGCCGCGGCCGTGGCACTGGAACAGAAGGTGGTCCTGGTGATCGAAACGGAAGCGGGTGAGGAGCTGAAGAAAGACATCCATTCGCGGCTCGCCGCGGCCGGGCAGGTCGTGGACGAGATCCGGCTCACCCGCGAGCCGTTGCCAGTCGATCCGCGGCACAACAGCAAGATCGATTACGGCAAGCTGCGGGCGCGGCTATGAAGCCCCTCACCCCCGCCGCCCCCTTCCCCCGCAGGCTCTCCGCCTATCTCGCGGAGCGCTTCCCCCTGCTCAGCCACGGGGTGCTGATCTTCGCGTACTACTCGTCGAGCCAGTTCCTCGCCCGCACGCTCACCGAGCCGGGCCGGCCGATGCATTACGACATCACCTCGCTGCTCGGCGGCTTGACCCTGTTCCTGTTCTTCTTCCACCTGCGGGTATTCGACGAGCACAAAGATTACGCTGAAGACCTCCGGCACTATCCCCAGCGGATCCTGCAGAGCGGCGTCATCACCCTGCGCGATCTCAAGATCCTCGGCGGGATCGCCATCGCCCTGGAAATCGCGCTGTCCGCCTGGCGAGGACCGGCCACGCTCGCGGCCTGGGCAGTGGCGTTCCTCTTCTCGCTGCTGATGCTCAAGGAATTCTTCGTCGGGGACTGGCTCAATCGGCACTTTCTGATCTATGCCACGAGCCACATGCTGATCATGCCCTTGCTCTCGCTGCTGGTCTTCAGCTTCGCGACGGGCCGCTGGCCGTGGGAAGCGCCGCCCTGGTACTGGATGTACGCCTGGGTGGGCTTCTTCGTGACCTTCAACTGGGAAGTCTCGCGCAAGATCCGCGCGCCCGAGGACGAGATCGAAGGGGTCGAGACCTACACGCGCATCTTCGGCACTTACGGAGCCGCCTATGTAGTCCTCCTGATCCGCGTGATCGATACCGGGCTCGTCTCCCTCGTGGGCTGGCATCTGGGCCTGTCTCCCTGGTTCTACGCCGCCCTGGTCCTGCTCTTCCTCGTCTCCCTGACCGGCTTCTTTCAATACCGCCGCCACACCAACCGCAAGACTGCCAAGCGCATGGAGATCTACGCCGGCATGTACATCATCGCCTTCGACCTGATCCTCGCAGTGGAAATAGCGAGGAAGCTCGGTGTTGATCTATGACCCTCGTCATTGCCGATCCTCGCGAAGCGCTGGAAAACTCTTTGATCCTGGGCGGCAAGGCCGCCAACCTCGCGCGCCTCGAAGCCCTGGGACTCTCAGTTCCGCCCTGGTACGCGATCACCATCCGCGCCTTCCACGAAGCGGTCAAGGGAATCCAGGTCGCCGAGATCGCCTCCGTTCCCATCCCTCCCGAGCTTGAGCAGGAGGTCATGCGCGCCCATGCCCTCCGCATTCCTGGGGACGACGCCTATGTAGCCGTCCGTTCCTCGGCAGCGGGAGAGGACGCCATGGGCGAATCCTTCGCCGGGCTTCATGACAGCTTCCTTTATATAAAGGGCTGGGACCGTCTCTTCGATGCCATCCGCCGCGTCTGGGCCTCGGCGTACAACGAGCGGGTGCTCGCCTACCGGCGCGCCAAGGGCATCTCTCTCGACAATATCGCTGTGGCCGTCGTGGTCCAGCGCATGGTGGATGCCCACGCGGCCGGCGTGCTGTTCACCGCAAACCCCAACGACGGCAACGTCTACGAAGCCGTCGTCTCTTCGCTCTGGGGAGCGGGCGAAGGGCTGGTGAGCGTCGGGCTCGACGCCGATACGTTCACCGTGGACAAGGAGACCCTCGAAATCCGCGAGCAGATCGTCGTCAAGACGGAGCGCATGGTCCTCAACGAAGCGGCAGGCGGCGGGCTGCTGCGGACCGAAGTTCCGTCCGACATGCGTGAAGCTCCGAGCCTCACGCATGATCAGGTGAAAGAGCTGGTAACGGCTGGGCTCGACCTGGAGCGCCGCTTCCGCCGGCCGCAGGACATCGAGTTCGCCGTGGATCGGGCCGGCAAGCTTTTCCTGCTCCAGGCAAGGCCGGTGACGACGGTGGAGGAGCTGGGCCCCGCCGCGGGCCACCGCCTGCTCTGGGACAACTCCAACATCATCGAAAGCTATTCGGGCGTCACCTCGCCCATGACTTTCAGCTTCATCCGCCGGGCGTACTCGATCGTCTATCACTGCTTCGCGGAGGTCATGGGCATCGACGCCCCGACCGTGCGAGCCAACCGCGACGTCTTCGACAACATGCTCGGCCTGTTCCGCGGACAGGTCTATTACAACCTTTTCAACTGGTACCGGCTCGTGCGCCTTTTCCCGGGCTTCAACTACAACAAGGCTTTCATGGAATCCATGATGGGCGTCCGCGAAGGGCTTCAGGAGGAACCCGCCGCGGTAACCGGAGTCCAGCGCTACACCCGCGAGCTGCCGGCGCTGCTCCGGCTCGTGGGCCGCTCGACGCTCAACTTCCTGCGCATCCGCACGATCGTGAGCGATTTCCAGGCGCACTTCCGGGAGCATTACGAGCGCTGGTCCGCTCTCGACTTCCGCACCATGGCTCCGCACGAGCTGGGCGCTCTCTACCGCGAAATGGAGGACAAGCTCCTCTGGCAGTGGAAGGCGCCGATCATCAACGACTTTTTCGTGATGGTCTTCTACGGCACTCTCAAAAAGCTCTGCGCCAACTGGTGCGGAGACGAGGCGGGCTCGCTCCAGAACGACCTGATCGTGGGGGAGGGCGGCATCGAGAGCACCGAGCCCACCCGCATGCTCCTCCGGCTCGCGGCCCAGGCGAGGGAGATGCCCGAGCTGCGGCAGCTTCTCCTGGAGCGCTCGCCCGAGGACCTGGTCGGCGAAGTCCCCTCGCGCTTCCCCGACTTCGGAGCGGAGATCCGCCGCTATCTGGACCTCTACGGCTTCCGCGGCGTCAACGAGCTGAAGCTGGAAGAGCCCTCGGTCAAGGACCGTCCCGCGTTCGTCTACCAGATCCTCCGCAACTACATCACGGGCGATCCCTCGGCCCTGGACCTCTCGGTGATCGGAGAGCGCGAGCAGCGCATCCGGAGAGAGGCCGAGGCCCGCGCCTTCGAAGCGATCCGCAGGAAGGGAGGCCTCCTCCCCCGCGCCGCCATCTTCCGCCGCGTCCTGAACAACGCCCGCCTGGGAGTGAAGAACCGCGAGAACATGCGCTTCGCCCGTACCCGCATCTATGGCGTGCTCCGCGAGATTCTCCGGGCAGTGGGCGAGCATTTCGCCGCGGAAGGCCTCCTCGACGCGCCCCAGGACATTTTCTACCTGACCCTCGACGAGGTCTGGGATTACACGCGAGGCCGCGCCGTCACGACCAACCTCAAGGCCCTCGCCGCTCTCCGCCGCGAAGAATTCGACGCCTACCGGCGCGAAGCCGACCGCATGCCCGCCGACCGTTTCGAGACCTGGGGCCTGCCGTACCACCGCAACCGCTTTCAGGGACGCCCGCGCCCCGCGATCGTGAGCGAGGACGGCCTCCTCCGAGGCATCGGCTGCTCGCCGGGAGTGGTGACGAAGCCGGTCAAGGTGATCCGTACCCCCTCCGAAGATGCCCGCCTCGAAGGCGAGATCCTGGTCGCCGAGCGCACCGATCCCGGCTGGGTGCCGCTCTATCCGTCCGTCTCCGGGCTCCTGATCGAGAGAGGCAGCATCCTCTCCCACTCGGCCATCGTGGCGCGGGAGATGGGGATCCCCACGATCGTGGGGATCCTCGGGCTCACCTCGACCCTTCAGACGGGGCAGGTAGTGACCATGGACGGTGCGGCGGGAACGGTCAAACTGGACGAGTCGGCCTAGGAGTGGATGTGTATAATCTCAACTCAGGGACAACGGCGGAAAGGAGAATAAGCTATGTTCGGCTCTCTTGCCCAGGTGCTCGTGTTGATCGCCCCGCTTCTGGTCGCGCGGCCGGCTCCAGATGTGAGTAGCATGCTCGCGAACTGTCCGCAGACCTGCGCGCGGGCGGCGAGATGCTGCGAGGTAGGTTGTCCTATCGCGGACAAGAACTGCTCCTCCAGTATTTCCTCTCCGATCGGCCAATGCCTCTCCTTCGGGAACCCGGTAGATCTGGTAGTTCTCACCTGCACCTGCGTCAGCTCCAACCCTTCGTATCAAACTCAGTGCGGGGACAACTAGCGATAGACTGGTCGACAGAGCTGATTGACAGCCCTCCGGGCGGCGCTTAAGCTTCCCGAAAATGGGGAAGCAAAAGCGCGGGGGCCGATCACAGGGGCAGCAGACCCCACTCCGCGAGCCGCGTAGACAAGAGGAGGTAAGCCGGCCTCGCTGGGTGGGGATCGTCATCGCCGCCGTGGCGGTCGTCGGGTACTTCACCCTGCTGCGCCTTCTGGCCCCCAACCCCTGGGACTACGACGAATACTTCCACGTCGGGCTCGCCCGCGAGCTCCACAACGGAATGCCGGAGTCCCTGCACTGGACTCCTTTTTCCCTGGCGTACCAGCAATTCGCTGACAAGGAACTGCTGTTCCACATCCTGCTCATGCCGTTCACGGGCCTTCGCATCGAGCAGGCGGCGCTGGCCGGAGCGTTCCTCGGGCAGCTTCTGGTGGTGAGCGCCTTCGCCTGGGTGCTCTGGCGCCTGCGGGTGGCCTATGCGCCGATGTACCTGCTCGCGCTCACCGCCATGGGGTCGATCTTCGTCTCCCGCATGGCCATGTGCCGCCCGCACCACGGCGAGATCGGATTCACCGTCCTTTTCCTCGGCTTGCTGCTTCTGGAAGCCCCGCCTCTCGCGCTCGGTGCGGTGGCGGCCGTCTTCGGCCTGTTCCACGCCAGCGGCTGGCTGCCGATTGCCTTTGCGGTGCTATGGCTGCTGGTTGCGCGTTTCGACGCTGCCGCGCCGCCTCGCCGGAGGTGGGTGGATGTCGCCGCCACCAGCCTGGGCTGGGTTGTGGGCCAATGTCTGCATCCGGCTTTCCCCTACAACCTGCGCCTCTGGTGGATTCAGAACGTCACCGTCCTCAGCAAGGCGACGGCTGGCGGGCAGGCGCTGCGCTCGCAGATCGGGTCGGAGCTGCAGCCCATGGAGACCCGCCTGGTGCCCGATCAGTGGCCGGCCCTGCTGGCCGCCGCCGTGCTCCTCGTCCTCGTGGCGACCAGGCCCCAGTGGCGGCGGCCCCGGGTGCTGCTCATCGCGGGGCTCGCCATGCTCGCGCTGTTCTCCGGGCTCTTCCTGTGGCTGCGCTTCTTCGAGCTCGCCGCGCCGCTGACGCTGCTCGCCATTGCCGTCGGCAGCCAGCTGCCGGAGGGCCAGGTGCGGCGAAAGGCGTCGAGGGCCACCCTGGTGGGGATCGTCGTGCTGATCCTCGCCGGCAGCCTGTTCACCTTCAGCCGTGTGCGCCATTACCGCACCGGTCAGGTCGCATTGCCGCGCGGGATGGCGGAGTGGTTCGCCGAGAACGGCCGGCCGGGAGAGCGCGTCTTCACTGCGAACTGGGCGGACTCGGAGCCGCTCTTCTACTACGCGCCGCAAATGCAGTCGCTCGTAGCTCTGGATCCCACCTTCTTCCTGATCGCCGACCCGGAGCGGTTCCGCCTGTACGCGGACATCGTGCAGGGGCGCGAGGCCGATTCGGCGCGCGTCATCCGGACCCAATTCGGTGCTCGCTGGGTGACGGTCTGGAGATTCCCCGCGCACAAGGCGCTCGCCACCCGTCTCCTCAGGTCCGGTCAGGCCTCGGTAGCCTTCGCCGATCCGTATTACCTCGTGATCGACCTCGGCGAGCCCGAGAGCATCCTCTTTCCCTGACGTTCCCTGACATATGCTCCGAATTCCTCTTCCCGGGGCTCCTCCCCAAAAGGGGATGCTCCGATCCCCGATGTACTTGTAGCATGTACCTGCTCTCTGAAGACAGTTTCCTTTGAATTCGGAGCATCCGGGCCTGCTTCAACGACCCGGGTAAATGATTATGCTCCGAATTCATGGAGATCAAGCTCCGACTCGAGCCTATTTGCTCCTAAAATGGGTCAGATGCTCCGAAAAACAGGACATCTAGCTCTTCGCGCCAGAGATTAAGCTCCTAAAACAAGTGTACTTGGAGCATAATTATAAGGTGCAGGAACAAAAATCTTAGACTTCGGAGCATAGGAATGGGGCGGAGGGGTTGCCGAGGTTACAGATGCTCCGAAAACGTTCAGGGGAGATGCTGTCCGGAATCCAACAGAGCATAGCTGTTTTCCCTGGGAGCGCCGGCAGCTTCGTGTAGAATCGGGGCCATCATGGAAGCCATAAAAGCTCTTTGGGATGTGATCGGCTCGATCCTGATGGCCCTCTATGTCGGCTACTGCTTCTGGGCCTGGGCCAAGCGCGGCGGCTGGGTTCCCCGCTATTTTCACGTCCTGGCCTTCACCCTCTACGGTCTGGGCTGGCTGGCGCTCCGCTCCCTGGGCGACGCGAGAGGCGTGACCCTTCTTGTGGCCTCCCTCGTGTTTCCCGCCATCGCCTACATCCTCTTCATCGCGTTCGGGGGCGTGGAAGCGGCGGCGGAAGCAAGAGAGAAGAAGAGTATTTAGCAAGGCTGCCCAGCCTGCCGCCCCTTCGGCCTGCTACGCCGCCACCGTCCTCCTCCGCACCATCCTCCACGCCGCGAAGAGCAACAGGAACAGCCCCAGCGAGCAGACGATCGCGGGGCCGCTGGGGAAGTCCACCTTGTACGAGGCGATCAGGCCGACGGCGCTGGCCAGGAAGCCGACCGCCCAGGCCAGGACGATGCGCGGCCCCCAGCGGTCGCTGGTTCCGAGCGCGATGATCGCCGGCGCCACCAGGTAGGAGAACACCATCAGCACGCCGGCGATCTCCACGGAGAGCGTGATGATCACGCCGAAGGAGACGTAGAAGAGGAAGTCCCAGAACCAGACCTTCCAACCCGAGGCGTAGGCCCGGTCCGGGTCCTCCGTGATGGTGATGAACCTCTTGCGGAAGATGTAGTGGAAGAGCCCGACGGCGGCGTAGATGATCAGATCCTTGATCACCGTGGGCCAGGTGACCCAGAGGATCGTGCCGGCGAGCAGCTCCTTGATGTGCTCGGCCCCTTCCGGAGCCCGGTCCGCCACCAGGATCGCCGTCGCCGAGGCGATCACGTACGTGATGCCGATGATCGCCTCCTGCGGCACGCGGCTGTCATGGTGGCGGGTGCGCGTGAAGCTGAAGACCAGGGCTCCCAAGACTGCTGCTCCCAACGAGTATGCGAAGGACGCCGGGCTCCCCGGTTGATGGCCTTGGATGAAGGCCACCACCGTGCCGAGTGCGGCGATCTGTGCCAGGGCAAGGTCCACGAAGATCACCTGGCGCAGCAGCACGTGCAACCCCAGGTAGCCGTGGATCCCCACCAGGATCAGGCAGGCCGCGAACGGCGCGGCCATGAACTGCAGCATCTCGAGCATCGGTGGCCTTTCTTAGCCCTGATACGCCTGGGCGAGCTGGTTGACCCACGAATCGATCAGGTTGAAGTAGGCATCGGCCGTGGTGCTGGTGGGGCCGAGCGGCACGATGACGGCATCGGAGCCGGTGCGCTGCGCGATGGCTTTCGCTTCGCCCGGCGGGTAGTAGCTGGGCGCCATCACCACCTTCACGTTCTTGCTCTTCATGTCTTCGATCAGCTCGTGCACGTGCTTGGCCGACGGCGGGATGCCCGGCTTCGGCTCCACATCGCCGACGACGTCGAGCCCGAAGAGCCGCGTGAAGTAGGCCCAGTTCTGGTGGTAGGTCACCACATCCTGACCGCGGAAGGCCATGCCCTTGCCCAGCCAGCCGCCCAGATAGGTGATCAGCTTCTTCCCCTTGTAGTCCTTGGACTGGAGGAAAGAGATCAGCTTGCCCTGGCGCGCCAGGGTGTCCAGCGTCTGGGAGCCCAGGATCGCGGGGAGCTGGTCGCCGTAGAGCGCCCGGTCGAGCCGCGTGTTGAATGCCGCCAGGTTTTTGTCGTAGACGGCGGCGCCCTGCGGATCGACCCGCTTCAGGCCGGCGGCGATATTGCGCGCGATGACCTTGGCATTGATCGGGCTCGTGTGGATGTGCGGGTTGCCGTAGATGTGGAGGTCGCCCGCCTCGCGGCTCGGGTTCTTGGGCACGTCCACCAGGGGCACGCCCTGGCTGGCGTTGACGTAGCCGGGCTGGCCGTCCCGGATCTTGCGGTTGCCGGATTTGTCCACCAGCACCGGCGCCCAGAGCTCCAGGTCGAGCCCGGTGGTGACGAAGAGGTCGGCGCTCTTGAGCATCAGGGCGTAGGAGGGCTTCGGCTTGACGAAGTGGGCGTCCTCGTCGCCGCGCGAGATGGATTGGGCCTGCACCCGGTCGCCGCCCACGGCCTGGGCGATGGAGGCGTAGGCCGGCAGGGTTGTCACGACTTTGATCGGAGCGGCCCAGGCGGCGGCGCTCACGATCAGGAGCCAGAGAGTCGATATGGATAGCATGCGTCGCATGATCGGTTAATCTCCTAAAAGCGTCCTAGTAAATCTCGTGCTTGTGAGGGCCGGCGGCCCAGGTGAGCTGCAGGCTGAAACGGTTTTCGTCGCCGCCGGTCAGGTCGTCCTTGACGAAGCCGTACTCGCCGCGCAGGCGGACGTACTCGCTCTGCCACCAGGTCAGGTTGGGGAATACGCCCCAGGTCACGTGCTCGGGGTCGAGCGGGTCTTCGACGCGGTCGTAGCGCACTCCGGCATAGAGGTTCTGGCCGAGCAGGCTCTCGATGTAGGAGTAGCCGCCCCAGGCCTGATGGCCGATCCCCTCGGCATCGTCGCGGTCGGAGCGCAGAACCTCGGTACGCCAGGTGATTTCCTTGTACTTGGCCTGGGACGGCGGCTGCCAGTGGAAGGTGAAGTCGGTCCCGAGGATCTGGCTGTCGTTGCCGGCAATCCCGGACAGCCCCAGCTCGGTGTACACCGCCTCGCCGATGTCCCAGTAGTTCTTGAGGTGGGCGAGGCCGACGAGGTTCTCGAACGACTCGCCCCCGAAGGCATCGCTCTCGCCGTCTGTCACTTCGAGGGTCACTTCGTTGGCGCTGGCCCACGGGTGGGGGAGCAGCCAGTCGGCGCGGATGCCGGTCTGGGCGAGGCCCTCGTCGCCGAAGTAGGTCTGGATGGCGAGGGGGTAATCGAGCTGCGGCAGCGCGTGGAGGTGCCAGCGGTTGAGGGCGCCGAAGTTCTGGCGGAACTTGCCGGCCGTGAGGCCGAGCCCGCCCGGCAGGTTCGTGTAGGAGATGTAGCCCTCTTCGATGTCGACGCCCTCTTCCGGCGAGAAGGCCAGGGTCCACTTGGTGATGGAGAAGGGGTCGAGGGCCGACTGGAAGTTCAGCTCGAACTCGCGGGCGTCGAAGTCCTCACGGTCTTCGCCGGCATGGTCGGTGTAGAACCCGACCACGTCGCCGGTGACCGAGATCTCGGGGTTGAGCTGGCTCAGGTTGCGCTCGCTGCCGGCGACGGAGGTCTCCAGGCTCTCCGGCGTGACGTCCGGAGCCTCCGCGGAGCTTCCGGTGGTCTCCTCTGCCGCGGCGCGGAGGGCGGCGAGCTCGTCGTCTTCCTGTCCGGAAGCCTGTGCTTCCCCAGTTCCTTCAAGGCGGGCCAGGCGGGCCTCCAGATCCGCCAGCCGCTCTCCGTACTCCTGTCGAAGAGCCTCGATCTCCTGGCGCAAGGCCTGGACCGGGTCTTCTGTCTGTGCTGTCTGTGCTGGCGCCGCGGCCGGCGCGAGCAGGCAAAGGGCGGCAGTAATCCCAAGCCTGCGCCCAAGCATCCGCTTGCGGGCGCCGCCAAGCCAATCATGGATTGACATGCTGATCTCTCCCCACGTCCAAGGGCTCCGGCAGTCCGGAGTCCGGGTCTCGTTCTGGAGCTACAGGACGAGAGAGGACGCGGGCGGGGCCCGGGCGGGACCCAGGAGAGAGGAGGGGGTGGAGACGGCGACCGTCTCCACGACGGGCACGGTCTCCCCGCGGACCAGATCGGGCAGGGGGACCGGGGGCGCGATCAGCCGCGAGCCCGTCTGGAGCTGCAGCAGGCAGGTCTGGCAGCCTGGGATGTAGGTGGCGTTCGACGCCTCGATATGCGGCGGGTCTTCCGGATGGCTCGCCGCCTGATCGACGAACGCTCCCCGTCCCTCCTGCTCGTGCTCCGCCGAGGCGTCGTGCGGAGCGATGGCCCCGAACGTCAGGGCGAGCCCCACCGCCAGCGCGATCAGGGATCGCCGCCAGAGGCTCAGGTCGGTGGGTCGGTCGCGTCTCATCGCTACAGGTTCATCCTAACAGGAACCTTCCTGCTTGATACGTCCAACAGGGCACAGGGGTTGCGGATTCCGTGCTCAGGTCAGCTCCGCAGCCATCCGCTCCTCCCGCCGGTTCTTCCTCAGGGAGGCCACGACAGCCACCGCCAGCATCGAGACCACCACGAGCAGCGACACGGTCGCCGGGATCTTGTAGACCTCCGTCAGGAGCATCTTGGCACCCACGAAGCCCAGGATCGCGGACAGCCCCAGCTTCAGGTAGACGAACTTGTCCATCACCCCGGCGAGCACGAAGTAGAGCGAGCGCAGGCCCAGGATGGCGAAGATGTTCGAGGTGTAGACCAGGAACGGGTCCTCGGTCACGGCGAAGATGGCCGGGATCGAGTCCACGGCGAAGATCAGGTCCGTGGTTTCCACCAGCACCAGCACGAGAAAGAGCGGGGTGGCCATGAGCTTGCCCATGTTGGAGGCATTGCGCACGAAGAAATGCCCCGCGTGGTAGTCGTTCGTCACCGGCATGAGCCGCCGCACCAGCTTGAGCACGGGGTTGTGCTCGGGGTGGATCTCCTCGTTGCGGTGCAGCGCCATCTTGATGCCTGTGAAGAGCAGGAAGGCGCCGAAGATGTAGATGATCCAGTGGAAGCGGGCGAGCAGCGCCGCGCCGGCCACGATGAAGATGGCCCGCATCACCAGCGCGCCCAGAATGCCCCAGAAGAGCACCCGGTGCTGCTGGATCCTGGGCACTGCGAAGAAGCCGAAGATCAGCGCGATGACGAAGATGTTGTCCACGCTGAGCGACTTCTCGATCAGGTAGCCGGTGAAGAACTGGATGCCCGCGTCGCCGCCGCGGAAGTACCAGATGCCGGCGTTGAAGATCATGGCGAGCGCGATCCAGACCCCGCTCCAGATCGTGGCTTCCTTGACCGAGATTTCGTGGGATTTGCGATGGAAGACGCCCAGGTCGAGGGCGAGCATGGCCAGGATGAAGGCGTTGAAGCCCACCCACATCCAGAGGGAGGTTTCCTGCATGAGCCTATCTCCTTTCGAGATAGGCCGTGGGGCGCGAGACCCACGGCACGGTTTTCGTGTCGTGGTGGTCTCGCCGTCGGTCCGATTCACCGATCGAAAGGCCGGGAGGTATTGCCTGGGTTCGGCGCCTCCGTCTTGACGGCCTCCCGACCCAGGAGAGATCCTGGGTGGCTACTCCCCACCGGGGAAGTGGCATTAGATCCAACAAGACCGAAGGGGTCAAGGATTCCGGCAGAAGGAGGGTGCGATGAGGATTGCATGGATCGGGACCGGGCTCATGGGCAGGCCCATGGCGGAGCGGCTGCTGGGCGCGGGGCACGAGGTGACCGTCTACAACCGGACGCGGGAGAAGGCCGAGGCGCTCTCTGCGTCCGGAGCTTCCGTGGCCGGCAGCGCGCAGGAAGCGATCGCCGGGGGCGAGGCCGTCTTCCTGATGCTCAAGGATGCCGGAGCCATCCGGGATCTCCTTTTCGATGGGGATTTGGGCGGCCGCACGGTCGTCCAGATGTCGACGATCGGCCCGTCCGAGAGCGTGGCCCTGGCGGAGGAGGTCCGGCAGGGGGGCGGCGATTATCTGGAGGCGCCCGTCCTGGGCAGCACGCCGCAGGCGAAGGAGGGCAAGCTCCTGGTGATGGTAGGGGGCACGCCGGAGCAGTTTGGCCGCTGGTCGGAGGTGCTCCGCGCCATCGGTCCGGAGCCGATCCACGTGGGGCCGGTGGGGCAGGCCGCGGCGCTCAAGCTCGCCTTGAACCAGCTCATCGCGGCGCTCTCGGCTACGTTTTCGCTCAGCCTGGGCATGGTACGGCGGCAGGGGATCGACGTGAATCTGTTCATGGACATCCTGAGGAAGAGCACGTTCCACGCTCCGACCTTCGACCGCAAGCTGCCGGGCATGCTCGCCCGCGACTTCTCGGACCCCAACTTCCCCGCCGCGCTCATGCTCAAGGACCTGGGTCTCATCCACGACAACGCCGCGGACCTGGGGCTGGATACGACGGTGCTCGACGGCGTCCGGGATGTGGTCCGGAGGGCGGTTGAGAGGGGGCTCGGCGGGGCGGACTACTCAGCGCTGTATGAGGTCGTGGACCCGGAGTAAGTTGATCCCGTTCCCCCTCTCCCCAGCCCTCTCCCCCGTCTCGGGGGAGAGGGAGCCCGCCCGGGCACGTCACGCCGCGACTTTCGGCACCGAGGCCGGATACAATCCCCCCGCCATGGATCAGGGCCATCCCGAGCCGGAGCTGCTGGCGCGATACGCCCGCGGCGAGATGAGACGCGAGGAGAGCCGCGAGCTGGAGGCTCACCTCGGCGACTGCCTCATCTGTCAGGAGGCGGTGGACGAGCTGCCCGCCCGGTCCGGCGGCGTGGTGCGTTGGCAGGGTCATCGCTTCACGCGCAAGGAAGAAGAGGAGCCGGTCCCCGCAGGTGCAGATCGCCGGGAGAAGGTGCGCGGCGTCCTGCGTGCGCTGGGGGATGTCCTTGCCGCCACGAGCGAGACTGCCGCCGCCCGTCTCCTGAGCCAGCCCGAACATCGCCGGCGCGCCCTGATCCGGGAAGATTCTCATCTTCATACCCTGGGGCTCTGCGAGCTGCTGGAGGCGCGCTGCCGGGCGGCTTGGCTCGAAGACCCGGACGAGGCTGTCGAGAACGCGAAGCTGGCCGTGCTCATCGCCCAGAAGCTGAGCCCCGAGGCCTACGGCGCGCGCCGGGTCGAGGACGTGCGTGCCCTGGCCTGGGTCCACCTGGGTACATCCTTCCGTCTCGCCTCCGAGAGTATGGTGGCAGAGGGTACGGAGGCTGCCGACCCGGAGGCCTATCCGACCGGCGCGATCGGAGCCTCAGTGCTGCGGGATGGCCAGGGCGCCGTCGAGTCCGCCCTCCGCGAGACCCGGGACGCCTGTCTCGAGCGCGGTCTCGAATACGACGCGGCGCTGGTCACGCTCGATCTGGTCTCGGCCCTCCTGAGGGGGGACCGCTCCGAGGAGATCGCGCCTCTCGCCGGGGAGGCGGCAGGGCTCTTCTCGGAGCCCTACCTCTCGGAGGCCATGCGCTTCCTCCAGGGCTCCGCCGAAGGGGAGGAGATCACGCCCGAGCTCATGGGCCGCATGGCCCTGCTGCTCCAGCGGCGGCGGAGCGGGGCGGCGGAGCGGTTTGAGCAGGGTTGAGAGGGGGCGGTACGCCCCCTCTCCCACGGGGTTGATCCATGTCGGCAATGCCCGCACGGCGCTGGCCGCGTGGCTCTCCGTGCGCTCGCAGTCGGGCACCTTCGTCTGGCGTCTGGAGGATCTGGACAGGCCACGGGTCGTCCCCCGCATGGCCGAGGCCGCGATGGAGGATCTCGCCTGGCTCGGGCTGGATTGGGACGAGGGTCCCTATGTCCAATCGGAGCGGTCCGCCTTCTACGAGGAGGCCCTCGCCCGCCTGGCCGCGGCCGGCCGTCTCTTCCCCTGCCGCCGCTCGCGCAAGGATCTCCAGTCGATCGCCTCGGCGCCTCACGGTCCTGACGCCAGTGCTCCATATCCCATGGCCTTCCGGCCGGAGCGTTTGGACCCCGGCTGGTTCGGGCAGCTCTCGGATGCGGCCATCCGCTTCCAGGTTCACGACCGTGCGGTCGAATGGATCGATCGGGTTTATGGTCATCAGACCGAGCGCGTCGACCAGACTGTCGGCGACTTCGTCCTCAAGCGCCGGGACGGCCTCTACGCCTATCAGCTCGCCGTGGTGGTGGACGACCTCCTGATGGGGATCAACGAGGTCGTCCGAGGCGCCGACCTGCTGGATTCCACCGCGCGCCAGATCCAGCTCATCGAGGCTCTGGGCGGAACGCCGCCGGCCTACGCTCACGTTCCCCTGGTCGTGAACGCGCAGGGAGAAAAGCTTTCGAAGAGGGATGCGGGGCTGACTTTGCGCTCGTTGCGGGAGGCGGGGATTCGTCCCGAGGCGCTGGCGGGCTACCTCGGATGGTCGCTGGGGATTCTGGACCAGGCCGAGCCATGCACGGCGGCGGAGCTGGTGCCGCTGTTCTCCTGGGAGAAGGTCAGGCGGGAGACCTGGGTGCTTGATCCAAGCGACCTTTAAGGCGCGATCCGGAACGAATACCCGCTCAGCTCGGAAGCACCGCCGCCGGCCTTGACACCCTCGAGCGTCAAGCGATACTCGCCCGGCTTGAAGAAGCCCACGGGGAAGGTGAGCAGCAGCGCTTCGAGCGCGTTCGGCTTCAGGCCAGCCTCCCGAAACATCCGCTTGCCGCGGGCATCCGTGATCGTCACCCGGTAGCTTTCGAAGCGCGCATCATCCCCGGCATCGACGGCCAGGGAGAAGTAGCCGCTTTTCACATCAACAGGAGTGGTCTCGCCCTCTCCGCGGACCGCGGTGAGCAGAAAGACCGGGGTGTTGACGAGAGGCGAAGGGGCGGCGGTGGGCGCCGGGGTTGCTTCTACCTGGGCGAGCCGCTGGCGCTCGCTCTCTTCGAGACGCTGGCGGAGGTCGTCCGCGCTCTGGCGCTCCTTTTCGAAGAGCTGGCGCCAGCTCGCCTCGGTATTCATGGGTGTATCACCGCGGCTCCCCGCGAGATATCCGAGCACGGGCAGGACCGCGGCAGCAATCAGAGCGGCCAGGGCGATCCACCTTCGCCGGAGGAGCCACGTGAGAAGACCGGCTTTCGCCACGTCCTCGGCCACGACCGTCTTCAGACCGCGCTGGAAGCCGCGGGCCATCTGCAGACGCTCCTGGCAATCGGGGCAGCCCACGAAGTGCTCCTCGAACCCCGCTTCCACTTCCGGCGGCAACTGCCCCCGGTGGTACAGGTCGATGAGCCCGTGCTCCTCGATGTATGCGTGGTCCATTTCGTTCACCCGGCTCTCCTCCCTCCGAGAGAGAGTGTGACGAAGAGCAGGATTATCCCAAGGGCGCGGCGGCCGACGCGCTCCAGGTAGAGCTCCCGGTAACGCTCGCGGGCGCGGTGCAGCACGCGGTTGAACTGCAGGCTGGAGAGGCCGAAGTCGGCCGAGATGCGCTCCTTGTCCTCCTCGGCGATGTAGAAGCGCAGGAGGATGTCGCGGTCGCGCTCGGTGCCCAGCTCCCGGATCACCTGGCGCACGAGCCCGGCATCCTCCCGGGTCAGCAGCTCGGAGAGAGGGCCGGAGCCGGACGCTTCAACCTCGGCGACGGCGTCGCTGTCAGGCTCGGTCTTGCGCCGCTGGATCTTGCGGTAGTGCTCGATGGTGAGGCTGCGGGCGATCTGCGCGAGAAAGCCGGGGAGCTTCGCGGGCTCGCGCAGTTCCCCCCGGCGGAGCTTTTCGATCACCAGCCGGAACGTCTCCTGGAAGATGTCCTCGGCCTCGGGCCGGCCGTTGGTCTGGCGGTCCAGGAGGATCGCGATGCCGCGGCCGTAGGTCTCGACAAGGCGCTCCTCGGCCCGCCGGTCGCCCGCTTGAATCCGCGCGACGAGGTCCTCCGGCCGTTCGCTGACGTCGAGGGTTGACCCTTGGCTGGCCAGAACGTCCGGGATTGTACCTCAGCCTCCGGGCGGCCGGTCGCTCGCGCCCCAGACGCCCACCTGGTCCGGATCGCCCAGCACCGAGGAGCCGTAGAGCGCGACCGACCTCTGGCTGCCGGCCACGTTCGCCTCGCAGGCGGAGATGTAGATGCGCAGCGGCTTGCCCTTGTAGTAGCCGAGCCAGCCCAGGGTGCCATCGACGAACATCAGCTGCAACGGCTGCTGCTCCTGTTCCTGGGAGGAGAAGATTGGCGCCCAGGTCCCCCCGGGGGTGAGGCCGAGGAGCGCGAAGCCCATCACCACCTGGAACTCGGGCGTCAGCTCCGGCGCCGTCGCGCCGTCCTCGCCCGTGCCCAGCACCAGCTTCGAGCCTGGCTTCATGACTGACTTCTCGCCGTCCGCCCACCAGACGTACCAGGTGCCGACGAAGTCCTTGACGTTGATGCCCATGAGATTCCTCCTTGTCTGGTCCGATCCCTGAGTGGGACGGGCCTGCCCAAAATCGCAGTCTCAGTTCCAGGCCCCCTGCAGGACGAAGCCGGCCCAGAAGTACGGATCCCGCCAGCGCCGCTCGCGACGCAGAGAGAGCTGGGCCGAGCGCAGGGCGGCGGCGGGAGCCAGCCCCTCCTCCCACAAGGCGCGATAGAAACGCGTCATCAGCTCCGACGTGGCGCGGTCCTCCACCTTCCACAGGCTCGCCACCACGCGCGGAGCGCCGGCATAGAGGAAGCCGCGGGTCAGCCCCACCAGCCCCTCGCCGCGCAGCTCCCGGCCCAGCGCCGTGCGGCAGCCGCTCAGCACGACCAGGTCCGCGTCCAGGCGGAGGCCGTAGATGTCGCGCAGATGGAGGAAGCCTTCCTGCGCGCTCCCGTCCGGGCCGACCATCGAGAGCGCCAGCCCCGAGAGCGCCGGCCGCTCCGCGTCGAGCACCCCGTGCGTGGCGAAGTGGACCACCCGAAAGCCGCTCAGCCCCAGGACCCGCGAGCGCGAGGCCTCGAAGTCGAGGGCCAGCGCGGCCTTCCCGGGGGGAGCCAGAGCGGCGATGGCCTCCGCCTCGCTTCGGGAGGCGGGGAGCCGCTCGAACACGATGTCCCGCCTGGCCTGGCCCGAAGCCGCCGACACTTCCTTGCCCGTCACCCGCGGGTCCATGGCGTCGAAGACCGGGTCCGCCAGCACCGTGATCCATCCGGATTCCGGGGATGGTGGGGAGAGCCGCTTCCGCTGCGCCGCCAGCGCCGAAGCCGAGGGGAGATGGACGATCTCATGCCGTTCGAGCAGTGGGACGGGCACGGCATCCGAGTCTTTCGGGTCCGAGACCGGCAGCGCTCCGAAAGGCACGTAGTGAAGGGCGCCATCCGCGATCACCGCGAGCCGCTTGCCCTCCAGCTTCCCGGCCACGGGTGCGAGGAGCAGCTTCGCCAGCTCGGCCGCCTCGCCCGACTCCCGGGCGCGGTCCTCCACGTCGAGCTCGCTCAACCCCTCGTGAACCCGGCGCGCGGCCGCCTCGATCGCGGCCCGGCCGGGCAGCTCGTGCGGCTCGACGGCGTCCGGAGTCACCTTCCAGAGGAAGCTGCGGGCCTCGCCAAGCGAGTAGACGAGGAGGACCGTGTCCGCGTCGAGCAGCGCCTGGACCTCGGACGCGCGCAGCGGCTCCGGTCGGGTCAGGGCCGCGTAGGCCGGATTGCCGCGGCGGATCTCGGCCTCGGCCAGGTCGAGCTCGCGGAGGATCACCTCCTGCTCCTGCTCGAGCGCGGTCCGCGCGGGTCCGGCCTTCTCGCTGAGGGCGCGGGCGGCTTTCGCGCTCAGGCGCCGCTGGAGGAGGGTGCGGCCCTCCAGGAGGGCGGGATCGGCCCCCTTCCCCGGATCGACGCCCGCCTCGCCGAGCAGCTCCAGGAGCGTGCGGGCGCGGGCGCGCTCCGCGACCTCCAGGGCGGCGCGGTCGTGCCCCGCGGCCGGCGCGGACCGGTGAGCCTCCATGAGGAGATCGATCAGCAGCTCGTAGGTGCCGTGCTGTGTGGCGGAGAAGGAGGCCCGCAGGTCGGGGTTTCCGATGCGGGAGCGCAGCGACTCGCCCACGGCGAGCGCCGCTTCGGCATGGGCCCGGGCCTCGGCGGAGCGGCCGAGCCGGCGCTCGGTCCGGGCCAGCGCGAAGAGCGTCTGCGCCTCGCCCGCGGGCTGGCGGGCGGCCCGTGCGATCCCGAGCGCCCGCTCCAGCGTGGCGAGCGCCCCCTCCGCACCGGCCTGATCCGCGTGGGCCTCGCCCAGCGCGCGCAGGGCCTCGGCCTCGCCCGCCAGGTCGCCCACCTCGTGGAGGAGCGCGACGGCCTTGTTCAGGGAGGCCATTCCGGCCGCGGCGTCGCCCAAGGCGGCGGAGGCCCGCCCGGCGTCGAGCAGCGCGTTGCCCTCGCCGCGGCGGTCGCCGATCGCCCGGTACAGCTCCAGCGCCTGGCGGTGAAGCTCCAGCGCCGTCCGCGGATCGCCGAGGCGGAGCTGGACCTGGCCGAGGTTGGCGAGCGTGGCCGCCTCGCCCTCGCGGTCGCCGGCCTCGCGCCCGAGCCGCAGTGCCGTCTCGTAGCTCGCGAGGGCCTGCTGCGGCTCGCCCAGGGCGTGGTAGACCGTGCCCAGGTTGTGCAGCGCGCGCGACTGCCAGCGCCTGTCCCCCAGCTCGCGGAAGACCTCCAGGGCCTTGCCGTAGCGCGCCAGCGCCTCCTGGAGCTCGCCCATCTCGCGGTAGAGCACGCCCATCTGGTTGAGGGTCCGCGCCATGCCGTTGCGGTCGCCCAGGGATTGCAGCCGGGTCAGCGCCTCCTCGTAGCTCGCGAGCGCCTCGTCCGGCTCCCCGAGCACGTCGTGGACGCGGCCCACGTTGGTGAGCGCCGCGCCTTCGAGCGATCCCGCCTGGACCTCGCGCAACAGGGGCAGCGCGCGCTCGTAGCAGGCCAGCCCGGCCCGCAGCTCTCCGGCCGAGAGGTCCATGAGGCAGAGATTGCTGAGCGACGCGCCCTCGCCGTACCGGTCGCCGATCTCCTGTTGGAGGCTCCGCGCCGTATCGAACGATACCCGCGCCTCGTCCCCCCGGCCGAGCATCCAGAGATCGAGCCCGATCTCGTTGCGCGTGGCCGCCTCCCAGAGCCGGTCGCCGAGCGACTGCCAGAGCGGCAGCACCCGCTCGCCGAGCGCCAGCGCCTGGCGGGTGTCCCCCGTGAGCCGCGCGAGCACCGCCGCCGCATAGAGCGCCCGTGCCTGGTCCGGGGCTTCGCGAAAGAGAACGGAGGCCCGAAGGTACTCGGCCAGGGCTTTTTTTCGCCCGTCCGCCGAGCCTTGCCGGTACGCCTCGCCTGCCCGGCTCATCGCCGTCTCGGCTTCGAGGCCCCCGGGGTCGTCCAGCGGCTCGACGCGGATCGAGTAGCGTCCCGGAGGCGCTCCGGCCTCGAGCGACCGCACCTCCACTGCGTGCGCGGGCCAGGTCACCACCAGGGTTTCCGTTCCCTGGCGGTCAAAGGGAGCGTCTACGGAGGTGAGACCGGGAACCCCGACGGCGACATCGATTCCGAGCTGCTCGACCGTAACCAGCCATGCGCTGCCGGCCGCCAGGGCGATCTCATGGACGTGCGACTCGCCCGCGGACAGCGAGCGCTCCACGGGCACCGGCGATGAGGCCAGTAGTGCCGCGGCGAGGACAGCCCCGGCCGGCAGTCGGACGGCAGGTCGGATCATGGATCTCCCGGAATGGTGCAGATGATACACGAGCCACGGAGACGTATCCGTTCGGGCTCTGAACCTCGATTAGAGGGTGGTAGGATGGAGGAGGCGGAGGCACGCATGTCAGAGAGCACCGATCCCAAGACCAGCACTCCTGGGGAGACCGCTATGCGGCCCACTGACGCCCGGGATCTCGTCCACGCCCGGCTCTATGGCAGCGAAGAAGAAGTGCTGCGTGATGCGCTGCGTCATCTGCTCCGAGCCCGCCCTGATGCCAGGATCCATGTGGCGGTCCATCGCTACCAAACCGAAAGTCTTTCTCTGGCCAAAGCAGCGGATCTCGCGGGGGTGAGCTGGGCGCAAATGAGGGAGATCCTGCTAGAGAAGGGAATCCAACCACGCCTCGGGTCTGAGACTCTGCAAGAAGCCGAGGAAGAAGTCCAGGTTCTGCGGGGTTTCTTTGCCAACCGATGAGCGTCATTTCGAACACCACAGTCCTCTCCAATTTCGCAGCCATCGACTCTCTTGACAGGCTCCATGAGCTGTTTGAAGAGGTGTTCCTTCCGACCGAGGTGTACCACGAGATCCAGCGGGGGTGGAGGAGGGTTACACGTTCTACTCCGGAGTAGACGAGATCCTTTACCCGAGGAAAGAGGATGGCTGGTTACGTCTCACCAGCCTCAGAGACGAAAGTGAAGTTCTGGCCTTCTCTGGCATGCCTGCGCAACTGCACGCCGGCGAAGCGTCCTGCCTGGCCATTGCGCGGCAGCGGAACTGGCTACTCTTGACCGATGACAAAGATGCCCGACGCCATGCAGGGAATCTGAAGGTTGCCGTGTCGGGCACTCTTGGTTGTCTGATCCTCGGGATCGAACGCAATCTCTGGACTCTCGAAGAGTCGAACGGCTTGCTCAAGAGAATCATCACCTCCGGCTTTTATTCTCCCGTGACAGATCTCGCAGACTTGGTAAAAAAGTCCTAAATTGGCCAGAGCAACAGCGCCGCACCGATCCCGGCTCCTAGCAGCGCTCCACCGACAACTTCGGCAAACGTATGGCGGCGAAGCTCCAGGCGCGACCACGCAACAGCCAAGGCGATGACCGCGCCGGCAATCCCCATCGGCCGGCTCATGGAGAGCAGGGACACGGCGGTGAACGCCGCGAATCCGGTGTGCAGCGAGATCTTGAGCCGCAGGTTGATCAACGACGAGAGGGCGATGAGGAGAAACACGGCTACCGTCCCTTGGAGGACCGACCGGGCCGTCCCCGAGAGGTAGAGGAGGAGGACGGTCGCCGCCGAGATCGCCAGGGCGGCCGGGTACATTCCGGTCCGCTGCTCCCGCACGGAAACGTCGTGGTCCGTCCAGGCGCCGGACCGCACCCGCCGCACGATGATCCAGAGCATGGGCAGGATGGACCCGACCACGACAAGGGCGACCACGACCGCCGCCTCGCGGGGCGGCAGCGAGCGCGCCGTGACCACCGCCACGAGGGCCGGGATCAGGACGAAGGGGTGCGCGGCCACGGACACCCACCCGGCGAGCCGCCGGCGGAAGGAAGGGCGCGGGGCCTCAGCCTCATCGGCCTCATCGAGCACGGCTGCGATGATAGCGGCTGAACCCGAGAGCGGGGACAAAAAACCCGTGGGTTGGAGGACTCAACCCGGCGGTTGACACGACGAACCCGCGGGTTGGGACACAAAACCGGCGGGTGGAGAGGCCCAACCGGCAGGTTGGCATGCGGAACCCGCGGGTTGGGACACAAACCCGCGGGTTCCGTCATGGAAATCCCGGGTTGCGGCGCGAAACCCGGCGGTTGGATCGTTTCACCCGCGGGTTGGAGGCTCCAGCGGCGGCGCGGCCGATCCAACCGGCTTCCTTACGCGAAGTCGCGCGCGTCCAGCGTCTCCCCGTTCCGGCTCCCCTCGACGCTCTCCACATACGCCTTGGCCACCTTCTCGGCCGGCAAGCCCTTGGAGCCGTCCCGTCCCATCGCTTCCAGGGTCTCGCTGACCCACGGCGGGCTCACGACGTTGATGCGCGCGCCCCGCGGCATCTCCAGCGCGGCCGATTTGGCAAAAGCTTCAAGCCCCGCGTTGACGAGCGTGATCGCCGAGCCGCCCGGCACGGGATAGCGGGCCAGCAATCCGCTCGACAGCGTGAACGATCCACCCTCGCGGACGTGCTTCAGGCCCGCCCTGACGAGATTCACCTGTCCCATGAGCTTGTCCGAGAGACAGAGGTCCCAGTCCGCGTCCGAAAGCTCCGCGAGCGGCCCGAACTTCACCTGTCCCACCGTGGACACGAGGGCGTCGAAAGCCCCGAGCGTCTCCAGCAGGCGCTCGATCGACGCCTTGTCCCTGATGTCCACCTGGTGCTCGCCCCGGGTGTGTCCGACCCCCACTACCTCATGCCGTCCCTCGAAAGCACGGAGGACGGCCTGCCCGATGGTTCCTGTTGCCCCGATCACGATAATTCTCATGCTGCCCTCCCTTTCTCAGCATCCCCATGCGACTGAAGCGCATGCCTGATTGTACCCGTTCGTAAATTGCCTCCGACTGCAATTCTTCCGCTCCACGTCCCACCCAAATACAGGGGGCACATGCCGGCCGCGCGAGGCGGCTCCGCGCTCGCTCCTCGCTTGGAGGGGACCATGGCCATCCGCTACTGCGGCATGGAGACGAAGAGCTTCTGGCGTATCACAGCGGTGCGGGCCACCATCATGGCACGGGCAGCGAACCTGAGTGCACATGCGGAAGCCGCGAGCGTGGCATGGGTTGGCTTGAAGAGCAGGCGGCATGAGCAGGTGGGGACCTGGTTGCAGATGGGGTATGCCAACTACAAGAAGGCAGCCATCGCCGCGCTCGAAGGATATGTGGAAGGACGCTTCGATGGAACCCAATACATCGGAGCCGTCAAGCCAGATACGGAATACAAATTCACGATCAAGCGTGATGAGGATTCAGGAAACTGGTGGTTTCTTCTCGACGACTTGCCGCAAGGCTTCAGTGCGCACCCCCTGGGATGGCACTCGAATGAGTTCACCTATGTCCAGTTGTACGGCGAGGAGCAGCACCAATCAGAGCTCGTAGGCAGCTCTGTCAAACCCTGTACGTTCAAGAACTGCCAAGTTCAGGTAGCCTTTGGAGACTGGCGCGACATCAATCTGCACGCTGATTACGAATCGACGATCGATGACCCGTGGAATCATTTGGAAATCCTGGCGGCCAATCGCTTCCAGATCTACGGCGATTGAATGGCGCAGCGCAGAGGGGCCGGTTCCTATGGCAGCGGCGGCAACGGCTGAGCTTCGAGCTGCCGGCACGTCTCGCCCTTGCACGAGGCCAGGGCTTTCGCACGCTGCGAGAGCTGGGCGAGCCAGGCCAGGGGTGCCCGGTCGAGCAGGTTGAGCAGCTCGTCCGGGTCGTTCCTCAAGTCGTAGACCTCGCGCTCGCCAGTTCCATACTCCACGTATTTGAAGCTTTCGGTCCGCAGGCCGCGGTGGGCCGGATTGTCGGAGACCGCGTCGTCGTCGGGTGGAGACACCGGATACTTGAACTGTTCCAGCAGCACGGCCTGCCGCCAGGTCTCCTGCGCCTGTCCCTGGAAGAACGGCACGAGGGAGCGGCCGTCGGGCTCGACCGGGAGCGCCGCCCCCGCCAACTCGGCGAAGGTGGCGGCCAGGTCCACGCTGGATATCAGCGCAGTCACCTCGACGCCTTTGGGCACGCCGGGGCCGCGTACCAGCAGGGGCACGTGGACGTCCGGCTCGTAGACGGTGTACTTGCCCGGCTCCAGGCGGTGCTGCCCCATGTGGAAGCCGTTGTCCGAGGTGAAGACGATGAATGTATTGTCGAGCTGTCCTGTCTCCCGCAGTGTCTCGATCAGGGCCGCCACGGCCTCGTCAATCGCTTGCAGGGAGAGCACCTGCTTGCGGTAGAGGGCGTCGATGACGGCGATCCGTTCCGGCTTGAGCCGCTTCAGTTTGCGGATGCGCGCCGGCTTGTCGGTCACGGTGGCCTCGTTGAACGACGGCGTGCGCGGCGCCTGGAGCCCGGGAAAGAGGGCGAAGTGGCGCCTGGCCGGGGTTGCCGGCTTGTGCGGCCCATAGGTCGCGAGATAGAGGAAGAACGGCTGGCCGCCGGAGCCCCGCACGAAGGCTGTCGCCTTTTTCGACAGCATGTCCGTCATGTAGTCCTCGGCCTTGTTGCCGTGTTTGACGAGCTTGCCGTTGTCGTTGACCGTGTAGCTGTACGATGAGTAGGGATGGCCCTTGACCGGGCTGACCCATTCGTCCCATCCCGGCGGGATGTGCGTGGGGTCATCCTTCTTGGGATAGGCGTTCAGATACTTGCCGATCAGGGCGGTACGATAGCCCGCGTCGTGCAGCGCCGTGGCGAGGTTATTCTTCTCGTGCCCCTGCGCCTCGAAGCGCTCGAACCCGCCGTCCGGCCCGAAGTTCGTATAAACCTTGTGATTGTGCGCGTAGAGGCCGGTCAGGAGAGTTGCGCGCGACGGGCAGCAGAGCGACAGCGGGACGAAATAGTTTCGAAAGGTCATCCCCTGCGCGCCGAGCAGCTCCAGGGTCTTCGGCATGTACGCGAGCGAGCTGAGATCCTGATCGTCGGTCAGGATGATCACCAGGTTCGGCCGAGCCGCCGCCGAGATGTTCGAGGCGAGGACGGTCGCGGCGAGCGCGAGGATCAGGACGGAAGCAACGGTACGGCGCATGTCAGGAGCCTACTCGCGTGAACCCGAGATTGCGGGCACGGGCGTTGCCCATCGAGAAGCCGGTGATCTCCTTGCCGGTGCGCGTGAAGCGGAGGAGTGGGCCGCCGCCGGGAAAGCGGAAGGCATTGGCGAAGACCGGCTCGAGCGGCACCGGCTCGTGCTGCCGCCGCGTGCGCAGCACCAGCCGGCCGTCTTCGACCGAGAGCTTGAAGGTCATGTCCAGCTCCTCGCTGTAGAAGGTCCCGGCGTAGGCGGCGAGCTCGGCCGGAGCCGGGGCGAAGGGCTCGACTCCCTGGAACACGACCGGTTTGTCCCCGGGGACCAGGACGTGCATCTCCCGGGGGGAGGGGAAGAGCACCTCGGCGGGGCCCCCGGTCAGCGTGAAACGGTCTCCGCCGAGCGGCACCAGCTCCGATTCGTTGCCCTGTCCGCGCTCGTAGAACAGCTTGCCGTCCTTGCCGTAGATGCGGCGGACCATGCCGTTCTGCGGGTTCCAGAACAACCCGGAGTAGCGGGCTGCGTCCACGGTTGCCGAAGGCGCGGCGGTCGCCGAGGCAGCTGTCGGCTCCGGCACGTCCGGCTTCATCCGGTCGGCGAGGTAGAGCTCCGCCACCTGCATCGCCAGGCCGGGATCGGCGTCGCCCCGGTTGCAGAGCGTGATCACGGACAGGCGTTCGTCGGGGAAGCGGATCATTTGCGCCCGGTAGCCGGCCCAGGCGCCGCCGTGGTGGACGCGGCGCAACCCCCGGTGCTCGTCCACGACGAGGCCTCGGGCATAGGGAATCGTGCTGCCGTCGTTGAGCACGCCCTTCACCTGGAGCTGCTCGACGAGCGCGGGGCCGCCGACCTTGGGGTCATAGAAGTTCCGGTCCCACTTCGCGAAGTCCTCGACCGTGGTCTGCACCGCGCCGTCCCCGGTCTGCTCCCAGTTGGCGATCTCGAGGCGGAAGCCGCCGTCGCGGCGCGGAGCGTAGGAGGCCGCGCGCCGGGGGATGACCAGCGTGTGATCGTCGAGAATCTGGGTGCTGCTCATGCCGAGAGGCGTGAAGATGCGCTCCTGGGCGAACTCGCGCAGCGTCTTGCCGCTCGTCCGCTTCACGACCAGCGACAGCAGGAAGTATCCCGAGTTGCTGTAGCTGTGCTCGTCGCCGGGCCGGAAGTCGAGGCCCTTCTGGCGCGAGAGGGCGGCCAGAGCGTCGTCGTCCGTGGCCACGTCCTCGAAGCTGATCTCGCCGAGTTGGAGCAGCTCGATGTAGTCGCGGACTCCGCTGGTGTGGTGGAGGAGATGGCGCAGGGTGACCGGAGTCCCCAGATCCGGCATTTCCGGGATGTGCTTGCGCACGTCGTCGTCCAGCGAGAGCTTGCCGTCCTGGGCCAGCAGGAGGATGGCCGTGGCCGTGATCTGCTTGGAGGTCGAGCCGATGTCGAACACCGTCTGCGGTGTGATCGGCACGCCATGCTCCACGCTTGCCAGGCCATAGCCCTTGGAATGGACGATCGTACCGTCCCGCACGACGGCCAGGGCGCAGCCGGGCCCATCCTTGCCATACTCGGAGAAGACCTGGTCGACGCTTTCCGGTGTCGGGTTTGCGGCCAGGGCCGGAGCGGCCGAGAGGAGAAGGCAGGATGCGATGGCGCGGCAGAGTATTTTCATCGAAGGGCCTCCTGGATCGTTCCTCTACTGTACGCCCGAACGCAGGATGGGTTTCGTCAGGCAGGTGGGGCCGCCCTCGGCCTTGAGCGAGATCCGGAGACTAAACCAATCGCGTGAAGCCCTGCTCATGAGCAAGCACTCGCTCGAACGTATACGTCGTTCGCGCTCCTCTGGCACGCGCCTTGGCTCCGATGAAGCAGTCGGAAAAATCGGCTTTGCTGTCCTGGTACTTCGCCGCCTTCTGGAGGAGCCCTTCCGTCAGTGCCGTTTGATCTGGATCGTCCTTCGTAAGGAGGCGGATCAGGATGTTTGTATCGAGGGCGATCACCGCGGGCCAGGCTCCCGGAACCGCTTTGCGGCCCGCCGTTTGACGGCCTCGTTCATCTCCTCGACGGTGACCGGCCGCTCTCCAGCAAGATGGTGCAGAAGGCCGGGGAGTCGCCCCAGAGGGCTTCGGGCCTCCGGCCGAACGAGAAGGTTGCCCTCATCGTCGAATCGGAATACCAGACGGTCGCCCTCCTTCAAGCCGAGGCGCTCGCGGACTTCCTTGGGAATCGTGATTTGCCCTTTCGAGGTCAGGGTGCTCGCCGGCATGCCTCCTCCTTACGAAGCGACAGTATACCCTTCTGGGTAAGGACGGCGGAGCACTTCTACGAGCGCAGGATCGTCGTCCGCGGCCATGTCCTCGAAGCTGATCTCGCCGAGCTGGAGCAGCTCGATGTAGTTGCGGACCTGCTGGTGTGGTGGAGGAGATGGCGCAGGGTGACCGAGGCTACCTCCTGAATAGAGTCTACGCAAGAACGCAGGAGCGGTTTCGCCAAGCAGGTGAGCCGGCGCCATGTCGGGAAGGCGGCATCCCTTCTCGAAATGGTCCACTGCCAAGGTTTGTCTGCCGCGACTTAACCGAAAGTCGCAGCAGGGAGACCCATCGGCGCCGCGACGAAGTGCTTTATCGCGGCAAGAAGTCTTGAGTCGCGGCAGAAAAGCAGATGGTTGCCGCGACGATAGGTTTCGTCGCGGCAGTAAAACTCATAGTCGCGACAGAAATGCCGAAAGTCGCGGCACGAAGTCCGTTGCTGCTGCGACTATGGGTTGAGTCGCGGCGGAAATACCTTGCGCCGCGGCAAAATGGTCCGAGTCGCGGCAGGGAAGCTCGTCAGCGGGACGGCACAGCGCCGCGGCAGGATTGCGAAGACTCGCGCGCGGCAGAAACGCCTCTCTGTCAGGCCGCGCCGCGATCAGGTGCGCCAGATCGGCCGCGTGAGGCAGGTGGGGCCGCCCTCGGCCTTGAGCGAGATCTCCCGGCCGCGATAGGTGAGGACTTCGCAGCCCGCCTCCTCCAGGCGGCGGCGGGTGACGGGATTGCCCTCGATCATCAGGCATTTCCGGGGAGCGAGGGCCAGGACGTTGGGGCCCATGGTCGGGAACTCCTCCTCGGGCACTTCGACCAGCCGGAAGCCGCGGTCCTGCAGCGTCCTCCAGAAGGTCACGGGCATGAGGGGAGGGTAGATCACGGCGAGGTCGCGGTCCACGATGCTGATCAGCGAGAGGAGATGCAGGCAGGCCTCGGGGCCGGTGAAGTAGGGGAGGTCGACTGCCAGCACCTCGACGCCGGTCAGGATCTCGCGGAGCTGGCGCAGCCCCTCGGCGTTCGTGCGGAAGCCCTGGCCGACCGCGAGGGTCCGCGAATCGAGCCAGAGCAGGTCGCCGCCCTCCGCGGTCGCCTCGCCCCCGAGCTCGGCCAGGATGGGGACGCCGATCTCCCGGAAACGACGGGCCATCGCCGCCTCCTCGCCGCGCCGCAGCTCCTTGCCCATGCGCAGGATCACGGCGCCGCGGTCGGTGACGAGCGCCGGATCGAAGACGAAGATGGCATCGGCGCGGTCCGGCTGGGGTTCGGGATGATCGATCACCTCGGCTCCCGCATCTGTAAGGATTTCGACCAGAGCGTCGTGCTCGCGCCGTGCTTCGTTCAAATCCGGGCGCGAGGTGTAATGCCAGCGCGCCGGATCATCCACTGCGAACGCCTCGTCCGGCCTCTTCACCAGCACCCGCCGGAGCTTTCCTGCCATGTTTTGACAGCCCCAATCATGCGAGAGATCATGAGAGATCAGAGAACACCTCCGTAATGCGGAGCCGGGCTCCGCGAAGGATCTGCGGCCTGGGCCGATCGTCATCGTCCGGCCATCGGATCAGACGGATTTCCCCGTCCGCGATCTCGATGCCGGTGAAGCGGGACGATGCAGCCATGATCACTTCAGGATCGGCAGCCCGGCGCGCTGCCGGGCCCAGAGCCAGTCCACGTTCGGAGACGGCCATTCCTCGTCTTCGTCCTCGAACACCTCCGGCACCAGTATCTCACGCGGATCGTCCATGTCGCCGAGCTTGGGCGCGTGCGTCTTGCCGTGCACGTAACCGTCGTGGTCGAGCAGGATGAAGGCTTGTGCCCGGAGATCGCCGCGGATGTGAATGGTCCCGTGGTTGTAATCGCCGATCACCAGCCCGGACGCCTCGACATCGCCCAGCACGATCACCCGCGATCCTCCTTTGATCACGTTTCGCGCCTGCAGCCTGCCGCCCACGAACAGGAGCGGACCGGTATCCGAGTTTCGGTTCAGCACGTCGCCATCGATCGTGAGGTCGCCCTCGGCCTACCTGGACGACCGGGCGAGCGCCACTGGACGTACCGCCGGCAGGAGCGCTATCACCTGGTGCGTTGAGGCTCAACCGAGCTCGCGCACGAAAACCCCGGACCCGTTCCTCATCGCTTCGCCCATCTCCTTCAGGCGCTCGTGATGGGTGAAGAGGATCACCTGGGTCTTCTTCGAGAGCTCGGCCAGGACGCTCAAGGCCGCCTGGGTCCTGCGGTCGTCGAAGTTGATCAGGATGTCGTCCACGACGAAGGGGAGGGGCTCGGCGTGATCGAGGTACTTCTCCAGGGTGGCGAGGCGAAGGGATAGGTAGAGCTGGTCCCGCGTCCCCTCGCTCATGCCTTCGACCCGCACCTGCTTCCCGTCACGGATGCCCACCAGCACGGGCTCGTCGTCGTCGCCGAAGTCGGTCTGGAGACCGGCGTATCTCCCCAGGGTGAGGGTGGAGAAGAGGTCGGCGGCGCGGCGCAGCAGGGGAGCCTGGTTCTCCACCCGGTAGCGCTCGATCTCCCGGCGGAGGAGAGTGCCCGCGAGGCGCAGCCGGACGTGGCTCTCCACGCCGTCGCGCAGGCGGGCCAGGATCTCCTGGGCGCGCTCGGCCGCCCGCGCCGCGGCGTCTCCTCCCGTCCGGCGCTCCAGCTCCAAATCCCGCCGGCCCAGCTCCTCGCGCAGATCGCCCATCCGGCCCTTCTTTTCTTCCACCTCGCCTCCGAGCTGCTCGATGAGGCCCGGGAGGGCGTCCGCGTCCACGGCTTCGGCCTCGCGCTCCAGATCGTCCAGGGCCGATCCTTCCTTGAGGAGCTGCTTCTCGCGGTAGTCGAGCTCGCGCCGAAGGTCCCGCACCTCGGCGGACCTGCGCTCCGCCTCTTCGAGGCCGGCATCGTCGTCGCAGCCGGCTTCCGCCCGGAGACCGGCAAGGCGCTCCTCCATGGCCCGCCGGATGGCCTCGGCGTCACGGACCTCGCCCTCGAGCTTCTCGATCCTGCGCTCCAGGAGCTGGCGGCGGTCGTCCTGACGGCGGGCTTCCTTGAGGAGGGCGTGCAGATGATCGGCGGTCTGGTCCGGATGCTGCTCCGAATGCAGATACTTTCGGTCGATGGCCAGATCGGCAGCCAGGGCGCGGACGGCTGAGCGGAAAGTCTCCAGATCCCGCTCCAGCCCGGTGACGCGGCGGCCGAGCTTTTCGGCCTCCTGGCGGCGCTTGGAGATCTCGTTCAACCTGGCGACGAGCAGGCTCACCTCGGAGGGCAGAGCGTCGCCGCCGAGCCCCAGGCCGCTGATCGTGCCGGCCCAGGATCGCTTCCAGGCTTCCAGCTCGGCGAGGGCCGTCTCCTCTTCCTGGCGCGCTTTGGCGGCGCGGGACGAGGCGCTGCGAAGCTCGTCTTCGAGGCTGGCGCGCTTTCTCTCCTCCTCTTCCAGCCGGCGGACGACCTCCTCGCTGCGAGCGAGGACGGGCTCCAGGCCCTTCAGCCTGGGCACGGATTCTCCCAGCTCGCCAAGCACTGCGGCGAGGTCGGCTCTCTGCTGCCGGACAGCATCCTCCAAGCTTTCCAACCGGTGGCGGTGTTGCCGGAGGGATTCGGCCCGGGCGCGCAGCTTTTCGTAGCGGGAGGTCCAGGAGGGATGCATCTCGCGGGCCGGGAGAGGGGCGATGCCACAGGGCTGCCAGAGCTCCTTCCAGGCGGTCTCGACGCGGGCAGTCTCCTCCATCGACCGGATGAGATCGGCGTCGAGCGTCTCGGCCATGCCTGCAAGTTCGTCGCGCCGGGCGGAGAGCTGGGCCTGGAGCTGGACCCGGTCAGCCTCGCGGCGGAGGCGATCCGCGAGATCATCCGCCTCCCCGACCATCCGCTCATAGGCCTCCGCTCCGCTCCCTGTCCACTGTTCCTTCAGGAGATTCCAGGCCTGATCGCGCCGCGACCGCGCGTCCAGGAGATCCTTTTCGGTGGGAACGGCGCCGGCCCTTTGCATCTCCTCCAACTGGCGGGCGGCGTCACCCAGGGATTCGTGGACGGTCCGGCGCTTCTCTTCCAGGCCCCGGCGGCGCTCGGCCAGGGAATCGAGGTCCCGGCCGAACCGTTCCAGGGTCTCGGCCGGGGGAACGGGGAGCGCCTCCAGCTCTTCGGGAGGACCGTTCCAAAGCCCCAGCCGGCCGATGTCGAGCCGGAGCTGCTCGCTTTCGGTGCGGATTGCGGCGGCGGTTTCGGTCCGCCGTTCATCCAGGGGTCCGGCGCGGCGGGCGGTTTCGGCCTGGCGGCGGAGGGGAACGGGGTCCCTGGGCTCGGGCAGGCCGGCGAGCGTCTCCCGCGTACTGGCCAGGGTCCTCTCGGCTTCTCCGGCCTGGCGGCGGGCTTGATCCAGGCCGTTGACCAAAGCCTGCCGCTGGTTGCCCAGATCCTGGATCCGCACCCATCGATCCCCGGCTGGGCGCAGAGATTCGGCCTCCTCGAGAGTCATTCCGGGACGGATTTCTTCCAACAGCTCTAAAGCTTGCGCTTGCTGCTCGTCTCTTTCGAGGCGCAGCCGGGAGAGGTCCCCGGTATCCTTCGTGAACAGCCCCACGTCGGCATGGAGGCGCTCGATGGACTCGGCCTGCGCCAGCACGGGCGCGGCCACGGTGAGCCCGGCAGCCTCCTCTTTGAGCCCCTTCAACTCGTCGGCAGCGCGGTTCCGGTCTTCGCGGGCCCTGCGCAGAGCCTCCTGTGCCTCGCGCCGCCGGTCGGGGAAGTCCAAGGGGAGGACGGCCGTGGGCTCCATCTCCGCGAGCTGCGTCCGGAAGTGGCCCCGCTCGGCCAGGAGGGGCAGGGTTCGGCGCAGGCGCTGGAGTCGGTTGCTCTCCCTCTCGAGCGTGGCGATCTCCCGGCTGAGCGCCTCCGCCTCGCCGCGAAGGCGCTCCAGCTCCTTGCGGTCACCCTCGAACTCCCGGCCGGAGAGGGAGGAGGCGGCCAGCTCGCGCTTGGCTTCCTTGAAGTCGGCTACGGCCTGGTTGATCAGGGGCTTGGAGCCGCGGGGCAGGAAGAGGTCGTCGGCCTCCTTCTCCAGCGATTCGAGCACCCGGCGGAGATTGCGCGAGCCGAGACCGGCGGCGAAGAGCGCCTGGCCGACCTGGCCATGCTGCTCCAGCAGCTCGCGGCCCCCGGCCACGAGCGCGTCGTGATCGATGCCGAAGAGGCTGGAGAAGAGCTTCTCTTCCATCCCTTGCAAGCAGCGGTCGAGGAGCCCGTCGCTCAGGGGGGACTCGTCATCCGGGGAGAGGAGGGTGCTCTTCATGCCCTTGCGGCGGAGGAGGGAGATCTCGGAGCCGTCCCCGAGGAGCAGGCGGCCGCCGACCCGGAGCTGGTCGTAGGGATGGAGGAAGTCGTCGGAGCTGCGCGGGTGGAAGCCGAAGAGGAGGACCTTCAGGGCGCGGAGGGCCGAGCTTTTGCCCGCCTCGTTGGCGCCGAAGATCACATGCAACCCCGGCTCCGAAAGATCGAGCCGGCGGTCCGTGAACGGCCCGAACGCCTTCAGGTGGAGATCGAGGAGCCTCACGAACCCTCCGGCGACGTCAGGAGACGGGCGAGGAGGAGGTCCTCGACTTCCCCGAGCAGGCTCCGCAGCCGCTCCGGATCCGTGGGGTCGAGGGCATCGGCATCTTCGAACAGCTCCGGAGGGAGCTTCCGCCGGAGCTCTACGAAGTCCTCGGCCAGCTCCGCGAGCCCGCCGCCGGCCTGCAGATCCTCGATGGATCGGAGCAGACCGCCGAGAGCATCGTCCACCGCCCGGACGGCCTCCGATTGCCGGGTGCGGAGCTGGACCTTCTCGATCCAGAGCGATCCGCTTCCCACACCGAAGGCCAGGGCGCGGCATTCCGAGGTCCAGCGCTCGGGAGCGGCGAGCAGCTCGCCATGGGCCGGGCAGGCGCCCTCGACGACAAGGCGCACCGCCACCGTCCGCCCTTCCGCCGCCGCCATTTCCCGCTCGAGGGCCTTGCCGATCCGGTCGAGGATCTCGCCGGAATCCCCGGCTCCCGTCGCATCCACCCGGCAGAGAGCCCAGCGGAAAACGTCCAGGTCGCGGTGCTCCACCTCCGCGACCTCGCGCTCCCGCACGGTCACCAGCGTCGCCCCCTTGGGTCCGGTCTCCCGGATGTGCCGGCCCTGGAGGGCGCCCGGAAAGACGATCCACGGATCGCGGCAGGCCACCTCCCGCAGGTGAACGTGGCCGAGGGCCCAGTACTGATAGCCGCGGGAGCGCAGGCCCTCGACGGTGCAGGGGGCATAGGAGGCGTGACCCGGCCGGCCGTTCAGACTGGTATGGAGCAGGCCGATGTTGAAGAAGTGAGGCACCGCCGGCGGATAGGCGAGCGAGAGGTCGTCGCTCACCGCGGCCGAGGCGAACCCCTGGCCGTGGATGGCGACCTCCAACTCCTTGATCAGGACGGTCTCCGGCTTTTTCGTGGAGAGTACCGTGACGTTGGATGGAGGGCGGAGCGAGCGGGTGATCTGGCTCGCGGCGTCGTGATTGCCGGCGATGAGGAAGACGGGGATGCCCGCTTCGTCCAGCCTCCGCATCTGGGCGGCGAAAAAGAGGCCGGTGTTGTAATCCTTCCAGTCGCCGTCATAGAGATCGCCGGCGAGGAGGAGGAAGGCCACGTTCTCGGAGACGGCCAGGTCCACCAGGTTCTCGAAAGCCCGGCGGGTCGCGCCGCGGATCTCCTCCACCGGCGCGCCCTCGTAGCGCTCCAGGCCCCGGAGGGGGCTGTCTAAGTGGATGTCCGCGGCGTGGATGAATCTGAACAATCAAGGGAAGCATACAGCAGGCTCTGGTACCATCCCGCATGCCCATTCGCCCGCTGCGTTTCGCCGCCCTCGCCTTTCTCTGTTTCGCCGCCGCCTCTTCGGCCAGGCGACCCATGACTCCCGAGGACCTGTGGGCCATGGAGCGCGCCGGCACGCCTGTGATCTCGCCCGATGGCAAGCAGGTGGTCTTCACGATCAACCGCATCTCGGTGGAAGAGAACAAGGGGGACAGCGATCTCTGGCTCGTCCCGTCGGACGGCAGCGCTGCGCCCCGGCGCCTGACATGGAATCCGGGCGCGGACGGCGGGCCGGTCTGGAGCCCAGACGGCAAGCGCATCGCCTTCGTCTCGAAGCGCGGCGAGGCTCCGCCCCAACTCCATGTACTGACCCTGGATGGCGGCGAGGCGCAGCCGGTCACGAAGCTGCCTGTCGCGGTGCAGGGCCCGAAGTGGTTTCCCGACGGCAAGCGCATCGGCTTCGTGGCGAGCACCTGGCCCGACCTGAACGGCGACTGGCCCGCGGTCCAGAAGCGCCTCGA
Source organism: Thermoanaerobaculia bacterium (assembly GCA_035536935.1). GTDB lineage: Bacteria > Acidobacteriota > Thermoanaerobaculia > Multivoradales > UBA5704 > DATMER01. The sequence goes on from DATLNC010000078.1 coordinate 43,622, forward strand.
CGAGAACAAGGCCGATAAAGTCCAAGCTAAAGTCGCCGACACCCGCCTCCTGCGCTTCTGGGACGAGTACCGCACCGATGGCCGTTTCCATCACGTTTTTTCCGTCGATCTGGCCACGAGCGAGGTAAAGGATCTGACCCCTGGCCTTGCGCGGACCATGGACTTCCTCACTCCCGAGGAAGGGTGGGACCTCTCGCCCGACGGCAACGAGATCGCCTACAGCGTCAACAACACCGAGCCGCCGTACCACACGATCAACTTCGACGTCTTCATTCAGAAGATCCACCCCGCAGATACTGAGCCGCGGAACGTAACCGAGGACAACCCCGCTCACGACATGGCTCCGCGCTACTCGCCGGATGGCCGCTGGATCGTCTACGGCCGCAACCGCCGGCCCGACATCGATCCCGACTTCGCCCGGATCGCCCGCTACGACCGCCGAAGTGGCGAGACCCGCGTCCTCGCCGAGGATTGGGACGTGCAGGCGGACGGCTCGACCTTCACTCCGGACGGCAAGACCCTGGTCTTCCATGCCCAGGAAAAAGGGAGGGTCCATGTCTACTCGATGCCGATCGAAGGAGGGACTCCGAAGCTCCTGGCGAAGGGCGGCACCACGGGCGGAGTGGATGTAGCCGGCAACAGGATCGTCTTCACCCGCCAGTCGCTCCTCGCGCCGGCCGACGTCTTTACAATGACCCTGGATGCAGCCGGAGACGAGCCGCGGCGGCTGACCACCTTGAACGCCGAGCGGCTCGCGGAGATCGATTTCGGAACGGTAGGCGAGGCCACCTTCCAAGGGGCGGGCGGCGATCCGGTTCACATGCACCTCGTTTTTCCGCCGGGTTTCGATCCAAAGCGCAAGTGGCCCCTGGTGCACGTGATCCATGGCGGACCGCACGGCGCCTCGCTGGACGACTTCCACTATCGCTGGAACGGAGCGCTGTTCGCCTCGCGCGGCTACGTGGTCTCCATGGTCAACTTCCACGGCTCGACCGGCTACGGCCAGGCCTTTGCGGAATCGATCCTGGGCAACCACGCGGATAAACCTTTCGAAGACATGATGAAGGCCACCGACTGGCTGGTCGCTCAAGGCTATGTGGACGAGAAGCGGATGGCCGCGGCGGGAGGCTCCTACGGCGGCTACCTGGTGGCATGGCTCCTGGGCCACACCGATCGTTTCGCCGCGCTGGTGGACCACGCCGGTGTCTACGACCTGATGGGGCAGTTC
>DATLNC010000079.1:0-5105 GCA_035536935.1 Thermoanaerobaculia bacterium
GGCGCTCGGCCACTCGGGCCGCGCGAGGACTGAGAGGCCGAGGCTAACGCTACGAGCCGCAGCGGCCGTTCGGATCGATGTTGCAGCCAATGTCCGACGGGCCCGTGGGAGGGGGTAGCGGGGCTGTACTGCTCGCACAGCGACCGCTCGGGTCGATCTGGCACCCGGTCTTGCTCCAAAGGCTCGTGAGGAAGCTCCAGGCACGGCTGACCAGAGCCAGAGGGGCCGGCTCCGCGTGGTGCGCCGGTCGGGGCTTCTCCAGCCGGTGCCCGGCGAAGGCCCCGGGAGCGGTGAGGACGGAGATCAGAAGGAGAAGGACGACGACCTTGCGACGGAGAGAGGTAGAGGACATGGCGGGCTCCTTCGAGAGCGCTCCACCACGGCCGCCATGACCGCGGGGGCGTCTCTACGTAAAAAAGTTCACCCACCGAACATAACCTATGTGTGGCACGGAAAGACGCATGAGAATCGTGGGAAGAGGAAACAGAACCGCGTCCCTTCGGCTGATCGTCATCTTCTTACGCTCCCATGCCGACATGACGCAGGCCGAATTCGGGAAAGCCGCCGGGATCCAGCAGGGCGACATCTCCCGGTACGAGTCCGGCCAGAAGGTGCCTTCGGAGGAGATCCTGCGCCGGATGGCGGGTGCCACGGACCTCCCCTGGTCCATCGTGGCCCATCTCCGGCGCTTCTTCAGCAAGATGCTCACCGGCGCGGAGATGCGGAGAGCGGCCGAGGCCGGCAACGCTCCCCTCGACCGGGCGGTCCTGGAGTCGAGCCTGCTGGCGCTGACCTCCCATCTCATCGAGGACGACATAGCGGCGGCCGAAATCCAGACGCCCGAGGAAGCCCGCCAAGCCGCGGCGAATCTCTGGAAGGGTCTGCTACGCCTTGCCGTGCGCCACAGGCGGCGGCTGGTCGATCTCTCGATGCGGTCCTCCCGCAACTGGGCCCTGATGGTCCTGGTGTGCGATACGAGCCTGAAGGCCGGCAACCCGGAGGACGCCATGGAGATGGCGAAGCTGGGCCTGTTGATCGCGGAGCGGGTTCCGGGGGAGGAGGGCTGGCGCTCCCGTGTCAAGGGATACGCCCACGCCCACATGGCCAACGCCTACCGGATGGCCGGCGACTTCGCCCGAGCCAGCGAGACGTTCGCCCTGGCCCGGGACTTCTGGCAGGCCGGCATCGATCCGGAGGATCTCATCCCGGAGGAGCCGTGGCGGGAGATCGAGGCGGCGCTGAGGTGAGGGGATATGCCGCGTACCCCAGAAGATATGCCGCATACCCCGCAAGATATACCGCGTACCCGCCGGGGAATGCCGCGTACCCCGGAAGGTATACCGCGTATCCGGCGGGATGTACCGCGAACCCAGAAAGATATACCGCTTACCCCCGCAGATATACCGCGTACCCAAGGGGGCATGCCGCGTACCCTCGCAGATATACCGCGTAACCGGCGGGGAATGCCGCTTGCCCGTGAAGATATACCGTGTAGTCGAGGGGGTATGCCGCGCATCCGCCGGGGAATGCCGCGTGTCCGAGCAGATATGGCGCGAGTCGCTAGGGCTTTCTCTGCTGTTTAGCCAGAGATGCCGCGAGTCTACGTTCCTCGGACTCGTGCCGCGTCACGGCTGGGGACGAGCCGTTCTGCGGCGGCTTTCGGTGGCGCAGCGACTGCGCCAGACCAAGGGGGCAGGAAGCCAGGTTCGTCGGCGACCCCACGGAGCTTATCCCCGAGGAGAGCTGGCGGGAGATCGAGGAGGTGCGGGAGTGAAGGGCAGTGCAAGCGCCGGCATTACCGCCGGCTCTTGACGACAAACCGGGCAGAGCGATATCGTATGTGATATCACCTCTCCCTCTTCAGAGGTGAGCGTGGTCCGAAAGACAAAAGAGCAGTTGCTCGATGAGCTTCGCCGCAAAAAGACCAACCGCACGCTCCCAGAAGCCGAAGAGCTGCTCGAAGCTTATGGATTTACCTACAGGCCCGGGAGCAAGGAGCGGGGGGGAATCTGGAATCGGGGCCGGTGGACCTTGACCCTACCCAAACCCCACGGCGGAGATCGAGCCTTGGCACCAAGGTATATCGCCAAGCTGATCGAGCTGATCGATCTGGCTGAAGCTGAGAAGCAAGCAACACGCGAAAAGGACGACGATGATGGCTAAGACCCGCGACGACTTTCTCTCTCTAGACTATCCCTATGAGCTGGTTCGCGATTCAGAGGTGGGGATGTTTGTCGCCTCTCACCCGGATCTTCCTGGATGTTTGGCGCAAGGCGACAGTGCCGCTGAAGCCATTGCCAATCTGGATGACGCCCGCAAGGATTGGATTACATTCCGTCTGGAAACCGGGCTTCCAGTCCCAGAACCGCCAAGCGAAGAGTTCAGCGGAAAGCTTCTCTTGAGGATCTCACCAGGCCTGCATTCAGCCGTCTCTGCCGCGGCCCGCCGCAACAGCTTGAGCGTCAATCAATTCATCAGCAACGTTCTATCCGAGTACATCGGCGGGGCCAAGGTGGCAGAGCAGGTCGCCGACCTTCTGAGCCGGCTCGAAACAGCGGCCCTGCGCCAGCCGCGGACGCAGGTATCGTCAGCCTTCCATAAGAGCACGCCTAAAGGGCGGAAGGAAAAAACCGCCTAGGCCCATCAGAACCTTGCAGGTCTCGGCCAAGTCCTACCGGAACCCCAGCGCCATCTCGTCGCGCACCGCCTCGATCCAGTCGCAAGGCTTCATGCGGGCCTCGGGGCGGCGGAGGACGTAGAGCTTCTCGCCGCTCTCCCGGTGCTCGAGGAGACGGAAACCCTGGTCCTCGTAGAAGGTCTCGACGGGCTTGTTCTTGGCGGTCGGGACGTAGCGGCCGCGCAGCTCCAGGTGGCCGGGCTCGTCGAGGAGGCGGTGCTTCAGATGGTTCATCAGGGCCGTCTCGATGCCCCGGCCCATGGCCCGGCAGCTCATGAGGAAGCTGTCGACGTAGACGACGCGGCCGTCGCGCTTGAGGAGGATGGCGCCGATGGTGCCCAGCTCGCCGAAGCGGTCCCGCGCCCGCGCCACCCAGAGCTCGCAGATGGGCGAGCCGATGAAACGCTCGACCTCGGCCGGGGTGTAGCGCTGGGTGGTGAGGTTGAACTGGTTCGTCTTGGTGAAGAGCTGGTGGACGCGCGGCAGGTCGTCGCGCCGGGCGCGGCCGATGGCCAGCTCCGTGCGCAGGCTCGCGAGGTAGGTGGCGAGGTCCCCCGCGGCGGCCTGCAGCTCCTGGCGCCGCCGGTTCTCGCGGTACTGGGAGGTCTTCCGCGCGTCTTCCTCGAGAACGGCCGTGCGCTCGAAGTCGGTCATGCGCTCGACGAGGGCCGCGTACTCGGCCGGATCGGGCGGCAGGAGCACGGTCTTGACCTCGGGCAGCATCTGGGCGATCAGGCTGATCTCGGCGGGGTTGTCGTCCATGAAGACGAGGCTGTCCGTGCCGAGGTTCAGGGCGGCGGCGATCTTCTTCAATCCCTCGTGCTTGGGCTCCCAGGAGATCTCGACGGCGGCGAAGTCGGAGAGCTTCAGGGGCATCTCCGGCCGGCTCTCGAACAGCTCATGGACGTCGCCGGGGTTGTTCTTGCTGCACACGGCGAGCAGGACGCCCTGGGCCTGGAGGGCCTTGAGGCGAAGCTGGAGGTCGAGGAAGGCCTCGCCCTCGGGATCGCCGGAGCCAATCTTGACGCCGGCCGGGCCGTCCTCCCCCACCACGCCGCCCCAGAGGGTGTTGTCGAGGTCGAGCACCAGGCACTTGCGGGCTCGTCCCTGGGCCGCCCGGGCGTGGCGCACCAGCTCGCCGGCCACGCAGCCGAGGAAGGCCGGCGACCACTCCATCTTCGCCAGGTAGTACATGCGGCGGTCGACCAGCCTCTCCTTGCCGAAGCGGGAGGCGAGGCGTTCGGCGTCGAACACCTGCACCCGCGGCAGGCCCTTGAAGCGGCGCAGGAGGTCGAGGTTCAGGTCGAGATGGAACTCGGTCTCGCCATACTCGGCGTTCAGGTCGGCGATGCCGAAGGCCGGCTGGGAAGGGAGGGGGAAGTTGGCGATCAGCAGGGTGGCCGGCACCCGCTCCAGGGCCGACAGGGCCCAGGACTCGACGTGGGAGACGACGTCCTCGCGCAGATCGCGGCGCTCGGCCGCCGACAGGCTGGCGAAGGACGCCCAGGCCTCCGGCCGCAGCAGGCGCAGGGAGAGGGCGAGCAGGACGAGGTCCGGCTGGAAGCGGGCGAGGCCGGAGCCCTCGCCCAGCACCTCCTGCACGTACTGGCCGAAGCCGCCGAGGTGGTGGGCGGCGCTCAAGCCTTCGCGGGCGAAGTGGACGTCCACCCAGCGCGGCAGGAGGTCGAGGGTGAAGTTGGAGAGGTAGGCGAGCTTGACGTCCGCCGGCCCGCCCCGCTTCTGCAGCGAGCGGGAGAGCAGGCTCACGTCGTTGGCCGGGAGCTTCTCGAGGTCCACCGGGCCGAGCGCCCGCTGGAGCGCGGCGGCGTCCGGCGCCGCGGCTAAAGCCTCAGCCAGGGCCCGGGTGTCGAGCTTCGAGTCGCGCGGTTTCTCCATCGCTGCCATCCTCTCCAATTTTTTCAGCTACGGCATGGTAGAAAGCCAGAAGCTTCCGGCGGAAAGCCTCCGGAGTGAGCTCCGCCTGGGCGAACCGCCGGGCGTTGGCGGCCAGCCGCTCGCGCAGCACCTCGTCCTGGAGGAGCCGGGCGATCCCCTTCCCCATGGCCTCGGGGGTGGGATCGGCGAGCAGGGCCACCTCGTCGTCGAGCACCTGGGTGTGGGTGGGCAGGCGGGTGGCCAGCAGGGGGCGGCCCGAGTCCAGGTACGAGTAAACCTTCATGGGGGTGTTGGTGCCGTGGACGCGGGGCGACACCAGCACGGTGGCCTGCCGCAGGCAGTCCCCCAGCTCCTCCAGCGGACGCGGGCCGGCGAAATGGACATGGCCGGCGATCCCCAGCCTCGCGGCCTCCCCCTGGTAGTGCGCGATACGCTCCTCTTCTCCACCCACCACCACGAGCCGCGCCCTGGGGACCTCGGCGAGCGCGCGGGCGAAGGAGGCCAGGAGCAGGTCGATCCCCTGGTAGATCTG
>DATLNC010000080.1:0-15054 GCA_035536935.1 Thermoanaerobaculia bacterium
CGGTCCCTGCTGCTGACCCCCTACGGCGACGTACCAGAATCTATCGTTCATGGGTTTGCTCCTCCCTCGCGGAAAGTCTATCAGGGCCTGTACTAGACTCCCCCCATGCGACTCCGCACTCTCGTCCTGCTTTGCCTGCTCGCCACTCCTGCCGCCGCCCAGGAGGTCCTGGAGCTCGTCGAGAGCGTCCCGGTGGAGACCACGCTCGACCATCCCGACCTGCGGGACGCCTACGTGGTCTGGCCCGAGATGATCGACCGGGCGCAGAAGACTCTGGACTTCGCCGAGTTCTACGCCTCGGACGACCCTGCCAACAAGCAGAGCCGCCTGGAGACCGTGACCCAGGCGGTCGAGCGCGCAGCGGCACGGGGGGTGAACGTGCGTTTCCTGGCGGAGAAGGTCTTCCAGAAGACCTACCCCGAGCTCCTGGCCCGCCTCGGCGCGAAGCCGGGCATCGAGGTGCGGATCTACGACTTCGCCGCCATCGCGGGCGGCGTGCTCCACGCCAAGTACTTCCTCGTGGACGGCCGCGAGGTCTACGTGGGCAGCCAGAACTTCGACTGGCGCTCGCTCCAGCACATCCAGGAGCTGGGCGCCCGCGTCGCCGAGCCCGGCGTGGCCCGCGCCTTTTTGGACGTGTTCGAGACCGACTGGGCACTAGCCGGAGGCGGCGACAAGCGGAACCGCACCCGATCAAATTACCTATTTCCCGCTGCCGTTGGCGAGGCACAGGTCACTCCCGTGTTCAGCCCCACCGGCTGGCTCCCCGATCCGACGCTCTGGGACCTCCCGCGCCTCGTCGAGATGATCGACCGCGCCACCAGGACGGTGCGGGTGCAGCTCCTGACCTACAAGACCACCGCCCGCGACGGCTCCTACTTCGACGCCCTGGACGCGGCCCTGCGCCGGGCGGCATCGCGCGGCGTCCAGGTGCAGCTCCTCCTCGCCGACTGGAGCAAGCGCAAGGGGACGATCGAGGGCCTGCAGAGCCTTCAGGTCACACCCGGGATCGACGTGCGGATGAGCACGATCCCGCCGTTTTCCGGCGGCTTCGTGCCCTTCGGCCGCGTGGGCCACGCCAAGTACATGGTGGTGGACGGCCGCCGCGCCTGGATCGGCACCGGCAACTGGGAGGGGGACTACTTCACCCAGAGCCGCAACGCCGGGCTCGTCATCGACAGCCCCAGGTACGGCGAGCGGCTGGACCGCTACTTCGCGGACGCCTGGGGCTCGACCTACGCCTACGACGTGGACGCCTGCGCTACCTACGAGCCGCCGCGCACGGCGGAGTGAAGGCGCAGCGCTACGATCTGGCTCTGCTGGAGAAGGGGCTTGAAGTTGTTGTCGCTCACCAGGACGAGCGTGCGGTCGCCGTCCGGCAGCTCGGGGCCGAACGTCATCCCTTCGAGGTTGTCCGGCACGAAGCCGGAGCGGGCGAAGTCGTAGAGGAGAGTCTTGCGGACGGGCGTGTACGTCTGCCCGGCGAGCGATTCCATGCCGGAAACGTCCGTGGCTCCGTCGATGGAAACATGGAAGAGCTGGACCTCCATGCCGAACCCTTCAACGAACTCCCGCTCCAGCGCCAGCAGCCCCCCCTCGGGGAGGATGACCAGGTCCACGAGCCCGCGCACGTGCAGGCCGGGCCCATGCCTCCCGATGGGCTCGACGACGTAGACGTACTGCGCAGCGGGGGTATAGGAGTCATACCGCAGCAGCCGGATCGGATGGGTGGCGAAGCGGGCCTCGTCGGGCGCGTCCTGGGCGAGCGCCGCTTCGTTGCCCGTCCACAGGGTGCGCCCATCGGGCGACAGCACCAGCGCCTCGAAGCCCGCGTTGACCCGGGCTCCGCGGCCCGCCAGCTTGTCGGACAGGAAGAGATCGGGCACCGGCAGCGACCGGAGCGTCTCCCCCGTGGCCGAAATCTCCCGGATCGAGGGCTCCGTCTCCGACGAAACGAGGAGCGTGCCCTGCGGCGTCAGCGCGAGCCCCTCGCCGTCGAAGTTCTTGCCGTCCAGCCCGGCGAGACGGAGGGAGGACCGGGGCACGTCCGACGGCGCCTCGCCGGGCAGCGGAGCCGGACCGCGGCCGGTCATCCTGAAGCGGAGCTCGAACACCCGCGCCGGCGTGTCCTCTTCGTTGTCCACGATCGAGCGGTAGGTGTCCCCCTGGACCCGGACGAGCGCGGACAGGCCTCCCACGGTGAGACCGTCCACCTTGAGCCTGGGCGGAATCACCAGGGGCCGCTTGCCCAGAAGGGAGACGGTGTAGCCGGGGGCGGCGGGTCCGGGAGCGGCGGACGCGGGCGCGCGCCAGCCGCGGTCCGGCACGCAGTTGGACAGGGACCCGATCAGGGAGAGCGCCGCAAGGTGCCAGAGGACTCTTTTCACTTGGGAACCAGCTCCACCTCGAACATCAGCGGCCAGTGCTTGCCCGTGATCAGGAAGCGCTTCGTCCCGGGCATCCAGGCGATGCCGTTGAGCACCTCCGCCCCGGCCTGGTAGTCGGCGGCGTCGAGCAGGCCCGAGGCGTCGATCACCGCCGTGACCTCGCCGGTCGCGGGATCGATGCGCACGATGTCCTCGGTCTGGTAGATGTTGGCGTAGACCGCGCCGTCCACGCACTCCAGCTCGTTGAGCCGGTCCACCGGCGCCCCGCCCATGCGGACACGGACCTCGCCCACGGCCGCGAAGGTCTCCGGTTCGCGGAAGGTCAGGCGGTCGGAACCGTCGCTCATCACCAGGCGGGTGCCATCGTTGCAGAGGCCCCAGCCCTCTCCGGTGTAGCGGTGCTCGCCGACCTTCTGGAAGTCGGACAGGCGGTAGACCAGGGCCACGCCCTCCTGCCAGGTGATCTGGATGAGCCGGTCGCCGACCCGCGCCAGCCCCTCGGCAAAGTACTGCCGCGGGAGGTCCACCCGGCGGCGCACCTCGCCGGTGGCGGGGTCCACCTGCCGCAGGCTGGACTCTGCATACAGGCCGGCGCTCTCGTAGAGCTGGCCCTCGTGCCAGACCAGCCCCTGCGTGTAGGCGGACGTGTCGTGCGGACGGGTGGAGACCACCTTCACCATCAGCCGCTGCGGACCTTGCGGAGCGGGAGGTGTCGGCTGTGGAGCGGGCGCTCCCTGACCCGGCGAGCAGGAGGCGGCGGCCATCAGCAGGACGGCGAGCAGCCTCATCCGCCCCACGAGCAGTCGTTCAACCCGTTCAATCCGAAAGTAGCCGAGCCGATCGGCTGGCCCGGCGGCGGCTCCGGCGGCGCGGGCAGCCGGGCGGGATCGCCCACCGGGCGCTCCAGATAGCGATCGATCTCGCCGGCCAGGAAGGCGCGGTGCGCATCCGTGCCCTTGATATCCAGTTGGTTCCGGAGCAGACGGAGCGTGCCATCCACCCGCGAGCGCACGCCAGGGGATGCGGCCGGATCGCTCGACAGGCCGATCATCCGCCGCACCACCACCCACTGCACCGTCCGCCGCAGCTCCGCCCGCCGGGGATCTTCCTTGCCGGGTGAGAACGAGGACTTCGTCAGCGCGTCCAGCACCTCCTCGAACCCGGGCAGCTTGGGATCGCGGCGGTGGAAGTCCACCAGGCGAGCGGCCCGCTCGGGCTGGAGCAGCCCCTGCACCGCCATGTCCGCGGCGACGGACGCCGCGGCGAGGGGATCGAAGGCGGGCGCCGCCAGGGTGGGGAACATCTCCGGGTTCGGCTCGTAGCCGGCCGGCCGCGGAGGCAGCACCGAGAGCACGCTCTCGGGCAGGTCCAGGGCCTCGGGCTCCATGGCATCCAGGACGGTGGAGAGGGCCTTGCGCTGGACGTCGCCGTCCACCGGCCGGACCGCGGGCTGGTTGTCGCCGCGCACCGCGTAGCTGTAGTCCAACCCGCCCACCACCTTGAGGGCGCCGTCGAGCTGGTAGCGGTGGTGGAAATAGACCGGCACCAGGACCTCCTGGAGCAGGGCCAGGGGCCGTCCCTGCGCGATGTTGTGCTCGCCGAAGCGGGAGAGCGCGATCCGCCGCACGGCCAGGGCGTGGCGCAGCGCCTCGATCGCGTCGGGCCCGTTGTCCCAGAGGATCGCCCGCGGATGGGCCGCTCCCGCGGGCCGGGCGTCCTCGTCGGTCAGGAACACCAGCCCGCGCTTGAGAGCGTCCCGCAGCAGGGCATCCTGGGCCGCGGCCTCGTTCGTGCCCGGCAGGTGCTGGCCGTAGGCCCAGCGGATGGCGAACACGTCCCACTCGCCCACTCCCGTGCCGTAGGCCTGGGAGAAGTCGAGATTGCCGTCCGGGGTGATCCCCACCATCGGCGCCGGGTAATCCATCACCGAGGCGCGTCCATAGGTGCTGGCGGCGAAGTTGTGCGACAGGCCGAGGCTGTGCCCCACTTCATGCGCGGCAAGCTGGCGGATGCGCCAGAGCGAGAGCTGCACCGGGTCGTCGGCCGCGCCGGTGCCGGTCTTCTCGGTGCCGGCGAGCCCCTCGAAGATCAGGCGGTCCTGCCGCACGCGCAGCGAGCCCAGGGTCACGCTCCCCCGGACAACCTCGCCGGTGCGCGGATCGACGACCCCGCCGCCGTAGGACCAGCCGCGGGTCGAACGATGCACCCACTGGATCACGTTGTACCGCATGTCCAGGGGATGAACGCCGGGCGGCAGCACCTCGACGCGGTAGGCGTCGATGAAGCCGGCCTTCTCGAAAGCTTCCTTCCACCAGTTCGCGCCTTCGAGCAGGGCAGTCCGCACCGGCTCAGGGGCGCCGGAGTCGACGTAGTAGACGATCGGCTTCTTGACGCGCGAGCGCTCCGCCGTGGGATCGACCTTCTCCAGCCGGTGCCGGGAGATCCAGCGCACGTCGATGGGCGCGTCGAGCGGCGCCGCGTAGTTGTAGAAGTCGATCCCGTACGAGCCGGCGCGCGGGTCGTACGCCCGCGGCTGGTAGCCCGGCTCCGGCAGCTTCATGAACGAGTGGTGCTGGACCAGGGTCATGGTGCCGGGGAGCGGCGCGGTGCGGGCGACGAGCGGCCCCGGCTCGGGCGAGGAGTAGGTCAGCAGCGACTCCAGCTCCACGTTCTCGGGGAAGGCCAGGCAGTTGTCGATGTCGGCGACGCTGCGCGCCGGGTCGAGCTGCCAGCTCCCCTGGCCGGTCTGGCGGAGTTGGGCCACGACACCATGGGCGTCGCGGACCAGGAAGCCGGTGAGGTCGACCAGGGCGCGGCCGTCGGGGTCCTCGGCCGCGATCTCGCCGGCCCAGGCGATCGACGTGGCGAACGACTCGCGCACCGCCCGGATCTCGTCCGGGTTCTCCGACAGCGCCCGGAAGTCCAGGTTCGGCTGCTCGATCAGGAGCCGTCCGCCGATGCGGCGCAGGTTGACCACCGAGAAAACGCCGATCTGGCCGCGGTCGAGCCCCACGGGGTTGGAGCCGAGGCCGGTCCGGAGCGCTTCGGTGAAGAGATAGCTGCCAACCACATCCGAGCCGGCTTTGGCGGGAGGCACTTCCAGCCAGACCTTGCCGGCCTTGCGGTCGAGATAGACCGTCAGCAGGCCGGCGCGGCGCTCCATGCCGGCCGTCTTGTCGGAGAGGCTCTCTGCCGCGGGAGCGGAGGTCTCCATGGGTTTCTTCGGGGGAGCCGCCGCGGAGGGCAGGGCGGTGAGCAGGAGGAGAACGGCGAAGAAAGTTGATCGTCTCATGCGGTTCGGCAGTCTATCACCCGCCGACGAGCGGGTAGGCAGCTCCAACCAGCAGGTAGACCGCTCCAACCGGCGGGTAGGCCCTGCCAACGGCTCGCTCGGACCATCTACCCGGTGGGTAGCTCGCTCCAACCACTCGTTTGGAGCCCTCTACCAGCGGGTGAACCCCTCTACCCACTCGTTCGAGGCCTCTACCCGCTCGTTCCTACCCGGGGGGCCGGTCGGGCTGGCGCGAACGCGAGGGCAGCATGGGCCGCGGCGCGTTGGGATTGCCCGCTTCCTTGAAATAGATCGTCAGCACCGCCCGCCGCTCGCTCGCGGAGCGGTTTTCGAACGCGGTGGACACGGTGGTCTTGCCGGTGCCGTCGCGGAAGAGCAGCGGGTCCATGGGCCAGCGGGCATCGCCCGAGGGACAGTCCTTGCCCGCCTCGCAATTGGCGGCGGCGGCATTTCCGCCGGCAGCGGCAGCGTCCTGGACCTCGTAGCGATAGCCGATGTAGCGCGAATTCGGGGGCAGTTGGAGCCGCAGCATGTGGCAGCCGGCGGGCAGGCCGGTCACATCCCGGCGAAGCAGGGATTCCCGCAACCCGCCGCCGCAGCCCGTGGCGCCCGCGGCCGGCGGCGCGACGACTTCGACGGAGAGAGCCTTTTCCCCCGGCTTGCACTCGGGGCAGGTGCTGTCCTGGTTCGAACGGCCTGGAGCCGGGACTGCCGGGGTGGCCTGAGGGGCCCGCGTGGGGGGCTGGGCCGGACGAGGCGTCTCTCTCCTCGGCTCCGGACGGGGTGCCGGAGGCGGTGGAGCCGCCGGAGCGGGAGTTGGGGCTGGGGCCTCACGCTCCGGGACGGGAACCGGAGCTGGCGGCCGTATCGCCGGCTGCGGTGCCGGGGCCGGGGCCTCTCTCCGTGGCTCGGGCCGGGGCGCCGGAGGCGGAGTGGCCGGCGCGGGAGCCGGAGTTGGAGCCTCGCGTTCGATGGGCGCCGGAGCTGGAGGCGGCGTTGCCGGCTGCGGCGTGGGAGCGGCTGGCGCGGGCGCAGGAGGAATCGGGGTCGGAGTGGGCCGAGCCGCCGCGGCCTGCCGCGGCGGTGGCGCTGCGCCGCCGCGGGCCCGCGCCAGCTTGACGTCCATCATGGACACGGCGCCCGGCACGTTGTGCTGGACGGCGTTGATCACCTGCGGCTTGCCGTCGGCCCGCACCAGGACCTCGGCGCGGTAGGTCATGGCTCCCTGACGGCTGACCTCCACGCGCCAGTGCCCTTCGGCGAGCGACCCGATCACGGCCCGGCCGCGGTTGTCGAGCGGGACCGGAGCGGGCCCGTCCGAGGGCTCCATGTCCAGGTACTCCAGCCGCACCTCGCCGCCCGCGGCGGGCTTGCCGCCGTCCTCGGCCCGCACCTCCAAAGCTGCCGGACCCATCCAGATTTGCGCCTGCGCCACGCTCGTCGTGATCAGGAGAACGAGCAGCAGAGTTCTTCCCATCGAAGCTCGCATCGGACCTGTCCTTTCACGGACCCGCCGACCGGCCCGCGGCCTCATTCTACGCCGCCTTGACTGCAACGCATTGCATTCATAGGATGTAAGGCTCGAATGCCACGCAAAACCTACCAACTCACCGTTCACCAGATCCCATCCGAGCTCGCCAACGCGCTGCAGAAGGAGCAGACCCGCTCCGGACGTCCGCTCAACGAGCTCATCCTGGAGCTGCTCCGCCGCGGCCTCGAAAACCTGCCCGCGCCGCAGCCCGACACGAAACCGGTTGCGGAGCTGAAGCCGGAGCCCAAGGCCAAGGCAGCCGAGCCGAAGCCGGAGCCGAAGCTCGAGCCCGAGCCAAAACCGGCCCGGAAAGACCGGGCAGCCGAAGAGGAAGAGGATGAAGAAGAGCCACACCTCTTCCGCGACGCGCACCAGTCCATCGCCATCCCCCAGCACCCCGTCCAGACCATCGACAAGCCGTTCGACTCGCTGGGCCTGAGCCCGCGGATCCTGCGCATCGTCAAGCGCATCGGCTTCGAGCACCCGACGCCGATCCAGGCCGAGGTGATCCCCGTGGCGCTCTCCGGCCGCGACGTCGTCGGCCTCGCCCAGACCGGCTCCGGCAAGACCGCGGCCTTCTGCCTGCCGCTGGCCGAGCGGCTCACCCACGGCGGCGGCGTGCGCGGCCTGATCATCTCCCCCACCCGGGAGATCGCGCTCCAGACCGAGGCCTTTCTGAACCTGTTCGGGGAGGACCTCGAGACCGTCTGCCTGATCGGCGGCGTCAAGATGGGGCCGCAGATCCGCAAGCTGGGCAAGAAGCCCGACGTCGTCGTGGCCACGCCGGGCCGGCTCCTCGACCACGTCGAGCGCGGCCTGCTGCGGCTCGACAAGGTCCAGGAGCTGGTCATCGACGAGGCCGACCACATGCTCGACATGGGCTTCATGCCCCAGGTCCAGCGCATCCTCGACGAGCTCCCCCGCGAGCGCCAGACCATGATGTTCTCGGCCACCATGCCGCCGCCCATCCAGCGGCTGGCCGAGCGCATCCTGACCGACCCGGTGAGGATCGACATCCTCCCCGAGGGCGGCGCGGCCGAGGGGATCGACCACCGGCTCTACCTGGTGGAGCCGGACGACAAGAAGGCCTGCCTCCTGGCTCTCCTCAACAAGGAGCTGGGGAGCACGCTGGTCTTCATCCGCAGGAAGGTGGACGCCGAGTGGCTGACCCGGGTGCTGGTGCGCGAGGGGCATCCGGTCGAGCGCATCCACTCCGACCTCTCCCAGGGCCAGAGAGTCGAGGCGTTGCGGGGCTTCCGCGAGGGCGCCCACCGCATCCTGGTCGCCACCGACATCGCGGCGCGGGGGATCGACGTGCCGGGCATCCAGCACATCGTCAACTTCGACATACCCGACACGGTGGAGGATTACATCCACCGCGCCGGCCGCACCGCCCGCGGCACCGCCCGGGGGATCGTCTCCACGATTGCGAGCTGGATGAACAAGCCGACGATCAAGGAGATCGAGGAGGCCCTGGGCGAGGAGATCGCCCGCTGCACCGTCCCCGGCGTCGAGCCCTACGTGGAGATCAAGCCGCGGACGTCGATGAGCAAGGGACGGCGGACGTTGAAGGTCAAGCGGCGATAGCCCTCACCCCAGCTTACGGGCAACTTCTGTAGGGGCGGCTCTTGTGGCCGCCCTCCGGAGGGCACCCACAAGAGGTGCCCCTACACCCAGACCGGAAATCACAGGCGAGGGCCTCACCCCTCAACTCACCGGCAGCGTAATCACCACCTCCAGCCCCCGCTCCGCCCGGTTCCGCGCGGCGATGCTGCCGCCGTGCTCCTCGGCCACGCGGCGGGCAATGGGCAGGCCCAGGCCGGTGCCCGTGTCGTGGGTCGAGAAGTAGGGGTCGAAGATCCGCGGCAGGTTCTCGGGCCGGACTCCCGGCCCCTCGTCCAGCACGGAGATGCGGGCCGACCCGTCCTGCCTCTCCACCTTGACCGTGACCCGGCCGCCGCCGGCGCTGGCCCTCATCGCGTTCTCCAGCAGGTTCCTCACTGCCCGGCCCAGGAGCTTGGCGTCGAAGCGGGCGGGGATCGGGCCGTTCGTCTCCAGCTCAACGCTCACCCCCTCGGGCGGCGCCGCCAGGTAGCCCTCCACCAGCTCGGAGATGGCCGCGGTCAGGTCCCCGGGCTTGGGATCGATGTTCAGGATGGTGCTGTAGGTGGAGAACTCCGACGCGATCGAGCGCAGCTCCTCCACCTGGGTCAGGATGTTGATCGTGCAGCGCTCGAACACCCGGTCGAGCTGCTCGGGAGCGCGCTGGTAGACCTCGCGCAGGTGCTCGGTCGAGAGGCGGATCGGCGTCAGCGGGTTCTTGATCTCGTGGGCGATGATGCGGGCCATCTCCGCCCAGGCCAGGAGCCGCTGGCCGCGCAGCACCTCGGTGGCATCCTCCACGACCAGCAGGGCCGAGGGCTCGCCCGCGCCCGGCACCGGCACCCAGACCAGCGACCATTCGCGCTCCCCTCCTCCCCCGGGCTCTGAGAGCCGGACGGTCTGGCGGTGCATCTCGCCGGGCCGCTTTATGGCCTCGCGCAGGAAAGCCGATACTGGCGCCAGGGGAGCGAGGCGCGCTTCTTCCTCGACGCCGCGGTCCAGGCTCTGCCCCACGGAGACGCCCAGCAGCTCGGCCGCCACGCGGTTGTGCATCAGCACCCGGCGCTCGCGGTCGAGCGACACCACGCCCGAGGTGATGTTCTCCACCATCCGCTCCACCACCTGCTTCTCGCGCACGAGCCGCTCCCGCGCCTCGGCGATGCGCAGCGCCATGTCGTCGACCGCCTGCACCAGCGCCGCCAGCTCCAGCTCGGTCGGAGCGAGGTTGAGGGACGTCGCGCCCGCTGCGATGCGGCGGGTGCCCTCGATCAGCTCCATGAGAGGACGGGTGAAGTTGCGCGCCAGGCGGGTCCCCACCGCGACCAAGAGGAGAAAGAGCCCGACTGTCACCAGGATGCCGTGCCGCCGCAGGTGCGCGAGCTCCTGCGCCGCCTCCTCCTGCTGCGCCAGGAGCGGCATGGAGAGGAACAGGCGCTCCTCCTCGACCGGCGCACCGGGCAGCCGGAGAGGGGCGTAGACCTCCAGGTAGTCCGTTTCCCCCACCCGGTTCGTGCGCGCCGATAGAGCAAAACCGAGCAGGGCCAGGCGGGAGTAGATCTCGCCGGGAATCCGGTTCGGCAGCAGTCCGGCCGTGAACAGCTCGTGCCGGCTGGAGGCGTAGATGCTGCTCCCCCAGTACAGGTTCACCTCGTGGTGGACGATCTCGGACAGGTCCATCAGGAGCCGGTCGCCCAGCGCCGTGTCGACGCCGAAGCCGGGCTCCAGGCGCAGCAGCCGCTCGCCGAGGACCTGCTGCGCCGAAGCGAGGGCCGCCTCGCCCGCCACCCGCTGCTGCCGCTCCAGCCGGTCCTCCATGGCGCCGACCAGGACGACGTTCAAGAGCAGCAGCGGCACCAGGATGAGCAGCGTGTACACGATGATCAGCCGCTTCGAGTAGGAGCGCACGACCCGGCTCAGCAAGGCGCGGAACGAGGCGCGGGGTAGCGACAGGAGGAGCACCGGCGGCACGGCGAGCGCCAGCAGCATCAGGAGGCTCACGCCCGGGTTCGCGGTCCGCTCCAGCGCCTGGAGCGGCTGCAGGAACGGCAGGTAGATAACCTCCCAGACGCCCAGGGTCATGTGGCTGTAGGCCCGCGCCCGGCCGACCGGGGTGTCCACGATCGCCGAGCCCTCGCCGGTGGTCGGACGCAGGCGGTCGGAGAGGCGCGGCGTCTCGTCCCAGGGCGAGAGCGACGGCGTGCCGTTCTCGTTGTAGAGGGCGTACACCGCGGGCTCGAGCAGCTCCTGGACCGGGTCCGCGGCGGGACCGCCTTTCAGCAGGCCGGCCTCGACCTCGCCCAGCCGGCGGCGGTCGCGCAGCTCGAACCCCGGCCGGGGCATCAGCCAGAAGCGCACCACGCCCCAGGGTTTGCCCGCCAGCTTGAGCGGCGCCTCGCCGTAGACCGGGCTCTCCTCCCAGAGCGGCAGGCCCAGCTCACGCCAGCGGTCCGGGCTCCAGTCCACCCGGCTGCCCTGCGTGAGCGGCATGCCGAAAGCGAAGGACGACGTCGGCCCCTCCCGCGGCACCACCACCAGCGCCGACAGCGAGTAGGGGCGGGCGAGCGGCGATTGGCGCCAGAGCGCGTAGGCGAGGTCCTGGCGCTCCAGCCCCGCCGGCGCGCGGGGCACGAGGCTCGCCAGGTCGCGGCGGGAGAAATGGGCGTTGGCCTCCCCGCCCAGGGCGTCCAGCTCCTCGCGGGTCGGCGGCGTGACCTTGTGCAGCAGCTCGGTCTCGGCCCAGCGCCGCAGGGAGAGGCGGTACGCCGTCTCCCAGAGGGCCGAGGCAGCCAGGATCGCCATGAGCGCCACGGCCACCACTGCCAGCCCCACCCCCATCCGCCGGGCATCGGCATAGATGGAGGCGGCGCCGACGCCGGCGGCGAGGAGCGGCAGGGCCAGGAGCGGGAAGTCGCAAACGATCGCGCCCAGGAGCAGCAGGACCGCTGCGACCCAGGCCCAGACCTCGCGCGGAGGCGGAGCATCCTCCCGGCGGCGGCCCGCCGCGTAGAGGAGACCGAAGGCCGCGGCGGCGAACGCCAGGCGCAGGCTGAAGACCTCGGGCTCCGCGAGGATGGCCGAGCCGAGATCGACCGGCTCGCGCCCGAGCTGCAGCAGCCACGCGGCGAGGAAGAGCAGGAGCGCGGAAGCGGCACCGCCGAGCCCGATGTGCACCAGACGCGGGAGCCGCCCCATGACCCCCTCTCCCCCGGCACGGGGGAGAGGGTTGGGGAGAGGGGGAATGGGATCAACTGTCCAATGACGGGATGCCCCCCAGCCCGCGAGCGCCAGCCCGGCGACGAGCACGGCAAGGGAGGCCCAGGACAGCCCGGCTGCCATGCCGGCGGCGACCACGCCCGCGAGGGTCAGGATGGAGAGGCGGACCGGGCTCTCGTGGCGGACTGCCGGCACGGGCTCGCCGGGCAGGGACAGGCCCGGGCTCCGCATCACGGCCAGGGCCAGGAGGGCGAACGCGACCGCGCCCCAGGCCACCTGCCGCGCCCAGGGGTAGGCGGGCCGCATCCTCCCGAACGCCGGCTCCACGACCAGGTACGGCGGCGACTTGGACGGCACGAGCAGCATGCCCGCGAGCGCCTGTTCCGGGCTCTGCACCATGGACCAGCGCAGCGTCCGCCCGCTCGGGAAGGGCAGCCGATCGGAAGGGAAGCTGGCGCCCGCCACCACCCGCCAGGGCCGCCGGGCCTGGCGGCCGGACGGCAGCGGCTCCACGGCGAGCAGGGTGACAGCCGTGAAGCTGGCCTGGAAGGCGCGTCCGGCGCGGGGCACCTCGTCCGCCGACGGCTCGTGCAGGAGCCCCTCCCCCGACCACGCCACGGCGGTGCCGTCGGGATCGAGGAGCAGCAGCGCCCGCCTGCCTCGCCCCTGATCGACTTGATCGGGCACCAGCTCGGCCAGGCGGCGGAACGCGCGCATTTTGGCGTCCTGGCTTTCGGGCGGGCTTCCGAGGGCCTCTGCCGCCTCCCGCGCCTCGTCGCCCAGGCCCTCCCAGAGCTCGGCGTACTCATCCGCCGCGCTCGCGGCCCACTCGCGGGGCGGCGTCCGAGCCATGCGCTCGCCGCTCCACTGCAGAGCAAGAGCTCCCAGCGCGACGGCGCAGGCGATCCCGACCACCACCTTTTCACGGCGTGGCGGACCTATCCCCATCCAGGCGAGGAACGCCGCCCCCAGGACGAGGGCAGCCCAGAGCGACGGCAGGAAGAGCGCCCCCAAGGTGAGGGCCAGCAGCAGGAGCCGCGCGTGTTTAGAGGTCAGGGCTTCATCCCATGGGCAGGTCCACGCCGTGCCGGCGGCCGAACTCCACGGCCTCCGGATAGCCGGCATCGGCGTGCCGGGCGATGCCCATGCCCGGATCGCTGGTGAGGACCCGTTCCAGCCGGCGCGCCGCGGCCTCGCTGCCGTCGGCCACGATGACCATGCCGGCATGGAGCGAATAGCCGATGCCCACGCCGCCGCCGTGGTGGACCGAGATCCAGGTGGCGCCGTTGACCGCGTTGATCAGGGCGTTGAGGATCGGCCAGTCGCCGATGGCGTCGGAGCCGTCGAGCATCGCCTCGGTCTCGCGGTTCGGAGAGGCCACGGAGCCGCAGTCCAGATGGTCGCGGCCGATGACGATGGGCGCCTTGACGCGGCCCGAGGCCACGAGATCGTTGAACACCTTCCCGGCCCGGGCTCGCTCGCCGTAGCCGAGCCAGCAGATGCGGGCGGGCAGCCCCTGGAACGCGACGCGCTCGCGCGCCAGACGGATCCAGCGCGCCAGGGCCTTGTCCTCGGGGAAGGTATCCAGGATGGCCTGGTCGGTGACCGCGAGGTCCTCCGGATCGCCGGAGAGCACGACCCAGCGGAAGGGGCCCTTGCCCTCGCAGAACAGCGGGCGGATGAACATCGGCACGAACCCGCCGATCTCGAAGGCGCGCTCGACCCCGGCGGCCAGCGCCTGGCCGCGCAGGTTGTTGCCATAGTCGAAGGTGACCGCGCCGCGCTCCTGGAGGACGAGCATGGCGCGGATGTGCGCGGCCATGGAGGCCATGGAGCGCTCGATGTACCCCTTCGGATCGTCCCGGCGCAGGTGCATCGCCTGCTCGTAGGACATTCCCTGGGGCACGTACCCCTGGAGCGCGTCGTGCGCCGAGGTCTGGTCGGTGAGGGCGTCCGGGACGATGCCCGCCGCGGCGAGCTGCTCCAGGAGATCCACGGCGTTGGCCTCGACGGCGATGGAGATCGCCTCGCGCCGGTCGCGGGCGGCCAGCGCCTGCTCGATTCCCTCGGAGATGCTCGCGGCCACGGTATCCAGGTAGCGGGTCTGCAGCCGGCGCTCGATGCGGGTGCGGTCCACCTCGGCCACGAGGCAGACGCCCTCGTTCATGGTGACGGCGAGCGGCTGGGCGCCGCCCATGCCGCCCAGGCCAGCGGTGACGGTGAGGCGCCCCGCGAGCGAGCCGCCGAAGTGCTGGCGGGCGCACTCGGCCAGGGTCTCGTAAGTCCCCTGGAGGATGCCCTGCGTGCCGATGTAGATCCACGAGCCCGCGGTCATCTGGCCGTACATGGTGAGGCCGAGCCCTTCGAGCCGCCGGAACTCGTCCGCGGTCGCCCAGTGGGGAACGAGCATCGAGTTGGCGATCAGGACCCGCGGGGCTTCGAGATGCGATTTGAAGACAGCCACCGGCTTGCCCGACTGGACGAGCAGCGTTTCGTCGTCGCCCAGGCGCTTCAGGGTGGCGACGATCGCGTCGAAGCACTCCCAATTGCGGGCCGCCTTGCCCGAGCCGCCATAGACCACCAGCTCGTCCGGCCGCTCGGCGACCTCGGGGTCGAGGTTGTTCATGAGCATCCGCAGAGCGGCCTCCTGCTGCCATCCGCGGCAGGAGAGCTGGGTCCCGCGAGGAGCGCGGACCGTGCGGGGCCCGGCAGAGACGGAGGGAGGGGTGGCGATGGTCATGCCGGGTATTCTACTCCGGCCCTCCCGGCTGGAGCCTCCCTACCCGCGGGCCGAACGGGGAAACCCGCGGGTTGAGCCGGAGAACCCGCGGGTTGGACGACTCAACCCGGCGGTTGACCCGCCTGACCCACGGTTGAGAAGCTAAACCCGCCGGTTGGGACGCTCAACCCACGGGTTGGGACACAAAACCCGCGGGTTGAGACACAAAACCCGCGGGTTGAGACACAAAACCCACGGGTTGGGACGCTAAACCGGCGGGTTGAAACAAAAAATCCACGGGTTTTGCGCT
>DATLNC010000081.1:0-119636 GCA_035536935.1 Thermoanaerobaculia bacterium
GATCGGCCCCGTCTTGGCGTCGAACGGGTCGCTGTTGTGGAACTCCGATGCGTTGTCGAGCTCCTTCTGCGCGTAACGACTGTCGAGGAAGCCCGTGGCCATCCCCTGGTCGCGCAGCAGCTCCTTGGCGAAGCGGGGCGCGTAGAGGCGCAGGTCGCTGTTGAGGATGTACGTCTTTGAGACGCCCGTGTAGCGGTGCAGCTTGTCGGCGATCTGCCCCTTCTCCGCCTCCGAGAGCGAATCGCCGCGGAAGAGGGCCTGCAGGTACTCGCCGGAGGCGAACTGCTCGACCTCGGTGAGCAGGGCCTGCAGGTTCGGCCACGAATCCGGGAGCTTCTTGTGGTACCACGCCGTCGCGGCGAGCGTCGGCAGGTGCGTGACGTAGGTGAGATCGTTGCCGTTGGTGTCGAAGGGCAGGGCGCCCATGTTGATCGCCGGCGAGATGAGGATCACGCCGTTGAGGCCGATGTTCATCTCCCCCTGGAGCCGCGGTACGAGCATCGAGCCCCGGATGCCGCCGTAGCTCTCGCCGAGGACGTACTTGGGCGAGTTCCAGCGGTCGTGCACGGTGAGGAAGGCGCGGATGAAGTTGGCGACGGAGTCGGCGTCCTCGTCGTAACCCCAGAAGTCGGCATCCTTCTTCTCGCCGAGCGCGCGGCTGAAGCCGGTGCCGATCGGGTCGACCTCGACGAGGTCGGTGACGCGCAGCAGGCTCCACGGGTTGTCCTTGAGCCGGTAGGGCGGCGCGCCCGGGTCCTCCGCGTCGCTCGGGATGTCGATGCGCTTGGGGCCGACGAAACCGAGGTGCAGCCAGACCGAGGAGGAGCCCGGCCCGCCGTTGAAGAAGAACGTGATCGGCCGGTCCTCCTGCCGTTTCACACCCTCCGCGATGTAGGAGATCGTGAAGAAGCGCGCCGTGGGCTTGCCGTCGCGGTCCTTGAGATCGATGTCCTCCGCCGTGGCGGTGTAGGGGATGTCCACCCCGCCGGCGCTGAAGCGGTGGTGGGTGACGAACCTGCGGGCTGCGGCTGGCGCCGGGGCGGCCTTTTCCGCGGCGCCAGGCGGTTTGTCGCCCTTGGGGGGGTCGTCAGCACGGACGGCGACGGTAGTCGAGACGAACAGGGTCAAAAGGATGGCGAGCGTCGCTTTACGCATGCACAGGATCTCCCTCATTGTGAGCCAGATACGCCTGGAACGGGCGGAAGTTTCAGGATACCGCCGACGACGCCATCTGGCCCGCTGATTGCTTGTTCCAGCTTTCCGCGCCCCCGGTATCTTGTGGGCGCCATGTCGTATGGAGCATCGTATGCACGGAGGGAACCTTCCCTGGATTCAGGTGGCGCCGGGTGCGCCTTATTTTCAGACCGAAACCGGGGAGAGCTGGACGCCGATCGGCCAGAATGACGCGATCACCTGGCCGGAGATGGCCGGGCTCTTCCGCCGCCGCGACCTCGCCGCGGTCGACCGCCACCTCGCCCACCTCGCCGAGCATGGCGTGACCTGCCTCCGGCTCATGCTCGAGTATTCGCAGGGGGAGCATCGTGACTTCGAGAGGACGGCCGGCACGTTCTGGCCGGCGATGGTTCGACTCTGGGACGATCTGTTCGCTCTCTGTGCCCGGCGCGGGCTGCGCATCCTGCTGACGCCGTTCGACACGTTCTGGATGTGGCTGCGGTGGCGGCGGCACCCCTACAACGCGGCGAACGGCGGACCCTGCCGCAAGCGGTCGCAGTGGCTCACCTGCCCCGACATGCGCGCCGCGATCAAGCGCCGCCTCCTCTTCGCCACCGAGCGCTGGGGCGGCACCGGGACCTTGTTCGCGTGGGACCTGTGGAACGAGATCCACCCGGCGCACGCCGGCGGCGACACCGGGTGCTTCGCCGATTTCATCGACGACCTGAGCGGAACGCTCCGCCGCCGTGAGATCGAGCTGTACGGGCGGGCGCATCCGCAGACGGTATCGGTCTTCGGCCCGGTGATCAGCGAGAGGCCCGAGATCGCGGGAGTGGCGTTCCGCCATCCCGGGCTCGACTTCCACAGCACGCACTTCTATGAAAAGGGGACGATCGATTTCCCGCGCAACACCGTGGACGCCGCGGTGAGCGTCGGCCAGCTGGTGCGCGAAGCGCTCGCGGAGGTTCCTGGGGACCGCCCGTTCTTCGACAGCGAGCACGGGCCGATCCACACCTTCAAGGACCACTACAGGACACTCCCGGAGCCCTTCGACGACGAGTACTTCCGCCACATCCAATGGGCGCACCTGGCCTCGGGTGGCGCGGGCGGCGGCATGCGCTGGCCGAACCGCCACCCACACACCCTCACCCTCGGCATGCGCGCCGCCCAGAAGGCGCTCGCCGGCTTCACACCTCTCCTTGACTGGCCACGCTTCCGCCGCAGGAATCTCAATCGGGAGATCGAGGTCTCGCATGCCGGCTGTACCGGTTTCGCCTGCGGCGATGCCGGGCAGGCCGTCGCCTGGGTGCTGCGCAAGGACCGTCTGGACCGGTCGGGCCGGGTGCGGCGCGATGCCGAGCCGGTCAGCCCTGAGCTGCGCCTCCCCGGTCTGGCCCCGGGGAGCTATCGCGTCACGTTCTGGAACACGGAAGAAGGCCGCTGCGCCGGCTGCGCCGAAGTGGACCGATCCGCGGACGGAACGCTTTGCCTGAGCCTGCCCCCCCTGGTCACCGACCTCGCGGTGGCGGTCAAAGCCAAGCCGTGGCCGGTTCATTTCCAGGCTGTCACTGCGACTGCAAGGCCTCGGCTGGAGAGACGGCGGCCGCACGGCGCGCAGGTAGCCAGCTCGCGATGAACGCGACGAAGAGAAGCGCCACGGGCGTCGCGCTCAGCGTCAGCAAGTCGGTCGGAGCTACGGCATAGAGCAACCCGCGCAGCAACCGCGAGGTAGCGAGCGCGCATGCCGTGCCGATCACGATGCCGAGCCCGGCGAGACGCAAGCCGTCCAGCGAGATCATGCGGCTCACGTCTTCCGGCCGGGCACCGAGCGCCATCCGGATGCCGAGCTCGCGGCGGCGGATGCTGACGCTGTACGCCATGATGCCGTACAAACCGACGGCTCCGAGGAACAACGTCACCACGCTGGCGATCGCGAGGAGCACGGCGAGCGCGCGAGCGCGTGCCGACGCGTCGTGCACGAGCTGCTGCAGCGAGCCCTCGTCATAGGTTGGGATGCCGGAGTCGAGCGCACGTACGATCCGGCGGATGGCCGACAATGCCTCGCCCTCTCCGGCATCCGTGCGCACGACCAAAGAGAGCGCCGCCGGCAGCGACACGTCGGTTTCCTCCGGCCCGGCGGTGACGATGGGAAAGTACACGGTCTCGCTCGGCGGCTTCTCGAGGCCGTCGTAGCGCACGTCGCCCACCTCGCCGACGATGGTGTACCAGCGGCCACCCAGCGGGCGAACGCGCTTGCCGAGTGGAGTCGTACCGGGCCAGTACCGCTCTGCGAACGCATGGCTCACGATCGCCTCGTCCACTGGATGGGCCGCATCCTGAGCGCCGAACGTCCGGCCGCGGAACAGTGGGATGCGCAGCGCCTGAAAATATTGGCCATCCACGTGCGCCACGGCGTGCTCGGTCCCGCCGGCGTTCGCCTGAGAGGCGTCGCCTTCCACATCGATCGCCATGTCGTGACGGTCGCCGCTGAGCGGTACCCAGTCCGTCAGCGCCACATCACGCGCGCCCGGGATTGCCTGCGCCTCGCGTACCATGGCCTGAAAGAAATTGAGGCGCACGCTGCCGCCGCTGTACCTGGCGTAGGGCAGCAGAACACGCGAGGTGACGACGTGATCGGCCTCGAAACCGGGCCGCACGTCATGCAACCGAAGCAAGCTGCGCGTCATCAGCCCGGACGAAGTGACCAGCACGACGGCCAGCGCGATCTGCGAGACGACCAGGGCGCTGCGCACTCGTTGAGGTGCGCGGCTGCCCGCTGGTCCGGTACCGGCCCTGCGAAGCACCTGAACGATGGAGACCCGGCGCGCGCGGAGGAGCGGGAGCACGCTCACGAACAGCGCGCAGAATACGGTGATTCCCAGCGCGAACAGCAGAACCGGGGCGTCGACTCCGACATCTTCCAGGCGCGGCAGCGATAGCGCCGTTCCCGTGCTCCGCACCACTCTCATGCTTGCCACAGCCAACAACACACCGGTGCCACCACCCAGCGCGCTCAGCAGCACGGATTCGCTCAGCGTGAGTGCGAGTATCCCCATGAAACCGGAGCCGAGAGCTGCACGCACGGCGAGCTCCATCTGCGCGCGCTCGGCACGGACGAGAAGCAGGCCGGCTACGTTCGTGCAAGCGACGAGGAGCACGAGCAGCACGCTGCCGAACACGAACCAGAGCAGCTGTGAAGGCGGGCCGACGATCGAATCCCGCAGCGACTGCACGTGTGGCGCGGTGTGCGTTTCCTGCCATGTGGCCGCGGAGGCATCGCCTTGGAAATACGCGCCGGGGTTGGTCAGCACCCGCGCGAGGTCCGCCCGCGCCGCTTCGCTCGACACGCCGCCTTTGAGCCGTCCGATGCCCGTGAGATTGAGCGAGGCAGGACGCGTACGCGCCGGGTCGAGCGCAAGCGGCAACCAGAGCTCCACCTGGCGCGCGGGATACGCGAAACGCGGCGGCATGATCCCGACGATCGTGCGCGGAACGTCGTTCACGTCGATCTGCCGACCGATGGCGTCGGGGTCGCCGTGCAGGCGTTCCTGCCAGATGCGGTGCGAGAGGACGACCACCCGAGGGGCGCCGGGCCGGTCGGCGCCCGGGGCGAACGCCCTGCCGCGCGCGGGGGGGACGCCCAGGACGTCGAAGAAGTTCGCCGTGACGCGCGCGCCACGGACGCGAACGACGGTCTGGTCTGCCTCCGAGGGGCCAAGGTCGCCGTCGTCGAATCGCCACGCGGCCACACCGTCGAAGGCGCGCGTTTCACTCTGGTAGAGCATGACGATGGCGTCAGAGAGGTCTACCGTCGCGCGCCCGGCACTGCTGGCGGTATGCGTCAGCCGCACGAGGCGGTCCGGCTCCGGGTACGGCAGCGGCGCGAGCAGGATGCCGTTCACGAGGCTGAACATGGCCGTCGTCGTGCCGACGCCGAGCGCCAGCACGAGGACGACCGCTCCAGCGAAAGCCGGGACGCGCCGGAGGCGCCGCGCCGCGAACCGGAGCTCGGACCGGGCCAGGAGTTGGCGCCAGTCAGACACCTGGCTGTCTAGCCGGCTCCTCTGCAACAGTGCGGGGTGCAACAAATTAGAGAGTTTAGGCCTGCGCTGGTGGCGAGTCAATCGACTCTGGCGCCCGTAGTCATCCGGGCGACTGCCCAAGTTATCCGGGCGATTGGCCGAGTCATCCGGGCAACCGCCCAAGTCATCCGGGCGACTGCCTAAGTCATCCGGGCAACTGCCCGAGTCGTCCGGGCACCTGCCCAGGTCATCGGGGCGACTGCCCGAGTCATCCGGGCAACCGCCCAAGTCTTCCGGGCGACTGCCCAAGTCATCCGGGCAACCGCCCAAGTCATCCGGGCGACTGCCCGAGTCTTCCGGGCTACTGCCCAAGTCATCCGGGCTACTGCCCAAGTCATCCGGGCATCTGCCCGAGTCGTCCGGGCAACTGCCCGAGTCGTCCGGGCACCTGCCCAAGTCATCCGGACACCTGCCCGAGTCGTCCGGGCACCTGCCCAAGTCGTCCGGGCACCTGCCCAAGTCAGCCGGGCAACCGCCCAAGTCAGCCGGGCAAGCGCCCAAGTCGTCCGGGCAACCGCCCAAGTCGTCCGGGCAACCGCCCAGGTCGTCCGGGCAACCGCCCAGGTCGTCCAGGCACCTGCCCAAGTCGCCCGGTGCCTCAGTCAGGCGCTGCGGTACTTCGTCCCAGCGCGTCAACGAACTGGCGTCGGAGCTTCTCTTCAGCTTCCTCCACTTGCCTGCCGAGGCGCTGCCGCTCGGTGTCTTCGGATGCGTTGTAGAGCTGCTCCTCGAGATTCCTGAGCTGCGCTGCGCCCGTCGCCAGGAGGTTCGCAAGGTCCGTATCGTCCAGCGCCTCGGCGATTGTCGTGATCAGGCGCTGGCCTGTCCAGCCCGACAGCTCCGCGGTCTCGAGCTGGCCGATCAGCCAGGGCAGCAGCCGGTCGTCGTGCCACGGACGGACCAGATCATAGAGGTCGAGGTCGGCATCCTCGACTTGCGGCGTGCGCAGCAGCGCCGTGGCCAGGCGCTCCCGGTGCGCGTCGGTGAGGAACGCGGCGAGGATCACCGGACTCACCTCGCGCTCGGGCTTGCCGCCGGTGCTGAGAAAATCGGCGAACACGTCCTGCAAGCTCTGCGCGTAAAGGTCCACGGGATCTTGCGCTGCTCGGCCTGGTACTCCAGCTGCCGGACCGCTTCGCGCAGCTCGAAGATCGCCTCTTTGCGGGTCGCCGGGTCTTCGGTGGTCGCCACCAGCCATTCCAGGAGCTCCGCGGGGCGGGCTGCGCCGCTCTCCGGGATCTGCGCCAGCGCCTCGATCCGCTCCTCGTAGGCTGCGACCTTGGCATCGGGCAGCTCCCGGAGACCGAATAGCGCATCCGCCGCGACGTAGCCGTCCGAGCCCCGGCCGTTCTCCGCCTCCCGGGGGTTGACGAAGAGCAGTACGTTGTTGCCGGGCTGCAAGCGGCTCGCCGGGTCCTCGTCCGGCATTTGATCGTGGTAGACGGAGATCACCCGTTCCCGGGTGTCGCCCTTGAGGACCGACGAGACGACGACCTCGGTCCGCACCTCCCAGGTGTAGTCCTGCTGCCGCACGGTGACCGACTTTCCGGCGACGCCGAGGACGACCAGGCTGGTCTCTTCGTAGAGCTTGTGCATCGGCTCCATGGTGATGGCGATCGCGCCGCCGAGAACCACGCCCGCGGATTCGCGTCCGGCGACGATGCTTTCCCACACATCGGACGGCACGGTCAGCCCGATCTGGCGCTTCTCTCCGGCCGAGAGCAGGATGTTCCCCTGCTGTGCCGCGTCGTGCCCGCCGGCCGAGGCTTGGAGCTCATAGATCCCAGCCGTTATGGAAGCGAAGGAAAACCTGCCGTCGGCGTCCGTCCGTCGGACGCGCTCCTGCCGGTCGAGCTGGTTGTAGAGCTTGATCTCGGCATCGGGGACCGGCTCTCCGGCTTCGTTGGTAAGCGTGCCGCTCAGGGAGCTGCCGGCATTGCCGGCCCGCTGCGGCCGGTTGCCTTCGGGCCGCTCCCCGGTTCCCTGTTCCGCCGCTGGCGAGACTGTGGTGGCCGGATTGGTCCATGCGGTTCCGCTGAGCCCGAGAACGGCCGTGACCACAGCCGTCGCGAGCGGCGACACGCGCCGGGAGGGGAGCGGATCCGCCGTGACCGGAGGCTCCAGGGTGAGGAGCCGTCCCGAGCCGTCGCGCGTCAGGCGGGCGCAGAGCTTACCCTGGCTGGCCTCGATCACGCCGGCGATCTCGCGCGGCGAGAGCTGCGCGAAGTCGTACACGGGCTTGTCGCACTTCAGGCAATGGCGCCTGCGTCCGTCGCCGTGCATCGCGTCCCAGGAACTGGGGCAAGGGGATGCAACCTCAAGGCGCGGCAGCTTGTCTTTTCTCCTCGACATGGCGGCTCCTCCCATGGTGGGCGTGGTGGCAAGCACCCACCGTCTATCCACTTAGACACCTCTCGCCCGATTTTCGATCCCGATGCGAGAGGGTAGCGTAGAGGCCGGAGATTCCTTCGAGTTGCTCGGAGAGGACCCGCACCTCGTGACTGTGGACGACGTCAACCGCCTGTTTCTGGGGGAGCGGGACGACGACGTCCTGACGCGGGCCCTCGATGTAGAGGTTCTGCCGGAAAGCTGGAAGGTCCACCTGCTACGGCAGGCAGAGAGCTAAGAGTCCTCTTCCCCAAGCAGCCCCTCGACCGCCGCCAGCAATCCTGGAAGCTTAGTCTCCATGACACCCCATACGACCTCATTCTGGACGGCTGCGTAGCCGTGGATCAGGGCATTCCGAAAGGAAATGATCTTCTGGTACTCAGGGACCTGAGAGGCGATGGCCGGATCTAGCTTGGAGAGCTTGTTGAGGGCCTCTCCAATAATCTCGAACTGTCGCTCGACAGCTGAGCGCAGCATTGGGTCGAGGTCGTAACCATCGAAGCTGCGCCCTGCAGTGAAGTCGCCAATGAGCCTGGCGGCCTTACGTATGTCATAGAGAAGTGTCTTTGCTTCAAGCCGCATAGAGTAGGGTGCGCGAGCTCTCGATCTGCTTGAGAAAGTAGGGGTTATTGACCGCTGCCGGCATCAGAAGGTCGATGGGGCGCCCGAACAGCCTCTCAAGGTCCGTGAGAAGCCCGAGATAGCGGTCCGCGAGCTCGCCATGGCTTCCGGGCTCGAGCTCGACCAGGAAGTCGAGGTCGCTCGACTCAGGATTGAACCGCCCTGTCGCAGCCGATCCAAAGACCTCCAGCCGCCGCACCCGGTGTTGGGCACAAAGACGGGACAGTTCTTTTCGATGCTCCTCAATAATCCGATCCACTCCGATCGCTCCTCGGCGATCAGGTGACCGCCGGGCCATAGTCTAGCTTAGCGCCCCGCCCCAGGGGCGGGCCAGTTTCCTCCAGAGGACCGTAAGGACTTCCTCCTCGGCCGCAAGGGGGCGTTCCTCGTCGCGCATCAAGATCCGGACTCCGGACAATTCGGACGGCTTGCGTCCCGCCCACTCGGCGCCGGCCTTTCTCTTTTGCAGCACGAGCAGCCGGTCCTGGACGAGAAAGGCCTTGACCACTCCCGGAAAGAGGGCCGAAGACACGAAGGTGGGCGCCGCGATGCTCGAGGCTCCCAGGGCCACGTCGATGCCCAGCGTGCTCTCGACCTTGCGGGCGAAGTCGGCGTCGAACAGGCGCACGACCGTGCGGATGCCGGGGCTCGACTGGCGGGCGGCGAGACCGATTCCGAGGTTGACGGCGTCATCGTCGGTGACTGCGATCACCGCCCGGGCGTGGGCGATACCGGCCCGCAGGAGCGTGTCGTTCAGGCGCGCGTCGCCGACCACCACCGTGGCGCTGGACCGCACGTCGGCGAGAAATGGCCGGTCCGGATCGGCATCGACGGCGACCACCGGCACCCCGACGGCGGTCAGCTCGCGGACGACGCGCAAGCCTACGTTTCCCATCCCCACCACCACGACGTGCCCGTGCTCGGGCATCGGCTGGCTGCCGAGGAGCTTGCGCAGGCGGGAGCCCACCAGGTAGTCGGTGAGCATCGAGTACAGCGTGGCCAGGGTGATCGAGCCGAGGATCATGAGAAGAACCTCGTACAGCTTGATCTCGGGGCCGACCTGGTCGGGTAGCACGACCTCGCCGTGCAGGTTCGCGATCGTGAGGAAGAGCGCATCCACCAGCGAGCGGCTCAGGCCGTAGAACACCGCGATGGTCAATGGGATCACGGCGCAGAGGCTCAGGACCAGCACCCGCAGAGAGAGCGGCTCCCCTTTCCAGGAGGCGGCGAGGCGGGACAGGCCCTGGCCGATCCGGCGCAGGAGGGGCACGCGCTCGCCGCCTCGCTTGTCGGCGCGCTTGTCACCGATCATCCGGGGCGAGCTGAAGGCGCGGTCCCAATCCTCCTTGCGGCCCAGCAGCAGGCCGTCCGCCAGGGGGATCAGGCCCGGGGGAGGGCCGCCGCTCGCCCGGCCCACGACGAACGAGGTGCCCTGGAAGGAGAAGGTGCCCAGGACCGCCTCTCCGAGAGCGGCGGCGGCGAAGCTGGGAGCTGCCAGGGTGGACATGCCGAGCGCCCGCTGGAGGTCGAACGTGCCCTCGAGCTGGCGCGCCAGGCCCTGATCGAAGAGGCGGATCACCACGGGCATGTCCGGCCGCATGCGCCGGGCGTCCAGGGCGGCCTCGATGTTGACCAGGTCCAGGTCGGTGACGGCGATGAGCAGCCTGGCCGTGGCGAGCCCAGCCTCTTCGAGGACCTGGTCGACCCGGGCGTCGCCGATCATGATCCGGACGCCGAGGGACTCCGCGATCCGCCGCCGCTCGTCCCGCGCCTGGAGCGTGACGACCACGACCTCTTCGCCCAGGCGGTGGAGCAGCTCGACCACCCGGTACCCGACGTCCCCGAGTCCGCAGACGATGCAGTGTCCGGTCATTGGCGCCCTACTCTATCTTCTTGGCGGGCCAAGCGCGGGCGGCGACCGGGAGACGCGCCTGAAGGAAGCGGTCCAGCCGTTCTGATATTTGGCTAAATCCTGCAGAAACGTTTTCAGCTCCTGGGCACTCCTCATGAACGGTTGGCGTTCCAGCCGTTTTCGAAAGGAGCGGGTTCATGCGGCTGACGAACGCCTGGCGGATTCTTGCGCTGATCCTCTGTGTGCTCCCCGGAGAGGCAGCCGCCGCAACGTTCAACGTCTTCGGGCCCGAAGCCTTCGTACGGAACAACGGCAAGCCGGTCAACGTCGTCCGGAGCTTTCCGGCCGACCCCGCGGCCACGTACGTCCTTCACCTCGACAACGGCGGCGCCGGCCAGCAGTTCAAACGCGTCACGAGCGCGGTCGTCAAGCTCAACGGCGCCATCGTCCTCAAGGAAAGCGACTTCAACCAGGGTGTCGCGACGCTCGATCGCGACGTGACCCTGAAGCCTGACAACAAGCTGGAGGTAGAGGTCCGCAGCGCTCCTGGAAGCGGTTTACACCTGGTCATCCAGGGGCGGAATGGCTCCGTGCCGGACACGGAGGCTCCGTCCGCCGCCTTCCTTACGCCGGCCGATGCGAGCCTCCTGCTCAGCGCGACCCCCACGATCACTGCGGTCGTTTCCGATTCCGGATCGGGCGTCGATCCGGCCAGCGTCCGTCTGGTGCTCGATGGCCAGGACCGGACCGGAGAGGCGGAGGTGGATCTCCCGACCCTCGCGCTGGAGCTGTCCTCCCCTCTGGCACAAGGGCCCCACTCCGCCCAGCTTTCCGCGCGGGACCATGCGGGCAACCCGGCGAGCGCCACCCTCCATTTCAAGGTAGACACGGAGAGGCCTGCCCTGGCCATTCAAGAGCCTTCGAAGCCCGTCCTGACCGACGTGGAGAGGCTTTCCGTCCGGGTGGGCTACGGCGATTCCACCTCGGGTATCGACCTGGGTACGCTGCGGATCTCCCTCGACGGGACCGAGCTCGCCGGCTGCTCCCGGGATGGGGCATCCGCCACTTGCCAGACGCCCCTTCTCGATGCCGGTTTCCACGCGCTGAGGGCGGAGGTCCGGGACCTGGCCGGCCATGCCGCCTCGGCGAGCTTTACTTTTGAAACCGTCCTCGACCAGGAGGCGCCGGCCCTGTCGATCACCTCCCCCGACACTCCTTTGATCTTCGGCGACGCCACCCCCGCGTTGCGCGTCGAGTACGCCGATCCCCGCAGCGGGATCGCCCTCGGCTCCCTCCGCGTGCTGATCGACGGGGTCGACGTGACGGGCTCCTGCGAGATCGGACCCTCGGCTGCCGCCTGCGAGCCTCCGGTGCTCGGGCGCGGCACTCATGCCGTCTCGGCCCGGGTCGGCGACCAGCGCGGAAACATGGCGGAGGCCATCTTCTCCTTCGCCCTCGCATTTCCCCTGGAGATCGCCTTTACCGAGCCGCAGCCGGATTTCCTGACCGGAGTGGCTTCCGTGCGGGTGGCCGGCACCGTGTCGCCCGGGGCGCTTTCCGTCCGGGTCAACGGCGTCGAGGCCCGGGTCAACGGGGAGACCTTCACCATCGACGTCCTGGGCCTGCACGACGGCGTCAACGAGCTGGTCGCGGTGGCGGAGGATGGCTCCGGCAACGTCGGCACGGCCACGGTCCGGGTCATCGCCGACACGACGGCGCCGGGCGTGAGCGTGACTTTCCCTGCCGAAGGCGCGGTGCTGTCGGCCCCCACGGTGACGGTGACCGGGCTCGTGAACGACCTGACGATCGGCACGGTGAGTGAGACGCACGCGACCGTAACCGTCAATGGAATTGCGGCGAGCGTCGAGAACCGCAGCTTCGTGGCGGCCGGCGTCCCGCTCCAGCCGGGTGCCAATCTCCTGACCGCCGTGGCGATGGACCGGGCGGGCAATCAGGCCTCCGCGAAGGTCTACGTCATGTTCGAGGAGCGGATCGGCGTGCCCTCGGTCCGGGCCGTTTCCGGGGATGGGCAGTCGGCGGCGGTCTCCACGGAGCTGCCCGAGCCGCTGGTCGTGGAAGTCGTCGATGCCGCCGGCCAGGCGTTGCCCGGCGCCCAGGTCGTCTTCCGCGTCGTGCAAGGGAACGGAACGCTCGCAGGAGGCGAGCGCGCCGCCGTCGTGCAGACCGGTCCGCAGGGCCGGGCCGCCATCCGCTGGACGATCGGGAGCCGGGCCGGCAGGGGAGTCAACCGGGTGCGGGCGACGGTGGTGGGCGTCGCGGGGGAGGTGAGCTTCCTCGCAACGGCCCTGACCGCCGCTCCGTCAGCGATCGACGTCGCCTCCGGAGACAACCAGCGCGGAGCCGTAGGGTCGGAGATCTCCAGGCCCCTGTTCGCCGTGGTCACGGATGCGGGCCACAACCCGGTGCCCGGAGTGCCGGTCACTTTCCGCGTCACCCGGGGCGAGGGAGGTTTCGCCGGGACGGCGGGAGCGGACAGCGCGATCGTCGAGACCGACGAGAGCGGCCTTGCCTCGGCGCGCCTCATCCTCGGCCCTGAAGCGGGTCTGGACAACAACCGGGTGGAGGCGGCCTTCGACGGCCTCGCGACTCCTCCCGCGGTCTTCAAGGCTTCCGGGTTCCCGATCGGCGATCCGGCGCAGACCCGGATCTCCGGGGTCGTGCTGGACAATCAAGGCGTCGCGGTGCCGGGAGTGACGATGCGCCTGCGCGGCTCCGTCCTCACCACCGTGACGGACGGGGAGGGCCAGTTCCGGCTGGCGGGCGTTCCCGTGGGCCAGGTGTTCCTGATCGCCGACGCCAGCACCACGGTGCGGCCGGGGCATTGGGCGAGCCTCGAATACGAGATGTTCGCCCTCGCCGGGGTGGACAACACCCTGCCGCGGCCGATCTACATCCTGCCCCTCGACCTGCCGAACGGCGTCTACGTCGACGAGACCCGGGGCGGGACGGTGACGTTGCCCGAGGTCCCCGGCTTCGCGCTGGAGATCGCGCCGGGAACGGTCACGTTTCCGAGCGGCAGCAAGAGCGGCGTCGTGAGCGTCACCGCGGTCCACGCCGACCGCATCCCGATGCCGCCGGGCGCGGGGATGCAGCCGCGCCTGATCGTGACGGTGCAGCCGGCCGGCGCGCTGTTCAATCCGCCTGCGAAGCTCACGCTGCCCAACGTCAACGCCCTGGCGCCCGGCACGGTGACGGAGCTGTTCTCGTTCGATCACGACATCGGGGAGTTCGTGGCGATCGGCACCGGCACGGTCAGCGAGGACGGCCTGGTGGTGAAGTCGGACCCCGGCTTCGGCATCCTGGAGGCGGGCTGGCACTGCGGCGCGCCTCCGTCCGGAAGGGGAGCGGCGGTCACGGTCGACGTGCGCATCACGACCCCGGCCCCGGTGGTGGTGGGCAAGGAGCAGACGTTCATGATCGAAGCCGCGGGGTCTCCGTCCGACGACGTGGAGTACTCCTGGTCGATCGACGGGCCCGGGATCGCCACGCTCAATCCTTCCGGCTCGGGCCTCTGCCCCAATTCCGGCCGGTGCGACACGGTCGCGACCGGAGCCGCGTCCGGCAAGGCGATGGCCACGGTCACGCTGACCTGCACGACCACCGGAGCCACCGACCAGGACCAGATCGAGGTCATCGTTCCCGAGGTCGAGATCAAGGCCGATTACATCGATCAGGACAATCCCGAAACCGAGATCTACATCCCTCTCCTCTTTCCCCTGGTCTATGGCGGCTCGGAGCCCTCCACCTCGGACAATCTCAAGCTCAGGGCCGCGGTCTCGCCTGCGGAAGCCGAGGTCCTGCGCTACACCTGGAGCGTGACCGGCCCGGGAGCGTCCGAATACACGCCGCCGCCGCCTTCAGCCGACGCTTCCGAATGGAACGTCGGAGATATCAAGTCCCAGGCCGGGGAGCTGGAGTTCAAGGTCGCCGTCGACTTCAAGGGCGGAGGCCGCAGCGAAGAAAAGAGGAAGATCGAGGTCGGTATCCGCACGGACGACGTGATCCTGATCGGTTGGATCGACAGCGACGGGGTGCCGCTCGGCGGGGCCGCGCCTCGGGTGGAGAGAGACCTGCGCCGTGAGGGACCTCCCGTCCCTAGCGCGCTGGACTGCAACTTGTTCATCGCGTCAATTTCGCATGGCTCCACGAGCATCGAAGGCAACAACTTGACCCTGTTGGACCGGGAGTACATCCTCAACTGGATGTTCAAGTATGCCCCCAATCCAAATCCCTTCACGGTCATCCCGGGCGGCGATTTCCGCGAGGGGGATCGCATTTCCTATGACAAGGTTTCTCAGTTCGCCGACAGTGTCACCTTCTACAAGCTGTGGAACCATTTCCAGATCAAGTTTCGCGCTGACGGCCGCGGGTTCAAGGAGGCGCCCACCATCCTGCGCGCCGAAGTGCGGATTGGCCATACCAAGAACCCGTGCGGATCAGTCGCGGGGTTCCTGGGCATCTTCCCCGGACAGGCGGGACCGGCCAACGGGCTTCACTTTTCGGACTATCACCACGCCTCCTTGATCAACGACGGGAGCCCCGACGCGGGCGCCGTCAGCGCCTTCAATGTCCTGATGAGCAAGGAGCTCCCGCAGACCGTCCCGCCTGTCTTCTGGGAGGACATCGGCTCGAAGATCGAGTTCTGGTTCGACCGCGGGACGAGCCCTGTGATCGTGGCGCAGCCATACCCGACGTACTTCGAGTACAGGAACGGCCGCCTTGTCAACCAGGTGCAGCAGGCTCCGGTCCCGCGGGCCAACTTCCGCCAAAATGCCTATCCATTTGGAACCGTGTTGTGCTGGCACAGCAAGGTGACCCTGGACTTCACGCCAGGAGGGCGTTGCGGAGACGCGACCCTTCCTGCTGATCCCACCGCGAGGATCCCCCTGTATGTTCGGCCATGAGGAAGGAAGGAGGAGCGGCATGCTGAGAGTCGGTCTTGCTCTGCTCGTCACGGCGGCTCTCGCGGCCGGCGCGCCCGCGCAGTCCCTCCCGGAGGGGAGCTGCAGCGTCAGCGTCCTCAATCAGACCTCCTTCGTCCGGGCCGACGGCACCTGGGAGCTGCCCAACATCCCGTCCAACATGGGGCCGGTCCGCGCCAGGGTCACCTGCGTGAGCAACGGCCGCACCCTCAGCGGCTCCTCGGACTTCTTCGAGGTCCGCACCAACCGGGTGAGCGGCATCCCGAAAGTCGTGCTCGGCGTTGCGGCTCCGACCCCGCTCCGCATCTCGGTCTCGGCGCCGGCGGCCTCCCTGACCACGGTAGGGCAGACGGTCCAGCTCGCCGCGACCGCCACCTTCACGAACGGCTCCACCGCGAACGTGACCTCGACAGGCACGGTCTATACGACTACCGATCCACGCGTTGCCACCGTCAGCCCCCAGGGTCTGGTCACGGCCGTCGCCAGCGGACGCGTGCTGGTCACGGCCCTTCACGAAGCGATCCTCGGAGCCATCCTGATCGATGTCTCGGTCTCGGGAGACTCCGACGGCGACGGGCTCGCCGACGATCTCGAGCTGGCCAACGGGCTGAACCCCAACGATCCTATAGACGCGCTAGAGGACCTCGACGCCGACGGCCTCACGAACCGCCAGGAGCTGGCCGAATTCGGCACCGGGCTCCGGAACGCCGACAGCGACGGCGACGGCATCCTCGACGGCGAGGAGGTGGCGGCCGGCGCCGATGGTTTCGCGACCAACCCCTTGCTTGCCGACACCGATGGGGACGGCCTGCGCGACCGCCTGGAGGTCACGACGGGGAGCGATCCCACGGACCCCGCCAGCTACAACCTCGCCCAGGCGCTGCAGTCCCTGCAGATCGTGCCGGGCTCTTTCGTCCTGACCTTCAACACGATCCTCCCAGAGGCCTCACGGCAGCTCGAGGTCGTGGGCCGCCTGATCGACGGCTTCGAGCTCGACCTGACCTCGACGGCGCGGGGCACGAGCTATCAGTCCAGCAACCTGGGGGTCTGCAGCTTCGGTTCCGAGAGCGGGCGGGTGTTCGCCGGAACGACGGGCTCCTGCACCGTCACGGCCAGCAACGGCGGCCGCTCCGCCCAGGCCGGCGGCATCGTGAGGACCTTCGCTCCCACGGCGCTGTCGTTCCTCGACATCCCCGGCTATGCGAACAACGTCGACGTGAGCGGGAGCTTCGCCTATGTCGCGGCCGGTGCGGCCGGGCTCGTCGTCGTGGACGTGTCGAACCGGAACGCTCCGGTGATCGCCGGAGAGCGCGATACGGTCGGCAACGCCAACGACGTCGTGGTCGAGGGCGATCGCGCTTACGTGGCCGACGGCGCCTCGGGTCTCCAGATCCTGGACGTCGGCGACCCGGCAGCCCCGGTCGTCCTCGGCTCCGTGGACACTCCGGGCAACGCGCAGGACGTCGTGGTGCGCGGCCCCCTGGCCTACGTGGCCGACGGCGCTTCCGGCCTCCACGTGATCGACGTCACCGACCCGGCGGCGCCGCAGATCCTCGGCACGGTGAGCACCGGCAGCTACGCCCGGGGTGTCGACGTGGCGCAGGAGCGGGGGCTTGCCGTGGTGGCGGATCAGAGCGCCGGCGTGCGGCTGGTCGACGTGTCGGATCCGGCTCTTCCGGCGCTGCTCGGCAGCGTGGCCACCGGCGACGCCAGGGACGTGGTCGTCCAGGGCGACACCGCGTACGTGGCCGACTTCTCGGGCAGCTTCACCACGGTCGACGTCACCGATCCGGCCGCCCCCGCCATCCTCTCCAGGACGTCTCTGCCCGAAGGCGGCATGCTGACGGACGTGGCCGTCGTCAACGGCTTCGCCTTCGGTGCCGACGTCTTCTTCGTCAACGGAGTGCCGATCATCGACGTCTCCGCCCCCGCCAACGCTTTGGTGAGGACCATCCTCAACTTCGCGGGCTTCCGGGACGACAACGGCACCGGCATCGCGGTCGATGGTGCCTACGTTTACCTGACCGCCGCGCTCGACATCGCCGAGAACGGGACGAGCGGCCAGACGCGCCTCTACATCGGCCAGTACCTGGACCAGGACGTCGCGGGCGAGCCCCCGAGCGTCCGGATCACCTCTCCCACGGCGGGGAGCGCGGCGATCGGGGGGACGGTCCTCTCCGTGTCGGTCGATGCCACGGATGACGTGACCGTCGCGGTCGTCGAGCTCCTGGCCGGCGGACAGGTGGTCTCCACCGACTCGGCGGCGCCCTACCAGTTCACGCTCACGGTCCCCACGGGAGCGCCGACTCTCACCCTGGGAGCGCGCGCCCTCGACCTGGGCGGCAACGTCGGAGTCGCGGCCGACGTGGTGATCGATGTCATACCCGACCCGCTGACGACCGCGGCCGGCCGGGTCGTCGACGAAGAGGGGAACCCGGTCGCCGGGGCAACGGTAACGGCCGACACCGGCCTGTCCGGGGCGACGGCGGCGGACGGCACCTTCTCGATCGCGGGTCTGCCGACCATCCAGGGGGCCATCAGCGTCTCGGCCTCTGCAACCGTGGCCGGCGAGGTCCTGAGCGGCCGGTCCGATCCGAAGGAGCCCGTGCCGGGCGGCGTCACGGACTTCGGCGACGTCGGCCTCCGCTCCGGGGCGGTCGTAGGCTATTACGACCTCGCCTGGAATGAAGGCAGCCCCGCCCAGGTGGCGCCGATCGAGATCGCCGGCTTCGACGCCGTCGACGTGGGGGACCTCGACACCGCCGATCTCAGCCGGTTCGACATCCTGTTCGTCCAGAACCCGAACAACTTCTGGTTCTCGCCGATCTACACCGCGAACCTGGCGAAGATATTCAGCTTCGTCGAGAACGGCGGCGTCCTGATCCTTCACGACCGCAACGTGAGCGCCGCCGCGAGCGTCCTACCGGGCTCGCCCGGCACCATCGTCCGGGACTTCTCGCACGCGAGCGACATCCAGATCGTCGACGGCTCCACCCGGGTGACCGACGGCCCTGGCGGGATCCTGACCGACGCCTCGCTCGACAATGGGAACTCTTCCAGCCATGGCTATGTGCTGTCGACCACCATACCCGCTGGAGCGGCGGGTATCCTGAGCACCTCGAACCCGCAGCACCTGGTGCTGTACTCGTACGGCTACGGACGGGGGACGGTCATCTATTCCACCATTCCTCTCGATTACTACCTGGCTGGATTCGGGTTCGAGGCCCTCAACATCAACATGCGCAACTACGCGGCCAACGTGCTCGCGTGGGCGAACGAGCTGCGCTGAGGCGCGCGAAGGGAGCCGGGATGAAAGGTTTGCGAAACGGGATCATCGTGGCCATCGTGGCCATCGTGGCTTTGGGCCTTTTTCTCGCCCCGGTGCGGGGCCAGGAAGGGACTGGAAGGGTCAAGGGGACGGTGCGGCTTGGGGAGAGCCCTCTCGCGGGAGCCCGGGTCCTCCTGGGGAGCTCCGCGGACTCGCGGTTCGGGCAGGAGACCTCGACCGACGCCGAGGGGAGCTTCCTCGTGCAGGCCGTCCCCTTGGGGGTAGTGAAGATCAACGTCTTCGCGGACGGGAAGTTCGTCGTGATGGGAGAGGGCATCCTGGAACGGCCGGGGGAGACGATCACCGTCCTTCTGCAGGCGGAGCCCTGAGATGAGAAGATCTCCGGTCAAGGCGGCGACGGCCCGCCGTCAGCTTGCGACGGGCCGTCGTCAACTTCAGCGTCGGGCAGATGGGCCGGGGCCTGGGCCGGGGACCGGCCTCCTCATGCCATCGACGCTGTAGCGCCCGGATCCCCGGGCCGCCATGTAGAGGAACGCGAAGCAGTAGAGCACCGCCAACTCGCCCTTGTTCACCACCGGCCAGAAGCCGCCCGACGCGTGCCCGATGAAATAAGCCGCCGCCATGGTGCCGCTGGCGAGGAAGGCGGCGATGCCGGTGAACAGGCCGATCGCGATCAGCAGGCCCGTCACGAGCTCGATCCATCCCGCGACGTACCCCAGCCCGGCATCGGGGCCCAGCTTCATGCCCTGGCCGTCGACGCCGCCGAACATGCCGAAGAGCTTCTGGGCGCCGTGCGACGCGAAGAGCAGGCCGAACATGATGCGGAAGAGAGCGTAAATCGGTTCGATGTAGCGTTCCAGGAATCGCATCCCACACCTCCTCTTTTTTTAACGCGTGAGATTGTACGTCAACCCGTCTGCGGAAGGGAGCCGCGCCGCCGCATCCCCCGATTCCTTGCCAGCTCCTCGCGCTTGCGCTTCCCCGAGGCGGTCCAGGAGCAGATGGGGCAGGCGTCGAGGTCGTGGTACAGGGCGGGGCAGTGCTCGCGGCCGAAGTAGATGATCTGGAGGTGGACCTTGCCCCAGCTCTCCTCGGGGAAGACGCGCTTGAGATCGCGCTCGGTCTGCTCCACGTTCCTGCCGCTCGACAGCCCCCAGCGCGCGGCGAGCCGGTGGATGTGCGTGTCCACCGGAAAAGCCGGCAGGCCGAACGCCTGGTTGAGCACCACCGACGCCGTCTTGTGCCCCACCCCGGGCAGCGCCTCCAACTCCGCGAACGTGCGCGGCACCCGGCCGCCATGCTCGGCGACCAGGATCTCCGACAGCCGCTTCAGGTTCTTCGCCTTGCCCGCGGTCAGGCCGATGCGCCGGATCCGGTGCTGGATCTCCTCGACCGGCAGCGCCGCCATCTGCTCGGCAGTCGAGGCGCGGGCGAACAGGTCCGGCGTCACCTGGTTGACCAGCTTGTCCGTGGTCTGCGCCGAGAGCACCACCGCCACGAGCAGCGTGAACGGGTCCGCGTGGGCGAGCGGGATGTCCACCGTGGGATAGAGCCCCTCGAGGATCTCCTGGATGCCGCGCGCCTTTTCTTTGCGGGTCATGACAAGGCGTGCTTTTTACCACAAACCGGAGTTTGACGCAGGAGGGTGCCGGGAGTAGTCTCATCTTCAATACGGAGGAATACGTCGGTGGAGCCGCACGTCTGGTTTCTGGGCCTGGTCCGGCGCGCCCTGCGCCGCCGGGAGAGGGCTTTCCCTCTCCCGATGAAGGAGCGGGCGCAGGCCGTCGAGGCGGACGTGCCGGAGATCGAGGCCGCTCCCTGCGTCCAGGATACGAGCGCGGTCCCGCCGGGAGCAGGTTGTCCCCTGCGAATCCTGCTGGCCGAGGACAACTCCGTGAACCAGAGGGTGGCGCTGCTCCTCCTGGAGCGTCTGGGCTACAAGGCCGACCTCGCGGCCAACGGCATCGAGGTGCTGGCCGCGCTCCGCCGCCAGGACTACGACGTGATCCTGATGGATGTGCAGATGCCCGAGATGGACGGGCTGGAGACGGCCCGGCGCATCACCGCCGACCCGCCCCGGGGGAAGCGGCCTCACATCATCGCCATCACGGCCAACGTGCTGCGCGCCGACCGGGACGCCTGCCTGGCGGCTGGAATGGAGGACTATCTGAGCAAGCCGATTCTCCTGGAAGACCTGCGCGCCGCGCTCTTGCGCACCGAGCCGCCCAGCGCGGCCGCTCCCGCCGGGGAGCCGGACCCGGTGCTGGACCCCGTCTACGTCGAACGGCTGCTGGAGCTGCAGCGGCTCAGCGGATGCGACGTCGTCTCGCCGATCGTGGACAGCTTCGTGGCGGAGGGGCCGCGGCGCGTAGAGCGGATGCGGGGCGCGCTCGCGCGCGGCGACCGGCAGGAGCTGTTGCTTGTGGCCCATACCCTCAAGGGGGGCAGCGCCCAGCTCGGAGCGCTGCGGGTGGCGTCGGTAAGCGGCGAGGTGGAGGAGAGCGTCAACGACGGGCGGTTCGACAGTATCGGCGGCATCGGTGAGCTCCTGGACCGTCTGGAGCACGAGCTCGCGGCGGCCTCCGCGGCCCTCCTGGCCTGCAGAGGCGCGCCGTCCCCTTAATGCTGGCTGTAAGGTTGGCCGCCTAGGATGCAAGTTGAGGACGGACACCAACTCCCTCCACCCTCAATAAAGCTCCGGCGGACGGCGGTCCCCGGAGCCTTTTTTATTTTCCATTCAAATGCTCGACGGCGCGCCGGATTCCCCCCAGGGTGAGATCCTCCATCTGGAAGACCTCGCCGATGCGGCGGATCGTGGTGCCGCCGTAAGCCCCCTTCCAATCCTCCTTGGGGATCGGGTTGAGCCACACCGAGTGGCGGAACCGGTCGCGCAGGCGCTGCAGCCAGACCAGGCTCGCCTCCTCGTCCTCATCGCCCCAGGTGATGGCGCCGCGCGACCAGATCAGCTCCTCGGGCGCCATGGAGGCGTCGCCCACAAACAGAAGGCGCGTCTCCGGATTGCGCTGCAACAGGACCTGCGTGGGCAGCGGATCGCGGCGCCGGAAGTCCTTGTAGACGGCGCCGTAGACCGTGTTGTGGAAGAAGTACGTGTCGCAGCGCTTGAAGCGGTCCCGCACCTTGGCGAAGAGCAGCCGGGTGTGATCGACGAACGGGAGCATGGAGCTGCCGCCGTTGTCGATCAGCAGCACGACCTCGATGCGGTCCAGGAGGCCGCGGCGGAAGACGAGGTCGATCTCGCCGCCGTTCCTGGCGCTCTGATAGATGGTCTCGTCCAGGTCCAGCTCGTCGCGGGGGCCGGCGGGCGCGAGCTTCTTGAGCGATGCCAGGGCCTGGGAGAGGTTGGCGCCGCTCAGGGCCGTGGTTTCGGAGTACTCGACGTAGCGGCGCTCGCCGATCACCTTCAGGGCGGAGCGGTTGCCCCCGGGTCCGCCGACGCGCACGCCCCCCTTCGCGCTGCCGGAATGGCCGAAGGGAGAGTTGCCGCCGGTGCCGACCCATTTGCTGCCTCCCTGGTGGGCCTCCATCTGCTTGCGGAGCGTCTCCCAGAAACGTTTCATCAGCTCTTCCGGCGACGTGGTCCAGAGCGCCTGCGGCGGCAGCTCGCGGTTGCGGACCGCCTGCTTGAGCCACTCGCGGAACTGCGGCGTGTTGAGCAGCTCCGGGTCCCCCTCGGCGACCCGGGGCACGTCGATGCCGTAGAAGTGGAAGAGGAACGCCCGCTCGAAGGCATCCATGTGCTCCACCCGCCGCACGAACGACAGCCGGGCGAACACGAAGAGCGTCTCCAGGTCGGGCGCCAACCCCCGCTCCAATCCCTTGTAGAAGTCGATCGCGTCGGTCGTGCTGACCGGCACTCCGTACTCCCGCAGGCGGTAGAGGAACCCGGTGAAGGGCATGTTTCCTCAGTGCACCTTGAGCCGCTTGGAGCCGCCGCGGTAGGCGAGGATGTCCTCGGTGCGCTTGAGCAGGGTGCCGACGTAGGGGATGTTCAGCCGCTCCGGCGTGATCTTCGAGTGCTGGAGCGCGCTCAGCCAGTTGAGCAGCTCGCTCGTGGCGGGCGGCTTCTCGAAACCCTTCTGCCGCAGCTCGTAGAAGATGCCGAGCGACGCATCCAGCAGCCCCTTGTCCAGATCGGGGAAGTGGAGCTTCACGATCTCCCGCATCTGCTCCGGGGTGGGGAAGGCGATGTGATGGCAGTAGCAGCGCCGCAGGAACGGATCGGAGAGCTCGCGCTTGGCATTCGAAGTGATGAGGATGAACGGCCGCTTGCGCGCCTGGATGGTCTGGTTGACCTCGCGGATCGTGAACTGGCAGTCCTCGAGCACGTCGAGGAGGTTGTCCTGGATGTCCGACTCGGTCTTGTCGATCTCGTCGAGGAGGAGCACGACCCGCTCGTCGCTGCGGAAGGCGCGGCCGATGGGTCCCCAGATCACGTAGTCGAAGAAGTTGTCGACGTTGCGGCCCGTCGTGGTAGTGCCAAAGCGGGCGTCGTTCAGGCGCAGCACCGTATCCTGGACGTAGCAGGCCTCCTCGCCCTTGATCGTGGACTTGCAGCGCAGGGTTTCGATGGGCATGCCCAGGGCCTTGGCCACC
Source organism: Thermoanaerobaculia bacterium (assembly GCA_035536935.1). GTDB lineage: Bacteria > Acidobacteriota > Thermoanaerobaculia > Multivoradales > UBA5704 > DATMER01. The sequence goes on from DATLNC010000081.1 coordinate 22,963, forward strand.
TCGAAGCCGAGCTGGGTCTTGCCGGTGCCGGCCTCGCCGGTGAGGATCAGCGGCTTCTCCATGACCAGCGCCATGTTGACGATCGCCCCGAGCTCGGGGTCGAGGTAGTAGCGTTCGGTGCCCTGGAACTCCATGCGTCTCTCTCCGGAGAGTGCGGGGCCGCCGTGACCCCGCGGATCGGAGAGTCTAGCCGCTCTTGGCCCGGCGACGGAAGCATTGTGTTGCCCCGCGCTTGTACAAACCGACCTAGCGAATACACATTTCAATTGACGGCAATGAGTGGTGGATCATTCGGATGTATAATTACCCTCTTCTTCTGTACATTGCCATCCTGCCGATGTATATTGGCTCTGCCTGCTTGTACAGAAAAGCCCAGAAGGGGCGACTGCGGATGGAGAAGATGTACAGGCGAAGAGCTTCTTTGTATATGAGCGGCTGGGAAACGAAGAGGTACGGGGCGGAGTTGTACAGGGCCATGGTTCCCCTGTACAGTTTTGGAGGCGGCATGCTGACCAACATCGATCTGGACGAGAATCTCGTGGAGGAAGCCCGGCGCCTGACCGGAGTGCGGACCAAAAAGGCCCTGGTCGAGGCGGGGCTGCGCGCCCTGATCAAGCTCCACGAGCAGTCCGACGTGCGCAAGCTCTGGGGGAGGCTGCACTGGCAGGAGCCGGAAGCGCCCGCTGCGCCGGAGACGCCGGATCTGCCGGAGAAGAAAGGAAAGAGCCGTGGCGGTCGTCGTTGACACCTCGGTCTGGATCGATTTCTTCGCGGGCCGCTTCACACCGCAGAGCACCTGGCTGGACAATGCGCTGGGAAAGGAGTCCCTGGCGGTGCCGGACCTGATCATCGGCGAGGTCCTGCGCGGCTTCGCGGACGAGAACGAGCAGGAGACGGCGCGCAAGTCGCTGTTGCAGTTCCGGACCTTCCTCATCGGAGGGCTGGACCTGGTGCTCGAGAGCGCCGGGCACCAGCGGCTCTTGCGCGAGAAGGGCGAGCCCGTGCCGTGCGAGCTCAAGTGCCTGATCGCGACCTTCTGCATCCACTGGAAGCTGCCGCTGCTCCACAGCGATCCCGCCTACCTCCCCTTCGAGCGCCACCTCGGGCTGCAGGGGTCGGGAGCGGGGGTTTGAAGGAGCTGCTCAAGCCAGCTTGATGGAAAAAGACAGCTCGTCCGGCTTGCGCGTCTCCACCTTGTACTTGCGGCCGGCCGCCGTTTCCTTCTTGAGGAACGTGGCAACCTTTTTCCCGATCGCCGGCTTGCTGAAGTCGTCCGTCGGATAGGTGAGGTGGATCGTGAACTTGTCGTCCGGCCGCGCCGCGGAGATCATCGCGAGCGTGTTCACGTCAGGATTGTCGAACTTGCCGTCCGCCGAGATGACGTAGTGCTTCGCCCGGATCCTCTCGAAATAGGTTTTGTCGACGTTGCGCTCGCTGCCGTGGTGGGGCATCTTGAGGATGTCCAGCTCGATGCGGCCCTCGCCATCCATCAGCCCCACCTCTTCGAGGCCCGCGAGCGTGTGATCGCCGCGGCCGTCGCCGGTGAGGAGGATGCGCTTGCCGTCGGCTTCGGCCAGCACCACGATGCTGGAAAGGTTGTAGACCGAGCCGTCCACGAACGCCGCAGCCTTGGCGCGGGCCTCTTCCTCCTTTTCGAGGATCTTCTTGACGTGCTGGTTCCAGTCCTTCTGCAGCGCGAGCAGGTTCTTCTCGCTCGGGGACACGACCGTGAGCTTCAGGTTGCCCAGCGCGAACGGCTTCTGCCCGGCCCGGACGAGCCCCTTGAAGGGGGGATTCCCGGCCAGCTTCAAGGCGTCGAGCAGGTTCCGCAGATCGCGCCCCTCGGTCACGCTCGCGAGGATCAGCGAGCCCGCGGGTTGCAGCAATCCGCCGAGCGATGCCGTGCTCATGGCCGAGGCGGAATCGCCGACCGTCACGTCGTCGTTGTCCAGGAGGTCGTCGAACGAGTTGTGCCAGAAGCGCTTGATCTTCCAGAGCGCCGGCTGCCGCGCGTCGCTCAGCTCCTTCATTCCCTGCACCATCTCCAGCATGCCGGCGATGTGATCGCGGTCGATGTGGCTGACCATCGCGAGCTCGATCTCGAGCGGCTTGTCGTCCGCGAGCTTGCGCTGCTCGCGGATCTGCTGGAGGCGCGGCTCCAGCGCGTCGGCCCAGACGCCGGGCGGGCCGCCATCGATCACCGAAAGCCAAGGCTTCGCCTTCGTGCCGAAGTGGAGGAGGAGGGAGTCGCCGAACTTGGCCCGGAGGACTTCCAGCACCAGCATGTCAGTCTCCCTTCTTTAAACTGATTGCAAGGCGCGGAGTGCGTCGAGCATGCCCGCTCCTTGAAAATACCGCTCGCGCCCCAGGTCCGTGGCGGTCGAGCAGAGGATCTGCTTGATGCGCGCCGGCCGGCCGACCAGCTCGTTGTGGCGGGCCATGAGCATCGCCGCCACGCCGCTGACGTGCGGCGCGGCCATGCTCGTCCCGTCCTTCAATCCGAACATGTCATTGGGCAGCGGCGCGGTGATCTTCTCGCCCGGCGCCACCAGGTCGGGCTTGATGCGGCCGTCGCCCGTGGGCCCGCGGCTGGAGAAATAGCTCACGCCGTACGTGTGCGGCCGGAAGCGGTGGGTGGACCCGACCGTGATGACAAGATCCGCGTTGCCCGGGTCCGTGATGCTGATGCTGTTGTAGGCCTCGAGCGTCGTGCCGTCCGGCGTCGTGTACTTGCGGTAGCCCTGGTTGCCCGCCGCGGCGACCACCACCACGCCCGAGTTCACCACGCGCTCGCACTCGTCGCAGACCGGCGTGCGGCCGCAGGCGTAATTCGAGATGTCGTGCGGGATCGACAGGCTCAGGTTCACGCCGTGCACGGCCACGTAGTCGTTCGTCGAGTTGAGGTGGCGGATGAACTGCAGCGCGGCCATGACCGCGAACTCGTCGCCCACTCCCTTGTCGTCCAGCACGCGCAGGTCGTAGAGGCGGAGGTCGGGGCAGACGCCCTTGAGGTCATCCTTCTTGAGGACGCCGTCCGGATCTCCGGCCCGCCAGTCGCCAGCCAGGATGCCGGCCACGTGGGTTCCGTGATCGTATTTCGGCTCCCGGTAATCCTTGTCATGCGGGATGCGTATGAGCGGGGCGAGGAGCTTCCAGTCGAGCGACGCGCCGTCGGCCAGGCTCTTCTTGAGCACGTTGAGCTTCCTGGCGAGCTGCGGGTCTTTCTTCAGGCGCTTGGCCAGCCCTGGGGGCGGCTCGGAGACATCGGGGTCGAGGATGTCCTCGACCTGCGTGAAGTCGTAGGTCTCGACCACGCGCGTATTGTTCGCGGTCTTCCTGCCATCGCGGAACGGGTCGTTGCAGGGGCTGTCGTCCTTACGCAGACGGAAGGCGGGATGGCGGGCGTCGATGCCGCTGTCGATGATCGCCCAGGCGAGCTCGCGGCAGGAGATGTCGAACAGGCGGCGCGCCGCGTCCGCCTTGACCGCCAGCATCGAGCGGGAGATCGTGGGCGTGGCCTCGCGGTTGAGGCTGACCGAATAGATCTTCGCCTCCTCGCCGGGCGTCTTCATGTCGCGGATCAGCTGGGCGATCGCCTGGACGAGGACTTTCCAGTCGGCCATCGCGGCCTTGGAGACGCCGTCCTTCTCGTAGAAGACCTGCGGCAGCGTGTCGCCGCGGCGGACCAGGGCCAGCGCGCCCGCGACGCGCATCATCCACAGCAGGGCGGGCGGGAGGCGGATGGGCTCGTTTTTTCCCTCGCCGGTCTCGAGGAGCGCCGGGTGCTCCGGGTCCTGGACGGCCTCGGCCAGCTTCTCCTGAACGTGCTCGCTCTGGATCCCGTCCACGTTCCACAGGTCGTCGAGCTGATGCCACCAGCCGGTCATCGGGAGCACGGAGCGGATGAGGTCCTCGAAGTAGAGCGTGGCCGCGACGGTCGACTGGTTGTAGATGATGCGCGCCGGCGCCTTGGGATCGTGCCCGAGCGCCCGCCATTGCGGCGTCTTGCGCTCGCTCGCGATCCGCTGGCGCAGCGCCAGGCGGATGTCGCCGGCGAAGCTCTCGCGCCACGGGGTGAGCAGCAGCTTGACGGGCGGGAACGGGTCTCTCGTTTCGGCCGGGCCGGTGAGGCGCTCTTCCTCCTCGCCCGGCCCCTTGGCGTACTCGATCCAGACGTCGGGCAGGACCGGGGAGTCCTGCGTGAAGCGGCGCACGCGGCCGGTGCCGAACATGAGCTGCTCGATGAGCGCGCGGTCGAGCTTTTTCATAGTGTCAGCCATAATAGGACATCAGTTGCCGGATGATCTCGAAATCGTCCGAGTTGTTGACGATCTTCTTCGTGTGCTCCGGCGGCTTTTCGAAGTAGTGCAGGGTGCTCTCGAAATACTCGACCGAAACGTAATCCTTTCTCTCCCGGATCCTGCGGACGTTCACCTCGTGATCCGCCACCACCCACAGGAATTCGATCCCGGGGACCGCCTCGCGCATGAGGTCGCGATACTTTTGAAAGTAGGTCGCCTGCGTGACGGCGACCTTGGGATGAGCCTGCAACAGCTCCTGCGTCCGCCTGCGGATGATCGCGTGGAAACCGTCCACCTGCTCCTCGGTCCAGAGCACGTTTTTCCGGACGGCCTCCTGCATCTCGGCCGGGAGGTCCCCGTCGGCATGGTAGACGTGATAGCCGCAGAGCCGGCCGAGCAGGTCGCCGACATGGTTCTTGCCAACGCCGGCCAGGCCGAGGATGTAGAGCGCCCGCGGCGCCCGGGGAAGATCGATCATGAGCTCTTGTCCATGCTGCGGATTGTATCTCCGGACGTTGATGTAGACTTGGCGCCCGCTCAGGAGGCGCCCATGAGACGACAGTCGCTTCTGTTGTTGTTGCTGGTCTTCCTTCTCCCGCCCGTCCTGCATGCCGATCTGCGGGCGGAACCGATCGAGCTGAGCCTCGACGCCAGGGATGTGGGGCGCAAGCTCCTGCACGCGAAGATGCGGATCCCGGCCTCTCCGGGGGCGCTCACGCTGGTCTATCCCAAGTGGCTCCCCGGCGAGCACGGACCCACGGGTCCGATCACCGACCTGGTGGGCCTCCAATTCTCCGCCGGCGGCAAGCCCGTCGCGTGGCATCGGGATCCGGTCGACATGTACGCCTTTCACGTCGACGTCCCCGCCGGGGCGGACGCGGTCGAAGCCGCCTTCGACTTCCTCTCGCCCAGCACGCCGAGGGGATTCAGCTCCGCGGCTTCGGCAACGCCGCAACTGGCTCTTCTGACCTGGAACCAGGTGCTCTTGTATCCGCAGGATGCCAAAGCCGACGAGGTGAGGTTCAAGCCCAGCCTGCGGCTGCCCGCCGGATGGAAGTACGGCACTTCCCTGGTCACGACCCGCGAGTCGGCCGAGGGGATCGAGCTCGCGCCGGTCTCCCTGACCGAGCTCGTCGATTCTCCTGTTCTGACGGGTGAGCACTTCCGGGTCGTGCCGCTCGGCGCCGGAAACCGGGACGTCGAGCTCGACATCGCGGCCGACAGCGCCGCGGCTCTCGCCATCGCCCCTGAGCAGACCGAGCAGCTCCGCCGGCTGGTGGCAGAGGCGGACGCCCTGTTCGGCGGCCGGTACTTCGAGCGCTACCGCTTCCTCCTCACGCTGAGCGACCACGTGGCCCACTTCGGCCTCGAGCATCACCAGTCCAACGACACGCGCATGGCCGAGCGGGCTCTGGTGGACGACACCCTCCGCCGCCTGTCGATCGCGACCCTGTCGCACGAGTACGTCCACTCCTGGAACGGCAAGCACCGCCGCCCCACCGGCCTCGCGACGCCGAACTACCAGGAGCCCATGCAGGGCGAGCTGCTCTGGGTCTACGAGGGCTTGACGCAGTATCTCGGGTACCTGCTCGCGGCGCGCAGCGGTCTGTGGACGCCGCAGCAGTATCACGAGCGTCTCGCGAGAGTGGCCGCCGACCTCGATCGCCGCCCCGGCCGCGCATGGCGGCCGCTCGCCGATACCACCGCCGCCGCGCAATTGCTCTACGGCGCGCCCGACGCCTGGGCCTCCTACCGGCGCGGCACGGATTTCTACAACGAAGGCTGGCTCATCTGGCTCGACGTGGACACGCTCATCCGCGAGCAGAGCCGGGGCCGGCGCTCGCTCGACGATTTCTGCCGCAGCTTCCTCGGCGGAGCGGGCGGCCCTCCCAGGGTCGAGACCTATACCTTGGACGACGTGATCAAGGCCCTCGACGGGGTCCAGCCCTACGACTGGCGAACGTTCCTGATGACCCGGGTGACCGCGACCGGAGACCACGCCCCGCTCGGCGGCGTCGAGCGCGGCGGCTATCGGCTCGTCTTCAACGACGTGCGCAACCAGTACCTGAAAGATCTGGAAGACGGGGATGCCGGGCTCACCGATGCCGCGTTCTCGATCGGCCTCCGGGTCAATGCGGAAGGGGAGGTGCAGGATGCCATCCCCGGCAGCCCCGCCTACGTGGCGGGCGTCGCGCCCGGCATGAAAGTGATCGCGGTCAACGGCCGGCGCTTCTCAACGGACGTGCTGCACGACGCCTTGAAGCTGACCGGCGCCACGCTGACTCTTCTGATCGAAAACCAGGAGTTTTTCACTCAGATTTCCTTTCCCTACGAGGGAGGCATGAAGGAGCCGCACCTGGAGCGCGACGGCTCCAAGCCCGCGCTCCTGGATCAGATTCTCGCGCCGCGCAAAGCGCCATGACCTATACCGCAGGCGGCCGCTTGGCAGCACGCGCCGCCTGCGATTCGAAGATCCCTGCCAAAAGGTCGTAAAGGACCAGCTCGTGGGCCCTTTGGGAGGAGCGGATCAGCCGATTGATCAGCATGTGAACCAGGCTCGGCGCAATCTGCGCCACGGGCGAGGTCAGTCGTCCCTCCTGTTCCAGGCGCCGGAGCTCGGCGATCAGCGGGGCGTTCTGCTCCGAGCGGCGCCTCAAAACGGCGAACCCGGGGGACAGGTCACTTTGATCGGCACGGGCGGGATCGAGCAGGGCCTCCAGGGCGCGGCGCTCCGCGCGCTGCTTCTGATCGAGCTGGAGGCGCAGCGGCTTGCCTCCCCCGAACTCGCGGAAGAAGCTCTCACGGATCATGGCGAGCACCGCGCGCTTGCCTGCGGCGTCGAGCCCGAGGTCGCCGAGCAGCAGGTCAGTGCCGTATAAAGCCAGGCGCCAGCGCGCCTCGGCGCCTTCGTCTCCTTCCAACATCTCGACGATCGCCAGCGCCGCCTCGCTATCGGCGTGGAACAGGCGCTCGCACAGGCCGATGCCGGCCGGACCCCCGTAGCGCTCGACCTCGCGGTCGTAGGTGTCGAGCTGGAAACGCCAGAGCCGGCCGTCCGCGAGCAGGGGCGCGACCGCGGCCTCGAGCGTGGGCAAGACCTCCCCCAGGAGCCTCTGCGGTGCGCCGTGGAACCGGACGCGCAGGTGCCATTGCGGGTCGCCGTAGCGGATGAAGAACCAGGAGTCCACCGCCCCCGAGGCTTGGACCTCGCGCACCAGCGGCCCGACCACCTCCCCGAGCACAGCATCGGCGGTCGAGGTGCCGACGTAGAGCTTGGCGTACAGCCATTCCGAGCCGGGGAGGAACGAGCGCTGGATTGCCCCGCCGGTCCTCACTGAGGGCGCTGCGGCCCGCCGAGCGGCCGCTTCGGAGCGCGCCCGCACGAACGGCACCACCAATTCGTGGATGAACCGCCCTTCCGGGCCATGGGCGCAGAGCTCTTCGGGCCGCGGGAAGAGCTCGAAGAGGAGCGCGTCCCGGCGCCCCTCGATCACGTCCAGCCAGGCTTCCACCGAGAGCAGATTGTCGAAGTCGACGAGCAGCTCGTTGTCGCCGTCGCCAAGGAGGACCCGGCGCGGCAGCCGCCGCTCGGCCCGCCAGCGCTGGACCGCGGCGAAGCGCGTTGCGCCCGAATCCCGAGTGAGCGTCTTGATCTCCTCCTCGACCAGGCGCCAGCGGGCGCGCTCGAGCACCAGCCGGCCGCTCTTCACACGCGGCAGGAAGGCAGCGCTTTCCAGCGGGCCCCAGCTCCAGCCGACGCCGCCCAGCACCCCCTGGCCCTGCAGGCTGCAGAGAAAGCGATAGATCCCGAGGCCGAGAGAGAAGTTGTGGGCGCTGGTCAGGCGCGGGATCACCTCGCGCCCCAGCCGCTCGGAGCGCAGCACGATGCGCTTGTCGGAGACGGTGACCGACAGGTCGGTGAGCGGGATCTGCCGCTCCGCAGGAGCCCCTGACCGGCCCAGAAAAGGGATTTCATATCCGCGCAGGACGGGCCGCAAGAGGATGTTGCCGATCCGCCCCTGGGGCAGATGGACGATCTCGGCGAACACCGCGTCGGGCCGCACCGCCTCCTCGGCCTCGAGGTGCTCCCGGACCCGCGCCTCGAGCTCGCAGTCGGCGTGGCAGAAGCGGCCGAGCAGGCGGGCGCCCGAGGGCCCGCCTGCTCCCTTCCACAAGAGCAGAAAGCGTCCCTGGTCGACGTCCTCCTCGGAGGCCGCGGCGAGCACGGCCATCGCCTGCACCGCGTCGGGCAGCGGCAGGGACTCGCGCTGCGCAAGCTTTTCGAGGTCCTTCTCGGTCAGCTCGATCTCCTGGTTTCCCCGGGCGATCGTCTCCTCCAGCTTGCGGAGCTGCCATGCCTGCAGGGGGCCCCAGGGGACGGTGCCCTCGGCGGGCGGCTGCGCCAGGGCCAGGCCCTGGAGAAGCGGCGAGGCCTCCCCTCCCTCCGAGCGTTCGAAGCCGATCCCGGTCTCCTCGTCCAGGGCCTCGGCGAGCGGCACCCAGCGCCCTTCGCCGTAGCGGTCGGTGAAATCCTGGCGGAAGCGTTCCAGGGTTTCCTGGCGCGAGCGTCCGAAGAGCCGGTGGAGGAGCGTCATGCCGCGCTGCATCTCCTGAATCACAGCGGGCGCCAGGCGCGGCGGTCTGGCTGCGTCGGGCGGCTTGACCATGTCCACCTGAAACAGCCGGGAGAGCTCGACGCTGGTGGGCAGCTCCTTCAGGGCTTCGGCAACGGCGTGGTAGCGCTCGGGAGCGGCGCCGAGCCCGGCCGCGTCGAGCTCCGCGAGAGTCTCGCGGGCGCCGGCCAGGGCCGCCGCCGCCCTCCGCCCCGAGGGCAGGGCGGCGAGCTGATCCTCCAAGCCGTAAATGGCCTCCGGTCCGGTTACGCCGGGCGTCAGGTCGGAGACCAGGATCTGGGTCTGGATCAGCTCGCCGACGTACTCTTCGGCGTCCTCGATCGTGACCTCCCCGTCGGGGTCTCCCTCGACCAGGGCCGCCGCCAGGTCGGCCGGCTGCGCCCCGGCGGCGGCGCGCGCCAGGGTTTCCTCCAGGTAAGAGGTCGGCTCCAGGGCCACCAGGTGATGGGAGCGAGTTTTGCGTTCGAGGCCGTCGAGCCGCGCCTCGGCATAGCGCAGGCGGCCGGCGGTGCGGTAGAGGCTGGAGTTGGGCCGGTACGACAGCTCCCGGCGCAGGGACGCGTCCTGCCCCAGATCCTCGCAGAGCGCGAAGAGGTAATCCATGTCGAGCCGGGTGTGCCGCTGGTAGCTCGCCCGGGGTCCCAGCCGGAGATGGGTAGGGGAGCTGAGCACCCCCAGCGAGCAGCCCGAGAAGAGACCGAACGGAGTAGGCCGGGTGGCCATGCGCTGCAGGTAGCGCACCATGGCGTTCTCCGCCCGCTTTCCCTTGCGCGAGTCGGGGTCGGCGCGCCAGCCCGCGAGCGCATCGAAGAGCGAGGGGGAGGCGAGGAACAGAGCCTCGGCGATCTCCGGCCGTTCGAGGGCCTCGCGCAGCCAGGCCCGCAGCCGCGCGCGGTCGCGCGCCAGCGCCTGTTCGAGCCTTTCCGGGTCGTCCAGCGCCGAGCAGGCTTCGAGCCCCGCCGACCAGGCCTCCAGCTCGTCAAAAGCGAGCAGGGGGGAGCGGAAGGCGAAGAAGCCGGAGGGCTCGAAGACAGGAGCGTCGGGCGGCGTCATCCCACCTGCACCCCATCGGTCCGCTTCACCTGTTGGGCGACCAGCTCGGCGTAGGCGCCGCCGCGGGCCACCAGCTCGTCATGGGTTCCCCGCTCGACGATCCCTCCCTGGTCCATGACCAGGATCAGGTCGGCGTCCCGGATCGTGCTCAATCGATGGGCCACCACGATGCGGGTGGAGCGCAACTGCGCCAGCTCGCGCTGGATGGCGCTTTCGGTCATGCCGTCCAGCGCGCTGGTGGCTTCGTCCAGAAGCAGGATCGCCGGCCGCCGGACCAGCGCCCGGGCCAGGGCGAGCCGCTGGCGCTGGCCGCCCGAGAGCGAAGAGCCGCCGTCGGCGAGGAGGGTGTCGTAGCTGAGCGGCATGGCCAGGATCTCGTCGTGGATGTGGGCGAGCCTGGCGGCCTCCACCACTCGGGCCAGGGGCAGCGTGGGATCGGCCAGGGAGATGTTGGCGCGGATCGACTGGCCGAAAAGATAGGGGTGCTGCGGTACCACCCCGAGCTGGCTGCGCACCGACTGCAGATTCAACTCCGTCAAGTCCAGATCGTCGAACAGGATGCGTCCCTCCGACGGCTGGTAGAGCCCGACCAGCAGGTTGGCGAGGGTGGACTTGCCCGCGCCGGAGCGGCCCACCACGGCGACGAAGCTCCCCGGGGAGATGTCGACCGAGACATCGCTCACCACCAGCGGGGATGCCGGCCCGTAGCGGAAGCTCACGTGCTCGAGCTTGATGCCGCCGCGCAGCCGGGCGGCGGGGCGGCCAGCACCGGGAGAACCAGGCTCCTGCTCGCGCGGCGTCTGCATGACGTCCTCGATCCGCTCGAGGTAGCTGTCCAGGAGCTGGAACTGGAAGGCCGTCGTGACCAGTTGCGTCAGCGGGGTGAGGAATCCTGCCGCCAGCGCGTTCAACGCCAGCATCTCGCCCAGGGAGAGCTCGCCCGCGAACACCAGGCGGGCGCCGTAGAGCAGGACTGCCAGGGGCGAGGCCATGCCCAGGCCGGCGAGCAGCGCGTCCACCATCGCGCTCAGCCGCCCGCGAGCGAGCGAAATGTTGAGAGTGTCGACGAACAGGTTCGACCAGTGCTCGATCGCCCGGTGCTCGGAACCGCTCGCCTTGAGCGTCTCCATGCCGGCGAGCATCTGGACCTGATAGGACTGGGAGGAGGACTGCGTCTCGAGCGAGCGCGACATCAGATCCTTCTGGCGCCGGCGGGTGGCGAGCAGCAGAACGATCCGCAGCAGCGCCAGGCCGAGGACGAGCAATCCCATTTTCGCGCTGGCGACGAACAGCACGACCAGGTAGAGGCTCACCAGGATGCCGTCGAGCACGGTCGAGAGCGCGCCCGAGGTCAGGATCTCGCGCACCGTGGCGTTGCTGTTCATGCGCAGGATCAGGTCGCCCGCGGAGCGCTCCTGGAAGAACGCGAAAGGCAGGCCCACCAGGTGATCCACGAAGTCGAGGGTGAGCTGGGCGTCGAGCCGCGTGCGCAGCTCGAGCAGCAGGTGTGCGCGGATCAGGACGGCGAGCAGGTTGAAGCCCACCAGACCGGCCAGGCCGGCAGCGAGCACCGCCAGCAGGCTGACGTCCTGCTGGGGCACCACCCGGTCGACCAGCACGCCGATCAGCAGCGGCACGGCGAGAGCGAAGAGCTGGACGAGCACCGACGTCGCCAGCACGCGGCTGAGGGGACCGCGGCGAGCGAGCAGCGGCTGGAGGTAGCGCTGCAATCCCTTGCCTTGAGCGCCGGCTGCCAGCGGGGCGAAGCCCTCCGCCGGCTCGAACAGGAGGGCGACGCCGGTGAACGACCGGCGGGCCTCCTGGTGGGAGACGACGCGCCGGCCGCCGGCCGGGTCGACGATATGCAGCCCGTCGCTCTTGAGGCGGTCGAGGACCACGAAATGATTGAAACGCCAATGCAGGATGGCGCCGGGCTCGATCGCGCCCAGGGCCTCGACCGTATCGGCGCGCACGCCCCGGCCGCGCAGGCCGAACCAGCGTCCGGCCTCGAGCAGTGCCTCGGCGTTGGTAGCGTCGCGCCCGCTGCCGGTGATCTTCCGCACCTCGGCCAAGGGCAGCTGCTTGCCGTAATACCCCAGGACCATGGTGAGGCAGGCGGCGCCGCAGTCCATGGTGGTGGTCTGCTGCACGGCGGGGATCCGCCGCCGGCTGCCCAGGCCGAGCCGGCGGAGAGCGGGGAAGCGGCCGTGAGTACCGGTTTGGGTACTGCTCTTCGGAGCCGGCTCAGCCACGGAGGCGCTCCATCACGGTGCGCAGGCCCGGCACCAGGGCCGCAAGCAGCGGCTCGGAACGCACCCGCACCTCGGCCTTGCCCCACATGCCGTCGTGAAGCTCGTAGCGCTTGCCGTCCGCTTCGAAGGCGACATCCGGGAAGCGGGCCTCGACCAGCACGACGGGGCCGGTCAGGGGGACGGCCGTGGCCACCTCGGGGCCGAGCAGGCGCCGCGCCTCCTCGGGGTCCACCACCTCCTCGGCGACCGCCGTGATCGCGAGGCGCTGCGGAGCGTGGCCGTAGCCGCGCAGCTCGAGGATGAGGGGCATCCTGGCGCGCAGAAGGGGCCGGTGCTCGCCCGGAAGCACGGCCATCAACACTGGCAGGGACGCCGAGGACACGGCTCCGGTCAAGGACAGAAGGATGTCGCCCGAGCCGACGTGCTGGTTCGGCCGGCTGCGCACGTCGCGGACGAGGCCCGCCCGCGGCGCCCTGACCACCCGTTCCTCGACGCGGGAGCGGGCGAGGTCCCGCTCGGCTTGAAGCCCGATCAGGACCTGGGACGGCCCTGGCGCCGACAGGTCGCGCAGGTGCTCGATGAGTTGCAGGTCCCACTCGCGCTCGATGCGCTGCAGCTCGGCGGTCTCGCGGGCGCTCTGGAAGCGGACGAGAGGCTGGCCGGCGGCCACGCGGTCGCCGGGCCGCACCTCGACCGCGGTCACGATGCCCTCCTGGTTCGCCGTCACCTCCGTGCGTCCGGAGAGCCGCACCACCGCCGGGCCGGTGGCGTACTCGTCGATCGTCCCCACCAGGGAATAGGTCAGGAAGGCCACGACCAGGGCAACCAGGAGCCAGAACGTCGAGTTGGTCCAGCGCGGGGAGAGGCGCAGCCAGTCCCCCTCCCGCGAGCCCATCGTGACGTGGTATTCGACGGCCTCCTCGCGGAAGACCTCCGCCGCCCGCTCGTGGAGCTCGCGGTCGAGCAACCGGCCTTCCCCATCCAGCCTGGCCTCCAGGTCGAGCTGCGCCAGAGGCGGCGCCACCGTAGCAGCGAGGAGCTCCATCGCGGCCTCATCGGACGGGGAGAAAGGAGGGCGGCCAGGATCCCGGACTGAGCAGAGCACCGCGAGGACCCGGTTCTCGTCGAGAGCGCGGACTGGCACTGCCAGCAGGTGCTCGCAGCTTCCGCCCAGGGGATCATCGGCCTCGCGCTCGTAGCGCGGGTCCTCGGTCGCCCGCTCGACCCGGACCGGACGACCCGTGTGCGCGACGAAGCTGACCAGCCCGACCGCGGAGCTTTCGTGCCGTTCCTCGCCTTCGAGTCCGGTGTTCCGCGACCAGAGCACTTCGCGCGCGGGATCGTGGAGCAGGCAGTAGGTGCGGTCTGCTTCGACGGCTTCCTCCATGGCGAGCTGCAGCAGCTCGCCGGCGCTCGCCAGATCGGGTTGGACGGCGACACGCCGAGCTACCTGGAGAACTTGGCGCAGCCCGGCCGGAGCCGGCTCCTCTGCGATGGATCGGCGCCGGGCCAAGGCGCTCAGGACGAGCTCGGACAGCTCCCGAGGCGGCAGCTCCCCCTGGCTGAGATAGAAGAGCCGGTCCTCGTCGATCAGGTCCTGAAACAGCTCCGGCTGCGGACCGGCGGCGGTCAGCAGCACGAGAGGATGATTGCCGGCCGGATCGTCGAGCAGGGCGCGCGCTTCAAGGGGGGACAGGAGACGCCCAAAGCAGAGGACCGCCACCTCTTTGCCCTGCAGCGCCGTTCGTGCCTCGGACAGCAAGCGCGCTGTCGCCACCCGGCAGTCGTCTTCGAGGAGCGAGCGCAGCTCCGCCGTCTCCGCCTCTCCAAAGCCGGCGAGCAGAACCAGCGGCAGGATCTGCGCTCCGGAGGCAGGAACCCCTGGGAAGTGTCTCAGCGGTTTCGCCTCGCTCGCCATTGTGTTCTTCTTTCGCGGATGCTCCAGAGCCGCAAAGTCTAGAGGCCGGCGCTCTCCCGGGTCAAGCGCACGACATCGGCAGATCGAGCACTGAAGGATGACCGGCTCGATTTTTCGGGGCAGCGGCACCTCAACAAGAAAGGGAGGAGAATAAAATGAGGAAGAAGAAGCTAGCTCTGCACCGAGAGACATTGCGGCATCTTTCTGCGCAAGGCCTGAAAGCGGCCGCAGGGGGGACCTCGTGGTCAAATGACGTTTCGCGCTGTTACGAAGGCGGGCCTACCCGGGTAGATGGGTGCCAATACACCCAGGATATTCACTGCCAGAATACAGATGTTTCGTGGTGCGTGTGCGAAATGTAAAACAGGCTTAGGGTGAAGAGGGCGGCCTGCCAGGGCCGCCCGTTGGTTAAGCACATTTAAAGCGGTTACTATCCTGTCCCGTGACCTGCCTACGTGTCCTGACATTCTGCGGCATCGCAGTCGTACTTGCCGTCCCCTCCGGATGCAGGAGGGCTCCACAACCGACCGAGGCGGGCGGAGCCGCGGAGACGCGCCCCGGAACGGCTGCGCCCTCCCTTGCCACGCCCGAGCGGGACGCGGGCTTCCTCGGCGTCGTCCTGCCCCGGCAGAGCGTGGACGTGGCGCCCGAGGTTTCGGGCCGGATCGAGCAGATCCGCGTGCGCGAGGGCGACAGGGTCCGGCGCGGACAGACGGTCGCCGTCCTCGGCCTGGCGGAGATCCAGCAGGAAGTGACGATGACCGAGGCCAACCTGCGCGCGGTCGAAGCGGAAGTTTCCAGGAGCCGGCTGGAGCTCGCCGATGCCGACAATCGCCTGTCGCGCCGGCTCAGCTTCCCTGAAGCGTTTCCCCAGGAAGAGATGCGGCAGGCGGAGATCCAGAAGCAGATGGCGCAAGCCGGTCTGGAAGCCGCCCAGGCCCGGGCCTCTGAGCAGCGGGCGCGCGTGGCCCAGGCGCGGGGCAAGCTTGCCAGGGCCGAGGTGCGCGCTCCCGCCGACGGCACGGTGGCGCGCCGCTACCTGGAGCCGGGCGCGCTCGCCGGCCCCGGACTGCCGATCGTGCGCCTGATCAGCGGAGTGAGCCTGATCGTGCGCTTCGCCGCTCCCCCGGAGCAAGCCAGGTCCATGAGCGCCGGAGAGCCCGTGCTGGTCGAGCTCGACGGGGCGGACCTGCCGGCAACCATCGAGCAGGTGTCCCCGGAGGTCGATCCTCCCTCCGGCATGGTGATCTTGGTCGCGATTCTGGACCCTGCGGCCAATGCCGCGGATACCGCTGGCCGGGTCAAGCCCGGCTCGGTCGTGAGAGTTCGCAAAGGAGCTGGTCGATGATGGAATCGAGACTCTGGCGTCCGTTGCTGGAAGGGGAGCTCGCGAAGCAGGCCTGGGAGGCGGTGAGCGCGATCGCGCAGGCCCTCGACGAGGTCCAGGCGGATTTCGTCGTGGGCAGCGGCGCGGCGGACGCTGCACTCTTCTATGGTTATCTCGCCAAAGCGCTCGCCAAGGAAGCCAAGGAAAAGGACACCGAGGCCGAGCATCATGCCGAGCGGGCGGAAGAGCTGCTCGAAGGCGCCGTCGAGGCTCTCGCCACCATACCCATGCGCGCCGCGCTCTACGGGGGGTTCACAGGCATCGCCTGGACCGCGGAGCACCTCAACCGGCTGCTCGGGGACGAGGAGGAGCAGGAGGCGAGCGGCGAAGACGAAGACATGAACGAAGAGATCGACCAGGCCCTCCTCACGGCGCTGGGGCGCCCATCCTGGGCAGGCGACTATGACCTCATCAGCGGGCTCGTCGGGTTCGGCGTCTACGCGCTGGAGCGCTTCCCCCGCCCCTCGGCCGTGCGCTGCCTCGAAGCCATCGTCGACCGCCTGGACGAGAGCGCCGAGAAGAATGGACAGGAGGTCACCTGGTTCACTCCCCCCGAGATGATGCCAACCCTCAACCGCGACAACTCGCCCCATGGGCATTACAACCTGGGAGTGGCGCACGGGGTCCCTGGTGTGATCGCCCTGCTGGCCGACGCCTGCCGCCTGGGCATTCGGGAAGAACGGGCGCGCCCCATGCTCGAAGGCGCGGTGCGCTGGCTTGTGGCGCAGCCTCTCGCGGAGCAGAAAGGAGCATGCTACCCCGCCTGGGTCGGCCCCGGCGTCGAACGGCGGCCCTCCCGCCTGGCCTGGTGCTACGGTGACCCGGGGATCGCCGCGATCCTGCTCTACGCTGCCCGTGCCACCGGGATGGAGGAGTGGGAGAGCGCGGCCTTGAAGATCGCCGCCCGGGCGGCCAGCGCCGAGCCTGAAGACTCCGGTATCCGGGACGCCGGGCTGTGCCACGGCGCTTTCGGGCTTGCCCACCTGTACAACCGCATCCACCAGGCCGGCGGAGGCGAGCTGTTCGCGGACGCCGCGCGCCTCTGGTACCGGCTCGGGCTCGAGATGCGCAGACCGGAGGGCGATATTGGCGATATTGCCGGCATTGCCGGCTTCGCAGCCTGGCGGCCCGACTCGGATATGAGCCCGGGCTGGGAAGCGGACCCCGGATTCCTGACCGGTGCTGCCGGTGTCGGTCTGGCCCTGCTGGCCGCCGTCACCCCGGTCGAGCCGGAGTGGGACCGCCTCCTGATGGTCGCGATCCCACCCCGGGAGCTCAGGCCTGGAAAAATCTAGCAGCAGTTGCTCTGCATGGTGCCGCAGCGAAACGTCACCGTATCGCAACTGTTCTGGAGGGTGGCGCCGCCCACGGCGCCCCGGAGATCGCTCTCCGTCAGGTTGCGCAGCGTCTCGCGGTTGAGCTTCAGCTTCTCCAGCTTCAGGTCCTTCTTCTTCATGAAATTCTCCTTCGAGCCGGGCCGGGGTTCAATCCCCGGCCCGCGGACGATCGCCTGAACACTAAAGACCCGGAATTTGCTGGGAAGTAACCTACGTCGAAAAAACCGCGACCGCCCGCACAGGCGAGCCGGTCCCTCCGCGGATCCTGAGCGGCAGGCCGATGAAGCGGAAACGGCCGCGGCCGACGAGCTGGTGCAGGTTGATCATGTTCTCGTAATGCGTGAAGCCCAGCTCCCCGCAAATCTGATGCACTTCCTTGTTGGATACGTGCCTCACCCCCGGCGACGCCGTCTCCACGCCAAAAGCCGCGATCCTCTGCTGCCCCAGCCAGCGCGCTGCGTCGATGCTGACCCCCGGTCCGTTGTGCCAATCGGCCGTCCCGAAAGCGCGCCGGTAATGATCGGTATACAGAAGAACCGTATCCCCTGGCTTGATTTCCTCCGAAAGACCGCGGAGACTGCGCTCCAGATCGGCTGGCTCGATCAAGTCCCGCAGGCCTTTGTGAGACAGGTCCAGGCAGATGCCCTCTGTATAGAACATCGTCAGAGGCATCGTGTCGATCGACTGTCCCCGGTACTGGCGTGCCATGTGGTTGATGGCATCGACGTGCGTGCCGGTGTGCTCGCCCAATTCCAGCCGGTTCACGGCGGGTGATACGACGTCGCTGTCCGTGATGCCGTCCCACTCTTCGTGCGACACGTGCATGGTGATGGCCACTTCCGGCAGGCCGGGGAACACCGGCATGCCTGGAAAGATCTCCTGGCTCAAATCGACGATTTCGAGCCTTCCCGATGGCGGCAAGGCGGTTTTTTCTGGACTGGTGGTCATGTCGCACCCTTCTTTCTCGTACGAGAATCCATGATTTTCGCACGAAAATTCTATTTTCACGGGCGCAAAAAGTAAATTTTCGTACGAAAATTTAAAATTCTCGCACAAGAAAAACTCTTCGCTGTACGAAAAAACTAAATTTTCGTACGAAAATTTAGAATTGTTGTACGAGAATTTGATTTTTTCGTACGAAAAAAGCTCTTGAAAGCCCCGGAAAAGTGTTTTTTCGTACGAAAATTCTTTTTTCTTGTGCGGCGAGCGGCGGTTTGCTAGGCTTCGAGGCAGGAGATTCCGATGCCGCCTACCAATCTCGACCTCGACCAGAAGCTCGTTGCCGAAGCCATGCGCGCGACCGGCCTGCGCACCAAGAAGGCCGTGGTGGAAGAGGGCTTGCGCGCCCTCATCCGGCTCAACGGCCAGCAGGACGTGCGCCGGTTGCGGGGGATGATGCAGTGGGAGGAACCCGAGCCGGAGCCGGCCGCGCCCGCGCCGGAAAAGACCGCCAAGAAAGGCAAGGGCGGTGCAGATCCTCGTTGACACCTCGGTCTGGATGGACTACTTCGAGGGGCGTGCCACCACGCAGACCGAGTGGCTGGACCTCGCCCTCGGCCGCGAGTGGCTGGTGACGGCCGATCTGATCGTGGGCGAGGTGCTGAGCGGGATTGACGGCATTGACGCAACTGCGCGCGACCGGCAGTGGAAGGAGGCCCGCCGCGCGCTGCGGAGGTTTCGGATCTACCCCCTCGGCGGGCTCGCGCTGACGCTGCGGTGCGCCGAGCACCAGCGCCGGCTGCGCTCCGAAGGCGCCCCGGTGCCCGGACTGGTGGACTGCCTCATCGCGACCTTCTGCATCCAGGCGGGCATCCCCCTCCTCCACAACGACCCCGCCTTCCAGCCGTTCGAGCGCTACCTGGCGCTCGCGCCCTACGATCTGAAGAAGGCTTGAGCGAGTTGTGCCCCGAAGGGGCACCAACCTGTAGCCCCAGCCCCATACCCTCACACACATCTCAGCCCGTAGAGTAGTCAGCCCCGGTAGGGGCGACGGCGTGTAGCCCCCGGCTTCAGCCGGGGGTTGGGGAAACCCCATTACCCCAAGCCCCGCAGGGGCGACGGCAGAAGCCCCGCGCGAGCCGTAGCCCCCAACCCGTGGCGGGGCTTTCGCCCCTGGCCCATGCCGTCGCCCCTACGGGCTCAGGGATGTTTTGGGGATCGGTGACCCGGGGTCGCCGCGCCTGCGGCGCTCTGACCCCGGGCTACATGCCGTCGCCCGCTGCGGGGCTCATTCGCTGCCTATCTGACTGCCCGGCCTGAATTCACCTCCTCGCGGCACTTAGAGTTCTAGAGACGAACCCAACGTTGCGCCCCGCAGGCGCCGGACCATTCCGGCACCGGACCGTCCCGCGGATCGAGGAGGAGAAGGATGTCTTCACGCACCCTGAAACGGACAGCTGCGGCCCTGTGCCTGGCCGCCGCGCTGGCTGTCCCCGTCCACGCCCTGCCCGCACGCTCCGCCGAGCCTGCCGGATTTGGCGACCGGCTCCTGACGTGGGCGGCCGAGCTCTTGTCCGCCGTCTGGGCCCAGGATTCGGCTCCCATACCTCAGGGACCCACGGGCACCGGCCAGCCCCCGCAGCCCGGAACCGACGAGGGGCATGGCATCGATCCGAACGGCTAGGAGACTACGCCCCTCCCGGGAATGGGTAGACTTCCGGGAGGGGTCTCTTCCATGAGAGAATGGCACTCGGAACGAAACACATGATCGACCAGGAGAAGGACCTCTACAAGGAGGCTCTGCGGGTGATTGACGCCAAGGGGCCGTTGGGCATCCTGCACGGCCCGGCGCGCCTGCGGGGCGTAGAGGGCCTTCACGCCCTCCTCGACCGGAGCTGGGAGCAGCGCCGGGAGAGCCCCCGTGCAATGGTCGCCCTGGCGCGTGCCGCCACGGAGGTAGCCGAGAAGCTCGACTCCCGCCGGGTGGGAGAGCAGGACGTCTGGGACTACCGCTGCCGTGCCTGGGGCGAGTTGGCCAACGCCCAGCGCGTAGCCAACGACTACGAGCGCGCCGCGGAAAGCCTCGCGGAGGCCCTGCGTCACCTCGTCCGTGGCTCGCGCAGCGAGAAGCTCGAGGTCCGGCTCATGGACATCCATGCATCCCTTGAAGGCCACCGCTGCCATTTCTATGAGGCTTTCGACATCCTCGACGTCGTCGCCAACATCCACCTGAAGAGTGACGACCAACACTTGGCTGGCCGAGCCCTCGTCAGCAAGGGTCTGTTCAAGGCCTATCACGGGGAGAGTGGGGACGCCCTGGATCTCACCCGCCGCGGCCGGGAGATGCTGGACGAGAATCGCGATCCTGCCCTCTACTTCCACGCCATCCACAATGAGATTCTCGCGCTCGTGGACCTGGAGAGCTACGCGGAGGCGCGGCTGCTGCTCTGGTCCAACCTCGGGCGCTACGAGCGCAACGGCGGGACGATCGACCGTTTGAAGCTGCGGGGCCTCTGGGGCCTCATCAACGCCGGCCTCGGCAAGCTCGACGAGGCGGCGCGGGATTTCGAGGCGGAGAGGAGAGGTCTCCAGGAGGAGGGGCTCTCCTACACCGCGGCAGTCGCGAGCCTGGACCTGGCGGCCGTCTATTTCGAGCAGGGACGCGTCGCCGAGATGGAAGCCGTGGCCTTCGAGGCATTGGCGGTCTTCCAGGACATGGACATCCCCGAGCAGGGACAGCTCTCGGTGCTCGTGCTGCGGAAAGCGCTGGAGCTGCGCCTCGCCGCCGTCGACCTGCTCAGCCTGCTCCGCCGCACCGCGAAGTTCCTCCGCCGCGTCGAGCACGACAGCACGGCTGTCTTCGATCCCACGCAGTGAGCCCCGGTGGGGGGGCGAAGCGCTGACTATAAATCCGTCTGAGATTAGCTATTGACAGCGGATCAGCCGCGTATTACTCTCCACTCCGTCGACAAAATCTCTCCAAGCCGGGCCGTGTGGAGGTCGATGCTGTCAAGCAATCAGCGGGGGTGTGCCCCGCCCAGAAGAGAGAAACGTCAGTTAGAGAGGAGTAAAGTCATGCGTTTGGCAAAGGTGTACAGTGGGAGAATCAATTCGTGGGACGTGTTGGTCAGCAGTCTGCTGGCCAAGCTGGAGGAGTGGCCGTTCCTGGTGCCGCTCTACCACGAATTGCTGGGACTGGTCGCGGAGTCGCGGGCCATCGTGCTGCAGCAGGAATCGGCCCGGGCGCTGTTCCACGAGGCCATCGGCAGACGTAAGGATCTGGAGAGCCGCGGCGTCGAGTTGCGGACCCGCATCGCCTCGCACCTGAAGGCGCAGCTCGGGTTCCGCAACGAGCAGCTCCGCATGTTCGGCCTGAACCCGTTGCCGCGCGTCACCCGTCGCAAGACCGAAGAGGAGCCGGAGATCGAAATCACGGCCCCTTCCGAAACCCCGGCTGAGTAGCACGGCCGGGCCGCAGAAGTTGATTCTACCGGGGGGCCGCAAGGCCCCCTTTTCTATTTCCAGCGCGGTTTACCCCATCCAGGCGGGGGCAAGCTCCGCCCTTATGCCTCTTCGAGATCTTCGTCGTCCTGCCCCTGCTGCATCTCGAGGAGGACCGCTTCCAGGAGGCGGCGGAGCTGGGTGGTGGCGGTTTGCGCGGTTTGCTTGCCGGCCTTGCGTGCAGGCGGGCGAGGAGCGGGGCCGGTCTTGCGCGCCTTGGCACGGGGAGCGGCATCCTCGGCAGGGAGCAGCTCCTGGAGCGCCGCCACGAGCCGCGCGGTTTCGGGGTCGAGCTCGCGGCTGGGATAAGCGGCCTCGAAGAACGCCGAGGGCGGCAGGCCGATGGCGCGGCAGACGCCGAGCACGTGTTGAATCCGAAGCTCCACCTTGCCGGAGAGGATCCGGCTCAGGTAGCCGGTGCTCAAGCCCATTTCGCGTTCGATCTTGCGGTGAGAGACCCCCGTGAACCGCACGGCGGCCTTGAGCATCTGAGCCACGCGGACGACGTCTTTGTCCTTCATAGCTCAGCATTGTACAGCAAGCACAGCCTGTTTCCCGGTAAGCAGGATCGTAAGTCTCACATCTTGACAAAAAGTCCCGATTGCTGATTGAATTCGCTGCACCTCAGGAGGTGCCCATGTCCAGTCAGATGCTGCCGCCGAACGCGTTCCGATCCCAGGTTCTGGATCTTTTGCGGGAGCGGGAAGAGCCCGAGTGGGTGTCGGGATGCGAGATGCAGGCGAGGTGGAAAGTGGTACGCGTGGCGGAGGGTTGGGGCGTGTTCCGGGAGTGGGAAAGCCCGGAGCAGGGTCACGCTCCCAAGGCGGTGTGCGCCAGCCGGGGCCTCGCACGGGTCATCGCGGGCACGCTGCCGGCGCTGCATGGAGGTCAGCGCTTCCGGTTGCTGGAGCGGAGCGGCGGGCGGTTTCCCCTGGAGCAGGGAGGCCGGTTGGTAGGCGACCTGGATATCTTCGATCCGGAGCTGACCGCGGCGCTGCACCTGCAGCACTACCTGGCGCAGACGCCGCAGGCCCTGGCCGGCCTCCTCGGCGCCGCCGGCCCCACCGCGCTCGCCTTGATCGGCGAGATTCTCCAGCGCGATCTCACCGATCCGTCGTGGTGGGACGGGCTCTAGCCCTCGCCCTTGCGGAGCAGGGTCATCAACCCCGGCCGCTCCTCGATGGGAACGAGAGGCGAATAGAGCTTCTTCAGGGGTTTCGGGTCTAGCCTTGACCAACGCTGGTGATGCGCGATCGTGTAGCGGTCGCACGTTCCTTCGATTGTGTGAATATCGATGACGTCCCGGTCAGTCCAGAGCAAGATTCGAGAGATCGACGTCAGCGGATAACGCCTGAGGCGCTCGGGTGGGAATACGGAAAGATCGAGCCGGCCGACGCAGAACGAGATGCGGTCCTCCCGGCCCGAGTCATTCCCCAGAATCCATTGCAGATACCGTCCGAGCTTCGAGTCGGCGCGGAGCGCAATGATCTCGGTGCGTGAGAGGAGCAGATTCCACAGGTGGGATCCCTCGCAGAACGGCCCGATGGCCTCGCGAGTGTCTCGCCAACGCCGTGCCTTTCCACTTGACCTGCGACCCATCAGCTCAAGCCGCACGGCACCGCGATCGGCGACAGGTCCTGTTGCGGGAAGCCTGCGTTGATCAGGCCTCCCCAAGCTTCCAGGATCAGCCGCTTGGCCGCGGACATCTCGTTGTTATTGGTGGTATCGACGTTCCACTGCATGTAGCCGTTGAAATAGATGCGGGGAAACGACAGGACGCTCATGCGTGTCTCTCCTCCCTCGTTGGGTTACGGCGGGAGGAGATGTTACACGCTTTCGTAGTATTCTTCCCCTATGACACTCAAGGCCCGCGTTCACAATGGCCGGCTCGTGGTGGACGAGCCGACGGAGCTTCCCGAGGGTACGGAGGTGGCTCTCCTGCCTTTGGATCCAGGCGACTGGCTCGACGCGGAAGACCGCGCTGCCCTCCACCGTGCACTGCAGGCCTCGAAGGAGGATATCGAGGCCGGTCGTCTTGTCGACGCTGAAGAGGTGCTGAGGGAACTGCGGATACCGTGACGCGGCGCAGAGTCCGTTTCACGGCGACGGCTCAGCAACACGTTCGGCACTTCAAGGGGTTGTGGCGGGAGAACTCGGTCCGGCCTGAAATCCTCGACCACGACCTGGCCGAAGCGGTCCGCATGTTGTCGATCGTGCCGGGGATCGGCTCGATCTACCGCTCTTCCCCGATTGCAGGCGTGCGCCGCTTGTACCTCGAGCGGCTGATGTCACATCTCTATTACACCTACGACGAGCGCGAGGTTGTCATCAGGGCCATGTGGCACGCGAGACGCGGCACGGGACCGGACCTCTAGGCGCCGGGCTCCTGCTCACTTCCAACGGAAGATCTTGAGCGCGATGGCGAAGCTCACGAGTCCCCAGGCAGTGAGGATGGCGAGCTGCGGCGCGATGTCCACGAGGCCCTGACCTTCGTTCATGATCCCGCGCAGGGATTCGTTGAGCGCCGTCAGGGGCAGGGAGCGGATCAGGGGCTGGACCACGTCCGGGAACCGCTCGGTGGAGAAGAAGACCCCGGAGACCAGCCACATCGGCATCATCACGAAGTTGGCGAGGCCGCTCACTCCTTCGACCGTGCGCACCCGCGACGCGATCAGGAGGCCCAGGCCGCAGAACGACATGGTGCCCAGCAGGCAGACGGCGAGGAACAGGAGCAGCGATCCGCGCATGGGCACGTCGAACGCGAGCCAGCCGAAGCCGGCCAGCAGCAGGATCTCGGGCAGCAGGAAGGCCATCCTTCCCAGGATCTGCGACAGCAGGTAGTCGCCGCGCCGCATCGGGGTGGCGACCAGGCGCTTGAGCACCCGGCGGCTGCGCGCCGAGGTGATCGAGAAGGCGAGGCTCCAGATGCCCGTGCCCATCAGGTTCATGCCGAGCAGGCCGGGAATCAGGAAGTCGATGTAGCGCGAGCCTTTCTCGGTGACCTTTTCGTCGCGCACGGGCAGCGGATCGGCCCGCCCGGCGGCGCGCTGCAGGGCGTCGTCCGCCGCGAGCCGCGCGATGCGCGAGTCGGGACGGGTCTCGTCGAGGTGGAAGACGACCGGCGGGCCGGGCTCGACGAGCAGCGAGATCTTGCCCGTGCGCAGGGCGTTGCGGCCTTCCTCCACGGCGTACGCCTTCGGCAGCAGCGCGGGCGAGCGCGACAGCACGGTGATCGCCCGCCCGGAGGCCGGCCCGGAGAGGACGCCGATCGGGATGCGGTCCGGCGGCTTCTCGCGGAAGGCGAAGCCGAGCACGATCGCGAGCAGCACCGGGAAGAGGAACACCCAGAAGACCGCCTCGGGCTCGCGCAGGAACTCCCTGATCTTGGAAACGGTCAGCTCGCGAAGGGCATTCAGCCGCCCGCCGCGGAGATTCTCAGGCATCGCGCAGCTCCCGGCCGGTGAGGGAGACGAACAGGTCTTCGAGCGTGGCACGATGGGTCGAGAGATGGGTGAGCCGCGCGCCGGCCTTTTCGACCGCGGCGAGCAGCGGCGGCACGCTCTCGGTGACCGAGTGGACGGCGAGCGCCCAGTTGGGACCGCGCCGGTGGACGTCCGAAACGCCGGGGAGGCGCCGCAGCTCCTCTTCCGAGAGCATGGGCTCGGAGAGCAGCTCTACCACGTCGGCCGCCTGCAGCGAGCGGATGAGCTCGGCCGGTGTGCCGAGGGCGATGACCTGGCCGTGATCGACGATCGCGATGCGGTCGCACAGGCGCTCGGCTTCGTCCATGTAATGCGTGGTGAGCAGCACGGTGCCGCCCTGCTCGCGGAAGGCGGTGACCTGTTGCCAGAGCTGCAGGCGGCTCTGCGGATCGAGGCCCGTGGTCGGCTCGTCGAGGAACAGCAGCTCGGGATCTCCGACGAGGGCGCAGGCCACGGCGAGGCGTTGCTTCTGGCCGCCGGAGAGCTTGCCGACGCGGGAGTCGCGCTTCTCTTCCAGGGCGAGAGCGGCGAGGACCTGCTCGGGGTCGCGCCCTTCGCGGTAGAAGGAGCGGAACAGGCGCAGCGTCTCGGCGACGGTGAGCTTTTCGTTGAGCTGGGTCTCCTGGAGGGAGACGCCGAGCTTCTCGCGAAGTCCGCGGCCGTCACCCTTCCAGGTCGTGCCGAGCACCTCGACTTCGCCCTCGTCCGGCTCGGTCAGCCCTTCCAGGATCTCGATGGTCGTGGTCTTGCCCGCGCCGTTGGGCCCGAGCAGGCCGAAGCACTCGCCGCGCGCGATCTCGAGATCGAGCCCGGCGACCGCCACGACGTCATCGAAGCGCTTGACGAGGCCGCGGCAGTGGACGGCGGCGGAAGGGGAGGGGACGGCGGCCATGGGAGCAAGAAGCTAGCACACGCGCGCGGCGGTTTCACCACCAGAAAATCTGCGCCACTTTTCCGTCTTCTGTCACCGTGAAGCTGAACCAACGCGTGATGTTCCCGAGGACTGCTTTGTAACGGAGGATACGGGCATCGCCCACGTCCTCGCTCTCACTGAAGGCGAAGGATGTCACCGGGCCATCGGCCGCCGTCCATCCCCACATCCCCTTGCCCACCGTCGTTTTCAGGAAGGTTTGCATCGCCGGCGTGAACTGCGCCGGATCGTGCTTGCCCTCGAAGAGCCCCTGCAGGGCATCCTGCAACATCCGGGACCTCTTCGGGTCAGGATCCGCGCTCTCGGCCTTGGGCCGGGCCAGCGCGGGGACGTACAGGCCCGCCACGTCGATGGCCAGGTGGTCGAGGACCCTGTCCGTGTGGTTGGTCAGCGCGATCACGCTTATTCCGTCGTCCACGAAGCGGTACAGGATCGACGAGAAACCGGGCGTGCCGCCGCTGTGCGAGATCACGCGATGGCCATGATAAGTATCGAGGAACCAGCCGAAGCCGTAGTTGAATGGAGCGATGGCGCCGCGTGCGATCTTGTTGGGAGTCCAGGCCAGAACTGAGCCCGGCAGCTTGCCGGAGGTCAGCGCGGCATCCCACTTCGCCATGTCCTGGATGGTGGAAACGATCGAGCCCGCGGCGTAGGCGTTCTCGGTGAGAGCCGCGCGGTTCTCGAACCGGTCGCCGCGCCACTCGTAACCGGCGGCGCGGTGGGGCAGGATGGCTCGCGGCTCGCTGCTGCGGGTGGCCTTCATGCCCAGGGGCTTGAAGATCCGCTCGTCCAGGAATTCCCAGTAGGACTTGCCGCTCGCCTTTTCGAGGATGTTTCCGAGCAGCAGATAGGCGGTATTGCTGTAGGACCAGGTCTCCCCGGGTTGGAAATCCAGTTGCAGCCGCTCGAAGAAGAGCTTGGCGATCTCGTCGTGAGACATCCCCGGGCGCGAGGTGGCGTCCATCAATCCGGGGACGTCCAGATAGTTCTGGATGCCGGACGAGTGGGTCAGGAGATGACGGACGGTGACGGCGCTCCACGCTTCGGGGACGCCGGCGAGATGCTTGCCGATCCTGTCGTCGAGGCCGATTTTGTTTTCCTCCACGAGCATCATGACGGCGGCGGCGGTGAACTGTTTCGTGATCGATCCGATCTCGAAAACCGTTTCTTCCGTGGCAGGTACGCCGAGCTCCACGTTGGCGAGGCCGTAACCCTTCGACTTGACGACCTGGCCATCCCTGACTACCGCGAGGGCGAATCCCGGGATGTGCAGCTCCCGCATCCGTGCCTCGACGTAGCTGTCGACCTCGTCGGCCCTCGCGGGCTGCAGCGCGCAGAGCAGGAGCAGGGCAGCGGCCGCGAAGCGACGGATCATCGAGATTCCCGCGACGGGATGGAAGCGATGGCGAGCATCGCGCCGGGAACGATGAAGATATAGAAGAACGGGTCCCCGCTCGTGACCAGCGCCCAGATCCCGAACGCGAGGTAAGCGACCGCGATGATCGCGGTGGGGAGGAGCGAGACCGTCCGGCCGCGGAGGACGTTCGCGAACACCGCGAGCGCGACGCAGCCGAAGGTGAGGATCGCGACTCCGCCGAAGAGCCAGCCGACCCTGAGGCCTTGCACGAGCTCGGGCGGTGCGTTCGTGGCCGCGAGCGCGGTCTGCATCTTCTTCCAGCCGAGCACGGAATGGGCGGCGCTGCTCAGCACCAGGATTGCGCCGGCCAGCAGGCCGAGCATGCTTCGCACTTGTCTCATCGATTGGACCTCCGCGTGCGCATTGTAGGCTGCATCGAGGGCAGCGCGGCCGCGGCCAGCACTCGGTTCACCAGGGCTCCAGGGTGACCCGTACGCCGTCGCGGGCCCGCAGGGTGATCCCCGGCCTGGGCACGACGGGGTGGCCCGGGACCAGGCGCAGGCGCCAGCGCCGCAAGACCATGGAGAGGATGGTCACCCCTTCGACCATCGCGAAGTGGGCGCCGACGCAGAAGCGCGGCCCCGCGCCGAACGGGATGTAGGCAAGCGGCGGCCGTCCCTCGGACCTCTCCTCGGAAAAGCGCCCGGGGTCGAAGCGCTCGGGCTCGTCCCAGAGGTCCGGGTGGCGGTGCGTGACCCAGGGGCTGACGACGACGGTCGATCCCGGCGGGATGCGGAAGCCGCCGAGCTCGTCCTCCGCGACGGCGCGGCGCTCCATCGCCCAGATCGGAGGGTAGAGGCGCATCGCCTCCTTGAAGGCCCGCTCGGTGGCCTCGGTTGCAGCCTCGTGGCGCAGACGCTCCATCTCCTCGGGATGCCTGGCGAGGAGGTAGAAGGTCCAGGCGAGCGCGTTCGCCGTGGTCTCGTGGCCGGCGAGGAGGAGCGTGATCGTCTCGTTGCGGAGCTGCGGATCGCTCATGCCCGTCCCGGTCTCCTCGTCGCGCTCGCGCAGCAGGATCGAGAGCAGGTCGTGGGTATCCGAGGCGCCCACGGTCATCCGCCGGCGCTCGGAGAGAATGCGGTAGACGACGCGGTCCACGGCGGCGAGCGCCCTGTTGAAACGGCGGTTTCCCGGCGTGGGAAGCCAGGACGGCGGCGCCACGATCCTCTGCAGGCGTCCATAGGTGTGGCCGAGCATCACGGCCATGGCGTGCTCCACCTCGTCGGCATCCGACGCGACGTCGGCGCTGAACAGGGTCCGGCCGACGATGGTGTAGGTGAGCCGCATCATCTCCGAGGCGACGTCGATCGGACGGCCTTCCGCGGCGGGGCGCTCCCAGCGCTCGAGCATCGCGGCCGCGGCCTCGGTCATGCGCTCGACGAAACCGGCGACGGCGGCGGGGCGGAAGGCGGGCTGGATCAGCCGGCGCTCGCGGCGCCAGTTCTCGCCGTTCGCGGTGAGCAGCCCGAGGCCGGTCATCTCCCGGATGCGGACGGAGCTGCGCGTCTCTTTGTCGTAGAGGTCGGCGCGCTCCTGAAGCACCTGGCGGACGAGGTCCGGATGGGCGGCGAGGTGGACGACGTTGGGACCGAGCCGGAAGCGGACGAGGTCGCCGAAGCGGTCGCGCGACTCGACGAGCAGCCGCAGCACGTCGCGGCGGAACGGGAAGAGGTTGCCTAGCAGCGGCAGGCCGCGCGGGCCAGGGGCGGTCAGCCCGGTTACGCGGTCAATCACTCGGGATACCCCCATTCGTCAAAGCTGCGGCGCCAGGCGCGGAAGACCCGCTCGCGCGTCCCGGCCGGCAGGTGCTCGTAGCGGTTCTTCTTGTAGCCCTGGAGCGATTCGACGTAGCCGCGCAGCTTGGGCTCGAAGCGCTCGAAGCCGGGCAGATCCAGCCGCTCGTAGATGGCCGCGGTCTGGCCGATGGGATCGGCGTCCAGGTCCGCGAACGCGACCTCGTGCAGCCGGCCTGGAGGGATCAGGGCCCTCTCCTCGAAGTAGGTTCCGTACATCACGCCGTAGCGGTCGAGGATCAGGCCTTCAAGCGTTTCGAGGTCGGGCTTCTGCAGGTAGGTATACCAGCCGGCCGTGTCGTAATAGTGCAGGAACGAGCGGAACACGGTGTACGGGTCGCGGTGGATGTGGACGAAGCGGGCATCCGGGAACATTTCGAGGAGCAGGCGCACGCGCGCGGTGTGCGGCGGCGACTTGAGGACGAGCGGCTTGCCCTGCTTGACGGTCAGCTTGCGCAGGAACCAGAGGAAGGCGGCCTTCCACTCGTCGATCTCGGCTTGCGGCACGCCGCGGAAGGTCAGGTAGCGCTCGTAGTGCGCGGCGTTGCGCGGGAAGGAGATACCGGGATAGAGGGAGCGGAGGCACATCAGGGTGGGCGCGAACTCGTCCTCCTGGGGCGCGTCGAAGGAGAGCGCCACGTTGTCCATGGGGCGGGTGTCGGGCAGCAGCGCGCGGAAGCGTCGAGAGTTGAATTCCTCGGTGGTGAGGAACGTGTGCGGGTTGACCACCTGGTAGGTGTTGGCGAAGCCGAACTGGTCGTCGAGCGCGAGCAGGTTGTGCAGGTGGGTGGTGCCGCTGCGCCAGTGGCCGAGGACGAAGATCGGCGGTCCGGCGAGCTCGGCTTTGGCGACGGCCTCGCCGTAGAGCCGCTCCTCCCGCCGCCGGTACCAGGAGTTCAGGAGGCTGAGCACCGAGACGAACGCCGCGCGGTGCCAGTACGCGGGATCGACGGCGAAGCGGTTCTCGCGCAGCAGCCGCCACCACGTGTCCGCCGTGATCCCGGCGAGATAGTTGTGCCCCAGACTCCACCGATGATCGAGCCGGACCGCCATCGAGATTGTCTCCTTGAGGGCGAGTCTATAACGACAAAAAGCGAGGTGCCGCCTCGGACTAGTGGCCCTTGGCTCAGACCGGAATGTGGGATAGAAAGGGCGTCCAGCAGGTCCGCAATCGAGAAAGGGGTACCACCATGTCCGTTGCCAAGATCATCGAGCTCAGCGCTGAATCGCCCGAGGGCTTCGAAGCTGCAATCCGGGAAGGGATCACGCGCGCCAGCAAGACCGTCAAGAACATCAAAAGCGCCTGGGTCAGTGACCAGCAGGTAGAAATCAAGAGCGACAAGATCGTCAACTACCGGGTCCACCTCAAGGTCACCTTCGTAATCGACTGATCGAGCAGGCGCGGCCGTCGCCCAGGCGGCAGCCGCGCCCTCCGCCCTTCATGCCGCCTGGAGAGGCTCATTCGCATGCGCGGCGGATGACCCGCACGGCGCCGGCCCCGCGGCGAGGCCGAGGATACCCCCGCGGGTGGGGATCAGTGTGACCCGCACTCCTTGCCCACCCCGAGCTGCCATCTGAAGAAGCTGAGCTCGTCCACGAGCCTGCGGATCTGCATGTCCGCCGGCGCTCCCATGCCGTGGCCTGCTTCGCGCTCGACTTGCAGGAGGATCGGCTCCTGCGTGGGAGCGCTCGCGGTCGAGGCCTGGAGCAGCGCCGTCATCTTGCGCGCGTGGAGGGCGTGGACACGCTCGTCCTTCTCGCCCGCGGTCAGGAGCATGGCCGGGTACTTCGTTCCTTTTTTCACGTTGTGATAGGGCGAGTAGCGCAGAAGGTATGGAAACTGTTTCGGATCGGCGCTCGATCCATATTCGCTCACCCAGTTGCGGGCGCGCAAAAAGTGATGGAAGCGGAGCATGTCGAGGAGCGGCACGCCGAGGACCGCGGCGGAGAAGAGCTCCGGCCGTTGCGTGACCGCGGCGCCCGTGAGCAGCCCGCCGTTCGAGGCTCCGTTGATGCCGAGGCGCTCCGGCCGCGTGTAGCCGTTCGCGATCAGCCACTCGCCCGCGGCGATGAAATCGTCGAAGGTGTTCTGCTTGTGCTCGAACATCCCGGCCTCGTGCCAGGCCTCGCCCCGCTCGCCGCCGCCGCGCAGGTTGGGGTAGGCATAGACGCCCCCCTCCTCGAACCAGGGGATGTGGCCGGCGTCGAAAAAAGGCGTGATGTTGATGGCGAAGCCGCCGTAGCCGTCCAGGATCGTGGGATTGCAGCCGTCGAGCTTCAACCCCTTCTTGTGGATCACGAACATGGTCACCCGGGTGCCGTCCTTCGACGGGTACTCGACCTGCTTGACCTCCAGGCCCGACGGATCGAAGGGGACCTCCTCGCGCCACCAGAGCTTCCGTTCTCCCTTGCGCAGGTCCACCCGGTAGATGCCGGCCGGCTCGTTGAAGCTCGTGTAGGCGAGCCAGCCGACCGGGCTCGCGGGGGTGCCGCCGAGGTCTGCCGAGCCCAGGCCGGGCAGGGCCAGGGGACCGCGCGGAGTCCCATCAAGCTCGAACAGCTCGATGCGGGTGGTCGCGTCGTGGAGGTAGGTGGCGGTCAGGAGATCGCCGATCTGCCAGATGGCGACGAGGGGGTCCTTGTTCTCCGGAATCAGCTCGCGCCAGCGCTCCGGCGACGGGTCCTCGAGGTCCACCTTCACGACCCTGCGGTTGAGCGCGTTCAGGGTCGTGCTCATGTAGTACGTGTTGCCCACGATCGGATCGATCTGGCGATAGACGTCGGGCAGCCCGGCTATGGCCTTCTGCCCCACGAAGATCGGGCGGTGCTCGGCTTTGCCCGTCTCCAGCCACTTGCGGAAGTCCATGACCCAGAGGTCGTTCGAATTGCTGCCGGTCCACTGCCCGAGGATCAGCCAGCGGCCGTCGCGGCTCAGGCGCCCGAAGGGACCCCAGGTCGAAGCCGCGGGTCCCGTCTTCGGCTGCTCCAGAAGCACGCGGTCTTCCTTGGCATCGGTCCCGACCTTGTGGAAGCGGATGCGGCGCGAGAACGGGTCTTTCAGGTCCTCGAGGTTGTTGTAGACGAAGCCCGAGCCGTCGGGCAGCCAGTCCACTTCGCGCACGCGGTTGCGGATCTCGTCCTGCAGCCATTTGCCGGTCTCTACCTCGACGAGGTGGAGGGTGGCGTTCTCGTCGCCGGACCGGTAGAGCCCCACGGCGACGAGGCGGCCGTCGTGGCTCGGCGTGAACCAGGCGATCGTGGTCAGGCCGCTCGGATCGCGGAGGGTGGGATCGACCAGGGGGCGTGCCTGCGCTTCGCCTTCCGCGGTCATCAAAACGGGCTGTTCCTGTTCCATCCCGCCCTGGAGGAAGAACATCCTGTTGCCACGCACGGTGGGAGCGGTGCGGAACCCCGATTTGCCGGTGAGCGCCTTGATGCGCGCCTCCAGCTCCTTGCGGCCCGGGATGTTGTCGAGGATGGAGCGGGCCCAGGCGTTCTGGGCGTCGGTCCAGGCGCCGACCTTGGCGTCGAGCGCGGGATCGGGCGTCTTCATCTCGGGCGCCGCGCTCCCTTCGAGCCAGCGGTAGGGGTCCACCACCTCCGTCCCATGGAAAACCTCGCGGACAGGGTTGACCTCGGCGGGCGGGGGAGCCGCCGCGAGGGACAGGACGGCGGCGGTGGCGAGCGTTCGGCGCATGCAGGGTTCCTCCATCGGGTCTGACCTCTTACGAAGGATAGACGAGATTGGTTTGGCCGCGGTTAGCCGGATGGCGGGTTGGCGAGCGTCCGCGTAACTATAATGGGGCCTCACAGATGAAGGTGAGCCCACCCATCGAGCTCGATACCGAGCGCTTGCGGCTTCGGCAGTGGCGCTCGTCCGACCTCGCGCCCTTTGCAGAGCTCAATGCCGATCCGCGCGTCATGGAGTTCTTTCCTTCCACGCTCACGCGGGAAGAAAGCGACGCCGCCGTCAGCCGGCTGCAGTCGCAGATCGCGGAGCGTGGCTGGGGGCTCTGGGCCGCGGAGGTTCGCCTGACCGGGCAGTTCATCGGGTTCGTCGGTCTTCAGGTGGCCCTTGCGCCGCTTCCTTTCGCGCCGTGTGTGGAGGTCGGCTGGCGCCTGGCGCACGCGCACTGGGGCAAGGGGTACGCAACCGAGGCTGCAAGGGGCGCTCTCCGCGTGGGATTCGAGCAGCTCGGCCTCGAGGAGATCGTTTCGTTCACCGCGGTGGCCAATCGCAGGTCTCGCGCTGTCATGGAGCGCCTTGGCATGCGGGAGGACGAGGTCACATTCCAGCATCCCGGCGTGCCCGAGGGCAGCCCGCTTCGTGAGCATTGCCTGTATCGGCTTACCCGCGAGCAATGGGCGAGCTAGAATCAGGCCGATGACCACACCCATCCCCTCCCAGCGGGCCGCCGGCCTG
The DNA here is from genome assembly GCA_035536935.1 of Thermoanaerobaculia bacterium. GTDB lineage: Bacteria > Acidobacteriota > Thermoanaerobaculia > Multivoradales > UBA5704 > DATMER01. The sequence goes on from DATLNC010000081.1 coordinate 56,331, forward strand.
ACCTTCACCTTCGCTGTGCTCGTGCTGCTCGCCGCCGAGGTGCTGCGAGTCTATTGGATCATGCCCATGCCAGGCAGCCAGCAGGGAGACACGCTGGGTGCCGCCTACGCCCTGCACCGCTGGATCCTGGCCGTGCGGATCCTCGCCGGCGGCGCCGCCATCTGGGCAGCGGCCCGGCTGCTGGCGCGCGGCCGGTGGCCGGCCCGGGTGCTCACCGTGCTGAGCCTGGCGTTGGCCGCTTTCGTAATCTACCAGGCCAACGGCCCGATGTCGGCTGACGTCATGTTCCGCCAGCCCACCTCGCTGACCTTTGCGACGATGGGAAAGGGAACCGTCGCTCCCAACGCGCTGGTGGTGGGAGTCGCGCTCGCCGACGCCGAGGGCCGGACTCAGGCGCGCGCCTATCCGATTCAATTCATCGGCTACCACCACCAGGTGCGCGACGTGGTTGCCGGACAGCCGGTGATGGTCACCTACTGCACCGTCTGCCGAACGGGCCGCGTTTTCAGTCCCTTGGTGGACGGTACCGCCGACACCTTCCGGCTGGTCGGCATGGACCATTGGAACGCCATGTTCGAGGACTCGCGCACCGGCAGTTGGTGGCGCCAGGCGACCGGCGAGGCAGTCGCAGGCCCGCTGACGGGGAAGCGCCTGGCCGAGATCCCGTCGCAGCAGATGACTTGGGCGGCCTGGAGCGCGCGCCATCCGGAAAGCGACGTCCTGCAGCCCGATCCGCAGTTTGCGCCCCGCTACGCCAACATGGAGGGATACGCGGAGGGCACCAACGAGAGCACCCTCACCGGGCGCGATTCGCGGAGCTGGCAGCGCAAGTCCTGGGTAGTGGGCGTCCTCGCCGGAAACGCGGCGCGGGCGTTCGACTGGAACGAGCTGGTGCGCGAGCGGGTCATCAACGACAGCGTCGGCGACCAGCCGGTGCTCCTCCTGCGCGGCGCAGACGGCGTCTCCTTTCACGCGTTCGATGCCCGCCCGGGCGGCAGCGGCCCGCGTCTCGCGCTCGAGCGGACAGCCGACCCCTCCCGCTTCCGGGACCGCGCGACCGGCGCCCTCTGGGACGAGTCGGGTCTCGCCCTCGACGGCCCCCGGGCGGGGACGCGGCTCACCGCTGTACCCGCCTACCAGGAGTTCTGGCACTCCTGGCAGGACTTCCATCCGGCGACGACGGCCCGCCGCAACCCGGATCTCTAGCCGGCGCAGCAGTCCGAGGAAGGCCGCCCCGCCGGCGTCATAACTATTCGCATGGATACTCGTAAGAGTCCTATGAACAGAAAGCACGTCATTGGAAACTCCATTCTCTGGGCTGCCGCGATCATCACGTCGGCATTGGTCGGCGCTCCCACAGTCCTTACAATTGTCCTCTTGCCGGCGCTGGCTACGTCCGCTCTGCTGGTGAACCGGCCTGCCAAGCAGTGCGCCGGATAGGAGCCTCTTTCCCTTGACGTAGTCGTCCGGATGCCGTAGGGTTTGCCCATCCGATTCGAGAGGTGCGGCATGGACCACGGCAAGTGGTCGGACGATGGCTTTCTGGACAGTCTCCGCCGTCAGGGCGATCCCCTTGCGGATCAGGCCGTCCTGCGCCTGATGGCGCACCGCGAAGTGCGGGCCGTCAACGAGATTTTCAAGGGCCTGCGGGCTGACGACGATCCCATCCCGGCGGACGCGCCCGAGCCGTTCCGGGAATTCGTCGAGGCCACGCGGGAGCTCCCGCCGGGAGTCGACCGCGGCCGCCTGGCCCGCAGCGGCCATGTCTTCCTCAAGCACGCGGCTTCCGCAGCGGTGACGATGCTCGCCTCCAGCCTGCCGCGCGGCTACGCGGCGCCCTGCCTGTGCGAGATCCTCTCGATCTCCCGTGATCTTCAGAAGCACCCGTTCCAGCGGCTGATGGGCGTGATCCAGCTTCTGGTCAACGTCTCGAGCCCGGGCGCCTTCGAGCCGGACGGCAAGGCGGTCGTGACGGCGCAAAAGCTCCGGCTCCTCCATGCGGGCGTGCGCACGATGGTGCCGCGGTTCCGCCCCGGGTACGAGGAGAAGCACGGCGTGCCCGTGAACCACGAGGACATGCTCGCCACGATCATGGGCTTTTCCTACCTGGTGATCGAGGGCATCCGCCGGCTCGGCCTGCGCCTGTCCGACCAGGAGGCGGAGGACTATTACTACCTGTGGAGCGTCTATGCCCGGATGATGGGCATCCCTGACGAGTACATCCCGGCAAGCGTGGCCGAGGCGGGCGAGTTCTATGGCTCGTACGTGCGCCGGCACGACTCCGGGCCGGTCGAGAATCCCTATGGCGTGGTGCTGACGCAGGACAACCTCGACATGATGAAGAACCTCATCCCGAAGCCGCTGCGCCTCGTGGGCTTCGGGTTCGCGCCGGCGGTCGCCATGGCGGAGTTGATGACGCCGCAGGAGCTGGCCCGGGTTGGCGTTCGCCCGGTCCCGGGCTTTCCCGTGATCCGGGCCGTGTTCAACCTCGGGCTGCGGCTGGCGCAGGGGGTGGAGGACCTGCCGTTCTCTTCGCGCCTGGCTGCCGTGATCTTCCAGGACATGATCGACACCAGCCGCGCTGGCGAGGTGACGTTCTGCATCCCGGTCACGATGGCCGGGCTGCGCGGCCGGAGCTTGGAGTGACCATGATCGACTGGAGCCATCTCGTCAACCTGCAGAAGTACACGCCGTTCGAGCTGATCCTGTTCGCGGGAGGCTGCTATCTCTGGGTGGTCGTCTACGCGATCTACGTCAGGAGCATCTTCAAGACGAAGTTCATCGAGGCGCCGATCTTCGCGGCGTGCGGCAACATCGGCTGGGAGTTCACCTGGAGCTTCCTGGTTTTCACCGACATGGGGCCGCTGCTCCAGTGGTGCTACCGCTTCTGGTTCTTCTTCGACCTCCTGATCTTCTACGGCGTGCTGCGGTACGGCTGGAAGCAGGTGAGGACGGAGTCGTTCAAAAAGGTTTTACAGCCGCTGCTGGTGGTGATCGCGATCTTCCACGCCGCGGCCTTCTATTTCATGGCCAACTCGGGGCTCGACACTCCGATCGGCGCCAACTCGGCGTTCCTCCTGAACTTCACCCTGTCCGTGCTCTATATCTTCGTGCTGTTCCAGCAGCGCGATCTGGGCAACCTGGGCCGCATGTCGTTGCTCATCGCCTGGCTCAAGATGATCGGCACCGGCACGAACACGGTGTTCATGAACATCCATGCCGAGTACGCGGAAAACCACTTCCTGCACTTCCTCAGCATCGCCACCACGACGGTGGACTGCGTCTACATCTATCTGGTTTGGAAGCTGCAGCGTCAGGCGAGGGCAGTAAGCAGCGTGCCAGCTTCGACGACGTCGGCCGTGGCAAGCCCCTCGGTGAACGTGGCATAGACGCCGGAGAGGAGTGCGCGGGCTTCGTCCCGCCGGCCCTGCCCCTGCCAGAGTCGGGCGAGGCTCATGGCCGCTCGCAGCTCCAGGGACGCGGCGGAACGGCCGGCGGCGGTGATCAGCGCCTTGCGGAAGGCGGTCTCCGCTTCCTTCAGATTGCCCGCGGCGGCGAGCAGCTCGCCGTCGAGCCGGTGCAGCTCCGGTTCCCAGAAACGTTCGGACCCTTCCGCCAGCGCTTCGTCGAGCGCGGCCCGGCTTTCTTCGAACCGTCCCAGGCGCAGGCAGGCCGCGGCAAGCTCGGCGAGATAAAAGCTCAGGAAGACGCGGAAGCCGGTTGCACGGTAGGCCTCGAGGCTTTTCTTCAGGTGCTCGATGCCTGCCTCGCCATCTAAAGCAAGTCCGAGGAGCACGTTCGCGTCGCGCACCTGGAAGAGTCCGTGCTCCTCGGAGAGAGCGAGCATCTCTTCGGCATGGCGGCGCACTTCTGTGTCGTCGCGGCGGAAGCGGTGAAGGAAGCCGGAGAGGAGGAGGCCCGTGGTCAGCGTGAACGGCTGCGGGGTCTCGCGGATCCACGCGAGGGCAGCGCGGTTCTGCTCCAGCGCCTGATCGGGAAAACCCAGTTGCCACAGGTTCAGGGAGTCGTAGACTCTGGAGGTCTTGCGGTCGTCCGTGCCGAACGAGAGGGGGAGGAGCCGTCCCAGCTCGGGATCGTTCTGAGAGAAGGCTGCGGCCAGGTGGCGGCGCGAGGCCTCGAAGTCGCCCAGGAGGAAGCTCATCGCGCCGAGGCCGTAGCGGCTCTGGACCAGGAACGGCGCGCTCCCCTGGTGCTCCGCGAGCATGAGCATCTGCTCGCCAAGAGGCAGGGCGCGGTCCGGCCTGGCCTGCACGGCGTAGAAGCTGAACAGCCCATAGAGCAGCTCGAAGCGCTGCGAACCCTCTTCGCCGCACAGCTCCAGGCCGCGCAGGTAGGCGCGCTCCACCTCGGGGGAGGAGAAGCCCTGGGTGGCGATGATGGCCGGCGCGAGCGTGGTCTGGAGCTGAAGCTCCCGCTCGTCCCGCGCCGCACCCGGCGGCAGGCCGGCGAGCGCGCCGAGGCCGCTGCGCACGTGGGAGAGGGCTTCCAGGTGCGCCGAGCGCCCCAGCGCCTGCCGCGCGGCTTCCAACCACAGGCCCACGGCCTTTTCCGGCAGGTTTCCTTCCGTGTAGTGATAGGCCAGGATCTCGGGCCGCGTCTCTTGCACGTTTTCCAGCGCCTGCGCCACTTGGAAATGGACCTGCTGCCTCTCCTTGCGCAGCAGCGAGTCGTAGGCCGCGTCGCGGATGAGGGCGTGCTTGAACAGGTAGTGGGTGCGCGATCCGAACCCGCGGCGGTGGAGGAGCTCGGCCTGGACCAGCCGCTTCAGCTCTCCTTGGAGAGCGGCCTCGTCGATCGACGAGACGGCCGCGAGCAGCTCGAAGGTGAAGGAGCGGCCGAGCACCGAGGCGAGCTGGGCTACCTCCTTGGCGGGTCCCATGCGGTCGAGGCGCGCCGCGAGCGAGTCGCGCAGCGTGTTGGGGATCTCGAATCCCGTGGGACCGGCTTCCAGGATGTTCTTGGTCAGCTCCTCCACGAACAGGGGTACGCCGTCGGTCCGCTCCACGATCTGGCGCCGCACCGCCTCAGAGAGCGGCCGGCCCGTCCCCTGGTCCATCAGCCGGTCGATCAGCTTCGCCGACTCCGCCTCGCTCATGGGAGACAGGTTGAGCTGCGTCAGGTGGGCGCGGGGACCCCAGACGGCGTCCATGGTGTCCAGCCTGACCGTGAGCACCAGGAAGAGCGGCGCGGATACGGCCTGGTCGAGGAGCAGGTCGAGCAGGCGCATCGTCGACGGGTCGAGCCAGTGGAGGTCCTCGAAGGCCCAGACCAGGGGCTGGCGGTCCGCCATGGCGAGCGCCATCTCCGCGATCGCTTCGAGCGTCCTCTCCCGCAGGCGGTCGGGCGGCAGCTCCGGCGGTGAGTACCCTTCTTCAAGGGGGACCCCGAGAAGCGATGCGAAGAGCGGAACATACTCGGCGAGGGGGAGGTCGTAACGGCGCAGCAGCTCCTCCAGCCGGTCGAGCGGCCGGTCGAGGGACGAACCGCCCTCGAGCGTCCGCTTCAGCAGGTCGATGACGGGTTGGAGGGGGGAGCTCTGCGAGTAGGGCGAGCCGTAGCAGAACAGCCACTGCGCCTCGGGGGAGCGCTCCCGCACCGCGCGGACGAGATGGGACTTGCCCATGCCGGGCTCGCCGCTGATGAGGACCACCTGGCCTGCGCCCTGCGCCGCCTTGTTCCAGAGTCCCAGGAGCAGCTCCAGCTCACGCTCGCGGCCGACCAGCGGGGCCTGAAGCTCGCGCATCTCCGTCACCGGGCTCGCCTCCAGGACCCGATGGATCGCCGTGAATTCGCCCGTGCCCGGGATCTCGACCGGAGGGAGCGCCTCTGTCGGGAAGGCTTCCTTGAGCAGGCGCTGCGTGGCGGTGCTCGCGAGCACCTCGCCGGGCGCGGCCCGGGCCAGGATGCCGGCCGCGACGTCCAGCATGACCCCGAGCGTGAGCTGCTCCGGCTCCGGCAGCACGATGGCCGTGCCGGTGTGGACCGCGGCGCGGAGGGCCATCCGTATGGGATTCTCCGCGCACAGCCGCTCGACCCGAGCCGCGAGCTCCAGGGCCGCGCGAACGGCGCGCTCGGCCGCGTCCTCGTGCGCCTGCGGATAGCCGAAGTAGAGCGCCAGCCGGTGGCCCATGGAGTCGCCGACCGTGCCGCCGAAGCGCTCCGCGACCCGCGCCGCTGCCTCTCGGACCTCGGGCAGCACCTCGTGGATGGATTCCAGGTCGAGCGCCACGGGGACGGCGAGCCCCTCGGAGACTCTCACGCCGGTCAGCTCGCAATACGTCAGAGTGACCTGACGCCGCTCGCGGATGGTCCGGCGGCTCCTTGAAGATGTGGCCAGAGCGGACGGGGGCACGGACCCGGATCGGCTGGGAGCCGGCCCTTCCATGAGCGTCGGCGCATTCGTGTCATCCAGCCTGGAGAGGACGGAGCCGGAGGGGCGGACGGAGGCGACAGATGACCGGATCGATGATGATGCGCCGGAGCGCATCCGGTCCGCCGCGGCTTCCAGGGCTTCGCTGACCTCGGAGGCGTTCGCCGGCCTCTGGCGCGGGTCTTTCGCGAGCAGCCGGTCGATGAGGTCGGAGACCTCCTGCGGGACCTCCCGCCGCAGCCGCCAGGCCGGCGGCTGGTGATAGCTGCAGATGCGCGCCAGGGTCTCGGTCGCATTGCCGCCGCGGAAGGGCGAGGTCCCGGTGAGCATCTCGTAGAGGAGCGAGCCCAGGGAGAAGAGGTCCGAGCGGTGATCGAGCGGCAGCCCCATGGCCTGCTCGGGCGACATGGCGTGATAGGTGCCGATGATCATCCCGGTCTGCGAGATCTCGACGTCGTCGTGCCCGGCGGGGAGCTTGGCGATGCCGAAGTCGAGGATCTTGGCCCGGCCTGCCTTGGTGACCATCACGTTGTTCGTTTTGAGATCGCGGTGGATGACGCCTTGGGCATGGGCTTCGGCGAGCCCCTCGGCAATCTCCCGCGCCAGGCGGAGGGCCTGGAGCAGGCCGATCTCCCCCGCGGCGAGCAGGCTGGAGAGGGTGTCCCCCTCGACCAGCTCCATGACGATCCAGTCGCCCTCTTCCGATTCGACGATCTCGTAGATGTGGACGATGGCGGGATGGTTGAGGCGGGCCGCGGCCTGCGCCTCCCTGCGGAAGCGCCGCCGGGCAACGTCATCCGACTGTCCCGGCGGGAGCCGCTTGACGGCGAGGGAACGGCGCAGCGCCTCGTCCCAGGCGCGGTAGACCACGCCCATGCCTCCGGCGCCGAGGCGCTCCTCGATCCTGTAGTTGCCGACCCGCGAGGGGAGGCCGGTCCCTTCTCCGGATTGGGCGGGGCTCACGGCCCGATCCTAACCGAGCCGCGAGCCCGCCGCTACCTTTGGGGCAAGCTTACAAAGTTAAAGAAATCAGTAGCCGGCCGAAGTAAGTCTCCCCCTCTCCCGGGGCGGGTGTGCTCAGGTGGAGCGGGAGAGGGGGCCGGGGGTGAGGGGCCTAGCTCCAGCCCATGCGCTGGCGCAGCCCGGTGATGTGGGCCACGTGGTGCCGGCCGTGCCAGGCATAGAGAGCGAGCAGGCTGTCCAGCGTCATCGGGCCGTGATCCGGGTGGGTGAACGTGCTGGCGAAGTCCGCCGGACCGAGCGAGCGCAGCAGGACGACCCAGCGGTGATGCACCGCTTCGAGGAGGTCCAGCGAGACCTCGACGGGCGTGCTCCGGCTGTCCTCCAGCTCCGCCCAGCGCGCCTCGTCGTACGTCTTGATCGTGGGGTTGTCCTCGGTCAGGGCCAGCTTGAAGCGGACGTAGGCGTTGACGTGGCTGTCCGGCACGTGGTGGAGGAGCTGGCGCACGGTCCAGCCTTCCGGACGGTACGGCGTGTCGAGCTGCTCGGGGGTCAGGCCGAGGATGGCGGCCCGCATGCGGACCGGCGTGGCCGCGATCTCCTCGATCGCCGCCTGCCGCTCCTCGGAAGTCAGCGACGGCACCCTCCGGAAGCGCCCGGTCGGGTACCGCAGGTCGGCCTCGGAATGCGTCAGGGTCTCGGTCATGATCGGCGGTCTCCCTTTCAATTTGTCATTTCGATCCGATGCTCGGTCACCGGGCCGGAGAGGCTCCGGGCGCTCAGGAACAGGTAGAGCTCCCCGCCGCTCACGGAAACGCTCAACGTCGTGCGGCGGTCGAGGAGCGGAATGGCGTCGGCGATCAGCGCGCGGTCGATGGCGTAGATGGGGATCTCGGCGGCGCGATGGATGCGGCGGCCGGCGAGCTGGCGCAGCAGGACGAGCGGGTTCTTGTGGGTGTAGACGGCCACGCGGTCGGCAGCCTTGGCAGCCTTGTTGAGCCGGTCGGCGTCGGGCGTGCCGATCTCGATCCAGGTCTTCACGCGGCCGGTGGGATCGACCACCCGGATCGGCGGCTCGTCCGGGTCCGAGACGCCGCCGCGGGAGAAGGTGATCCCCTCCTCGTACTCCAGGCAGTAGGCCAGCACGCGGGTGAGCATGTACTCCAGGCTCTCGGACGGATGCAGGGCCACGCGCAACGCCAGATCCTCGTAGACGCCGCGGTCGGCATCCGCAAAAGAGACGTCGAGGTTGTAGACCGTCGAGGTCAGCGCCACGTCGATGTTTTCCTTGTTTGGGTCCTTTGTCGGGAGAGCCCGGCGAGGGCCAGGGCTCGCCAGGAGTATATCCGCTATGCTGCTTGTCGAGGAGGTGAGAATGAGGCCGAAGTGCTGGGTCGCCGGATGGATGCTGATGGTCCTGGGGCTGATCGCCTGCGGGCCTGTCGTTGCCGGGAACGTCCGGATCGAGAAGAAGACCGAGGTCCTGAAGTCGGAGGCCTTCGGTGGTCGCAAAGCTGTCATTCACACGCCGGTCTTCCACGGGATCAAGGACCCGGCCCTGCTGAAGAGGATCCAGGAATCGATCGACGCCGGAGTGAGAGAAGCCACCGAGTCGTCGCCTGAGGAGTGGGTCAACGAATGGAAGGCGGAAGGAGGGGGCTGGCTCACCGACATCGACTATCGAGTGACCTACGACGACCGCGATCTCCTGAGCCTGGTCTACGTGATCGGCGGCCTGGGGGCCTACCCGGATGAGACGGAGATCTGCATCGTCCTCGACATGAAGACCGGCCGCCGACTCGCCGCGAAAGACCTGTTCAAATCGCAGGAGGAGCTCGCCGCGAAAGTGGAGCGCATGCGGGCAGCCGAGGTGGAGAAGACTCTCCAGGAGCACCGTGCGCATCTCAAGGACATGGAGCTGACGGAAGAGCTCCTCACGGCGATCATGGAGCCGGCGGTGCAGAGCCGCTTCGGCGTCGAGAACCTCGACACCTTCCGCATCGACGACAAGGGAGTCACGTTCGTCTACGACTTCGAGTTCCCGCACGTGAGCGAAGCTCTGGAACCGTCCGGCGAATACTTCCTGAGCTACGAAGAGCTGCGGCCCTACATCAATCCGGAAGGTCCGCTGGCCCGCCTGATTACCTGACGCGCATGCGTGCGCATTCGTATCTTTGTATGTATACTGCGCGGGCGACGGATAATCCGGTCAGCACCGCCAGTCCCGAACTGGTGACCTCTCGAGAGGAGGCTCCGATGCAGCGATTCACCCTGCTCGCCGCAGCGCTCATTGTTGGTGTTTGGCTTCTGGCTCCTGTACCCGCAAGTGCGATCCCGATCGAAGGCTGCTTCTGTCCGGGCGGATCCGGGACCTTGCTATGGCAGACAACTTGGGGAGCGGCACCCTATTACACCTGCTCCGACCTGGCCGCAATCGGTTATACCGGTGCCCAAAATTACGCGGACAGCCAATGCCCCACCACCGGCGTCTGCTCCCTGGTCATTTCGAACGAGGTCTGTCTAGACCCGGGCTGCTCCAGTCAGCACTACGACCTCCAGTTTCGCTACAAGTGCAACATCTGTATCGACTGATTGACTCGCGGTAGACCACGGACAGTGGGTCTCCCCGGGATCCACTGTCCTCAGCCATGCCCGCCACGCTCGCGTGAACCTTGTCGCGAAATATCGATCAGGTGGAATCGGTCATGCCCGCGGACGGGTGGCGTCCTGCACGCTACCTCTTCTGTACATCCCGTGTACAGACTCGGTTCGGTGGATGTCTCCGCGGATTTAGCCGGAGGAGGGATCCAGCCTGTAAGTTCCCTGTTTTCAAGGTTGCGGTGGCATGGCACGGACATCGCTCAAGAGAGGCGGTGAGAGATTGAAGGAGGTGCGTCATGTTCCTGATACTTCTTGCTGTCACATTCACGATAGCGGTGCTGTGCTCGTCCGGGGTGGCCCGCCTGTTCGACAAGCCGATCGCGGCCATCCTGTCCCGCGTCGTCGCCGAAGAGCTGAGCAGCGCCTGGCACCGCTACATCAAGTTCGCCATCTATGTGGTCGGTGTTTCCGGAGGAGTGCGGATCTGGGAGCTGGAGAAATACATCACGGCGCGCTCGAAGGACGTCGAGGTGCCGGTGCTCAATGCCGATCGTTGGGTTCTCGAGGTCTATCGGACCGTCATCGAGACCCTCCAGAGCGTTGCCTGGATGCTCCTGGTCTTCTTCGTCTTCGCGCTTATCGCCTACGTGGTCGTGCGGGGGTTCGAGCTGCGCCGCGTCAAAGCGTAGACTCCAGACTATTCAACGTATGGAGTTTGGACTTCAACGCGGCTGGCCGGCCGGTCTTGCTATCGGGAAGCACATTTCGGCACTCCGGTCGTCAGCTCGCAAATACGCCGGTAATAGTGAGTCGACTCGCTGATGTAGGCGACCAGAAAGAAGGCCATGAGGAACAATGCCGCGGCGAAGTGACCCAATCCATATCGGGATTTAACCGACTCCGGCCGTTTCCACTGTGCGAAACGGTATACCACGATGCCGACCAGGAATAGTAAACAGGCTGAGAAGGTGCCGCGCAGCACCCTCATGAATGATTTGTGCCTCTCCAGCCAAGCCCGTGTGTAATCGCTGCTCCCGGCGGCCTGGAACTCGGCCAGCTTGATGCTCCGGGGCTGGTCGGATTTCCTGAGGGCCAGATAATCGGCCTTTGAGTAATCCTCGCCCTCGAGGTGCAATGCATCGAGCGAGTCGTCAATGAGCCGGTTGCCGGCAACGCCCGTACAAAACGCGGCAATCAGAATGAGGATTGCGAGCAAACCCTTTTCATTGATCCGGCGGAGGAAGGTGAATGCCCCTTGCTCCTTGCTGAAGGCTGGAAAAAGGAGAAGGAGGACTGGAGAAGCTCCGAGGAGCAACAGCACCCCGACCACTTGAATTTCGATGAAGGTGTCGATCTTGAACATGATGGGCTTCCCTCAACTGCCTGCAAGGTCTGTTGAGGATTGGACGGACGCAAGCCGGAACTTACCGGGTCAAGGCAGCTCCTTCTGTGCCGCTCCGCGTCCCGCCGCCCTTCCCGTAGCCCAGGCCCAGGCGAAGTTGTGGCCTCCGATCGGGCCGAAGGCGTCCAGGATCTCGCCGCAGAGGAAGAGGCCGGGGTGGCGACGGCTTTCCAGGGTTCGCGGGTCAACTTCGGAGAGCGCGACGCCTCCTCCCGTTACTTCGGCTTTGCGGTAGCCCTCGTCGCCTGTCCAGGGAAGGGGATAGCGGGTGAGGAGATCGACCAGCTTGCGGCGCTCTTCGCGGCGGAGCTGGGGGAGGGGACGCCCGGGCTCGACTCCCGCCTCGGCTAGGAGCATGTCCGCCAGACGGTCGGGGAGCGCGCGGCGGAGAGGCGTGGCTACCGTGCCCGTTCCCTCCCGGAAACGGCGGTCCCACTCCTCGGAACTGGCAGGCGTCCAGCTCACATGGATTGGCATCTTCGAACGGATGGCGAGGTGGGAAGCATCCAGCACGGTGGGGCCGCTGTAGCCGCGGTGTGTGAAGAGGAAGCCTCCGCCCGTCCGGAACTTCCCTGCCTCCAGGGTGACGTCCAGGGAGATGCCGGCGAGCGGCTTGTGGCGCGGAGGGTCCGCGGTCAGCGGGGTCAGGGCGGGATAGGTCTCATGGACGGCGTGCCCCAGGCGGCGGGCGATCCGCAGGCCGGTGCCGTCGCTTCCGGTCCCCGGCAGGGAGAGGCCGCCGGTGGCCAGGATCACGGCCGAGGCGCGGATCGCCTTCGCGTTTTGCAGGCGGACCACCCAGGCGCCGTCAACAGGGAAGAGATCCTCGACATCGGCCTCGAAGACGGTCTCGACTCCACGCTGGGCGGCGAGACGGAGAAGGCCGTCGCGCACTTCGCGGGCCTGGTTGGAGACGGGGAAGAGCTTTCCGGTTTCCTCTTCCAAGGCGAGCGGGATGCCCACCTCGTCCTCGAAGAAGCGCCGCTGCTCCGCGAGCGGCCAGGAGAGGAGCATCTTGCGCAGGGTGTTCGGCGAGGATTCGGTCACGAAGCGGGCCGGCGCCAGCTCGGAGGGGAGGACGTTGCAGCGCCCGCCGCCGCTCACCAGGATCTTGCGCCCGCCGTCGCGGGTCCGCTCGAGGAGAAGGACCCTGGAAGGACCTCCGGCGGCGAAGATCGCGGCGACGGTCCCCGCCGCTCCGGCTCCGATGACGGCGATGGGGAGGTGCGCGGGCTCGGTCACATGCCGTGTGTAACACACTGGGAGCGCCGATCGGGTCTCTCAACCCGCCGCTCCGACGGTCCAACCCGCGGGTTTTGTCCCCCAAACCACCGGTTGGACGGTTCCACCCGCGGGTTTTGTCCTCCAACCCGGGGGCTGGATGTTGCCAGCCACCGGTTGAACGTTTCAACTCGCGGGTTTTTTGTTGCAACCCGCCGGTTGAACGTTACATCTGAGGGGTTTTGCGTCTCAACCCGTGAGTCTTGTATTACAAATGGCCGGTTGAACCGTCCGGGCCGCCGGTTCTGCGTCTCCATCCGGCGGCGCCGGATGGCGACTCCCCGGGCGAGCCTTCCAGCCCGCGAGCTTTGTGTCTCAGGCCGCTGGTTGCGCGGGAGAACCCGCGGGTGGAGAGGCCCCGGCCGCGGGTCGGGAGGCTCCGGCGGGTTCGTTTATGTCGTCAACCTGGAGTGGAGCCACTCCAACTCCAGTCGGAGGGATCCCCGTCCGAATGGGGATCATCCCGCTCCGGATGGGCGCCCTCCGATCCAGGTGGCGAAGGCTCCGAGGTAGATGGGGAAGGCTCCCATCCCGGTGGGAGAGCTGCCCATCGAGATGACGGTCATGCCCATCCGGATGGGACCCTTCCGATCCTGACGGGGAAGCCTCCCATCGAGATGGTGAAGGCCCCGATCCAGATGGGAGAGCTTGCCGTCTGACTGGAACCCCTCTGATCCCGATGGGAAAGGCCCGCATCTGGATGGGCAAGGCTGCCATCCCGGTGCCAGTCGTCCCCATCTCCTCCGAGATCAACCCTGACATTCCGCGGCGTCCTGGAAATGACTGCGGAGAGCTCCCATCTCAAAGAACCCTTCGGGACCGCGCTTCCGCCCGGCGAGAACTGACTCATCCTTGAGGAGAGCGGCGCGAAGCGTGATGTCTCTCGCTGTTCGGTGCCTGTAATCCCGTCCTTCCCACCTCTACCCTTGCCTGGCGCCTGCAGCCACGTCAGGTGCCAGGCACGTGTTTCAGCCCGGTCCTTTCTGGCATGCCGTAATGGATCAACGCCGCTGCTCCGTCAAGATCTTCCGAGGATTGGGCGAATGCCTTGTTTCCGTAGCCGCGTTGTATCTGGAAGCAGATTGAGCTATAATCAACTCCCAGAATTCACTAATGGCCGGGAGGTGACGTGATGAGTAAAGGGTCGCTCTTGAGCCGTTCCTTGCCTCCGTTACTGCCAATTGTGCCACGAGCCAGCTCCGTGGCGTTATTTCTCGGATGCTCGCTCGCTTTTGCGGTTGCGAACGCGGCTCAGGCTCTTGCAGGGGTCTCGCCGGACAGCCTGAGCTTCACGGCAACCGAAGGGGCTGCGAATCCGGAGCCTCAGTCACTCTCCGTCAACAGCGAGGCTGGCTCTGTCCAGTGGATGGTACCTTCTGACGCGCCATGGCTCGAGGTGACTTCCTCTGCTTTGGCCGATTGGAAGCTTATAGCATCTGTGGAGACTGGCGATCTAGCAGCTGGCAAGTACCATGCAACGATCACGATTCGGCCTGCTCAAGGTCTGCCTACGACGGTAGCTGTGGCCCTTACTGTCAGGAGGCATCCCATCCTTCGCACTTACAGTGTGATCGAACTCGGCAAACTCCTTGGATCGTTAACCGGCATCCTCGCTGGATTTGCTCTCACAGCTGCCATATTACTTATAGAGAAGTCTGGAGGAGGCGGCGCACCCGACCAGATCGCTCAGGCCTCGATCGCGTCATTTTTTGTGGCTTTCGCCACAAGCCTGGAAACCGCTTTCAACTTCTCGGTGCTCGGAGCAGAAACAGAAAATACGGTCCGACTTGCCGTGCAATTGATCCCTGTTTCGTTCGGCTTATCTATATGCATTGCATACCTATTCCTGGGCATCGCTCTGGCGCTGTTTGAGTATCGTGTCGCAGACCGTATGCGTGAATTTGTTGGCCTTTTCTGCTGTGTTACCCTCATCTTTTTGGGGCTTAACATTGCTTTCTCGACGCTATGGTCAGTCGCAGTCTGGGAAAATAAGTTGCTAAGTATAGTGACTCACACAAGCCCGGGATATTCCTATGGTTTGCTTTTGCTGGCATGCGTTCCGGCTCTCATCATTTTGCTCCGTATTTCGAGATCTTGGCGGAAGCCGAGCGCCCGGAGCACAAAGTTCTACATTCCTATTGCTATGTTTTCTCTCGTAGTGGTAACGCTCATGAGCGTCGTCGCATCTTTCATTGCCGAGGAAGTGCCTTCCTGGATGCAGGGAGATATGCGTTGGATAGGAGGGATCACAGTCGGTTTGTATGTTTTTGTTTCGGGAGGTGCAGTAGCGGCGCTTCCTTGCTACGAACGCGATCCAGAATTGGTTTCTAGACGAGTGGTAAAGCAGATTTAGCTCCCATATAGGTTCCTCCCGGAATAGGCTCCACGCCGCCAGTGACGGCAGGAGCCAGGGGCGAAAGCCCCGCGGTGGGTGGGAGCTCCCGGGCTCGCGGCCTGGGCCTCTGCCGTCGCCCCTGCGGGGCTTGGGTTGTTTTGGTCTGATGACCCGGGGTCGTCGCGCCTGCGGCGCTCTTGACCCCGGGCTACATGCCGCCGCCCCTGCGGGGCTCACCATTCTCCCGCCACGTCAGGTGCCGCCACGTCAGGTGCCAGGCACGTGTTTCAGTGCCCCCTCGCTCATCGTTCCAAGGAAGATGCTTTCGTCGCGAAACGCTGGGCATCCAGGAGCAGCTCCTCCGGCATGCCGCGGAGCTGATGCTCCCACCAAGCCGGCCGAGGCGGGGAATCGCCTTCCCAGCGAACGCCCTTATCGAAGAGCATCCATACGTCCCAGGCTGCGTCCGGGGTCCCGAGGATCGGCTGGAAGGCCTTTCCGACGACCTGGTCGCCGTCCCAATAATGCCGGGCTCGGCGGTCGGGTACTATCTCGGCGGCCTCTCCCACGTTGCGCTCCCTTCCTCCTACTTGACTCGACCAGACGACGTAGACGGCCACGTCGGTGCTGCCGTCCTTTTCCAACCACTCCTGCTGCAGTTCGGAGGCCCCCCGAAGACAACCCCCTCACGTCGGAGCTGCCAGGAAGATCGCCCTCACCTGTCCGGCGTCGGCATTGAACTGAGAGCGCAGCTCGGAAAGGTCTTGGGAAACGACCGTGTGCCGCACTGCCGGGTCCCTTTGCCCACAAGCCAGCAACAGCGCGAGGGAAGCGGCCGTCCAGAGCGGGAGTCGAGACATGGGGTCTCCTTAGGCTAGAAGCCGGGGAGGAAGAGGTTCAAGAGGGCGGCGAGAGCCCAGAGCGCCACGGCGACCCAGAGCACGGCCTTCACTCCACGTCCGGCACCGGTCGGGCAGCCCACGGGCGAGCAGGCGGGGCGGGGCCTGTAGACCGTCCACAGGCCATAGAGAAGGAGGGCGAGCGAGCCCGCCAGGATGTAGGGACTGTAGGGTTTGAGACCCGCCGCCCAGGCCGCGCCGCTCGCACCGAGAACCGCGACGATGAGAGGGGCGATCACGGGAATGCAGCACGAGCTTGCGAGGACGGTAGCCAGCGCCGACCCTGCCCCGGCCGCTCCCGCACCGAGAGCGCCATATGGCCGCCGGTTTTGTGGTCTGTGTGGTTCCATGAGGCTGGGCGTCTTTCCTTCGTGTTGGGAGAGTGTACTGGACTTCGAGGGCCGGCTCGGAGATCGGCTCTCTTGCGAACGGCTCGCTGGTGGTCCCGGTTGGTGAAAAGAGCCTTCTCGATCTGGACCTGGGCCTGAACATCCGTCCGCCCCGTTGTCCACCCTCCGGCCTCTGGTCCTGGGGGATTCCGTGCTGGTGGGGACGATGCCCGCGAGCTGCTCGCGTTCCGGCTCGCCGACGGGAGGTCTGCCTGGACCCGGCGCATCGACGGCGTGCCCAGAGGTTTGAGCCGCTCCGGCTCGACGCTATTCGTCGGCACCCTCGAGGGCGCAGTGCTCGCGTTCGAGGCTATCCTCCTGGAAGGGAGGAGATCAACTGCAGGAGCAGGAGGCCGGGCACGAGCAGTGGGCGCAACGATTGGCGCCGCACATGGTGGAGCAGCTGGAGCCGTCCCCGCAGCTTATCGAGCAGGTCTTGCCGCAACTGCCGATTCCACCGCTGCCGGGGTCGTCGTAATCGATGTCGGTCGCGAAGATGTTCCTCAAACCCTCGTTGAGGCGGCTTGCCCGCGGTCCGTTGGCAGAGTAGATGGCCAACGCCTCGACTTCCTTGAGATCGTAGCCGCGGGTGAGGTCCGCCAGCTCTGAAGAATCGGGGACCTGCCCCTCCTGGGAGATGAATCTGTCGAGCCCGGGGACCGAAAAGTGCCAGGCCTTGCCCCCGGCGAGCAGAACGAGGTGTCCCATCCAGAAATGTACCTGAGTCGAGTCCGCCCGGAAGCCAGCCGGAAGCGGGGTCCCTTGCGCAGCCTCGATCCGGAACCAGCTGCCGTGCCCGTCCTGGCTGGGCAAGGTCACAACCAGCGTCTGCCCGGCTTTTCGAACCACGGCCGAGCCTTGCAAGGATTCAAGCTTTTCCAAAGGAGACAGCAGCTTGCCAGGCTGCGCCCAGGCGGATGGAGCCAACACGCCTGCCACGCACGCAAAGAAGAGTCCGAGGAACCAGCGGGTCATTTTCGGTGTCTTTCCTCTCATGTGTACTCTCCTTCCTTCGGCATACGCTAATCCATTGAGTGAATGACCGTCAAGCTCGAGCCCGAGGGGGGAGCGTCTTGCATCTCCCGACAACTTCAGCCGGCCGGCCTCGTATGTATTTCCTGAACGCCTCCGGCGGATGGGATACAATCCGCCCCGGATCGAGCCGCACGCCATGCTGCTGAAACCAGCACAGGAGAAGCTAAAATGAAGCTCACCCCCTTGGGGAAGATGATCATCGTCGTGGCACTGCTCGTGGCCGCGTTTTTCAGCGTCCGCCGTTTCGCTCCGGGCCTGAAGACGTGGGCCGTGGGCGACAAAGGTGACGCAGCGAAGACCGAGACGGTGGAGAAGGGCGACTTCGAGGGCCTGGGGGACGCTCCGCCTGATCCCGAGCGCGGCAGAGGCTCGGAAGGGGTCGCCGCCGCGGGCGATCTGGGCGGCAGCGGCAAGCTCGACCGTCCGCTGGTGGTGGCCATCAACACCTGGGCCGGCCACGCGCCCGGCGTCGTCTTCAACAACGGCCTCGATCCCAACGCGGGCTCGAGCTACCGGCGGCAGTTCGGGATGGACGTGAAGTTCGTCCTCCTGGAAGATCCGGCAGCCAAGTTCGCCGCCTTCCGCAAGGGCGACGTGGACATCATGTGGGACACGGTCGACAACTGGGCGCGCGAGGCCTCGATCCTCGCCGAGCAGAACCAGAGGAGCAAGTCGATCCTCATGCAGGACTGGTCGCGGGGCGGCGACGGCGTCGTCTCGCTGGCTTCGATCAAGTCCATCGAGGACCTGAAGGGCCGCAAGATCGCCTGCACCCAGTTCACTCCCTCGCACTTCCTGCTGCTCTACCTGCTCGCCCAGTCGGGCCTCTCCCCCGACGACCGGGCGGCCGTCGAGAAGAACATCATCTTCACCCAGGACGCTCCGGCCGCGGCGGCCATGTTCACGGCCGGACAGGTCGATGCCGCCGTCACCTGGGAGCCGGACCTTTCGGGCACCGTGTCGGCGCGCGGCGACCAGGCTCACGTGCTGGTTTCGACCAGCGCGGCGACCAACATCATCGCCGACACCCTGGTCGCGCGGCAGGACCTCATCGACAGCGCCCCCGAGACCGTGCGCGACTTCGTCCACGGCTGGCTCGAAGGGATCGAGATGGTCAAGACCGACCCGCAGGGCAGCTACGCCGTCGTCGGCAAGGCCCTGAAGCTCGACAGCGACACCATCTCGGGCATGCTCTCGGGCCTGAAGCTCACGCCGTACGCCGACAACGCCCAGTTCTACGGCCTGGCCGGCGGCAAGGCGCACTTCGAGACCCTGTTCGACACCGCTTTCATCATCTGGCGCAAGAAGGGGCTGGTGACCCGTTCCGTCGATGCCAAGGATTGGGCGGATCCTCGCTTCCTCCAGGTGCTGGCCGCGCAATACCCCGGCCAGAAGGTGGAGGAGCCGAAGCTCGCGGCACAGGCTCCTTCGGAGAAGGACCGCGCGATCATCAACAAGCAGATCCAGATCCACTTCACCCCGGGATCGGACGAGATCATGGCCGGCTCCTTCATCGTCCTCGACGCCCTGGGGGAGAGCATGACCTCGTTCGGCAACACCTACCTGCGGGTCGAGGGGAACACGGACGCGACCGGCTCGCCGAGAACGAACCTGACGCTCTCCGAGAGGCGGGCCCTGGCGGTGAAGGATTACATCATCCAGAACTTCCCCAATATCGACGCGGCGCGCTTCCAGACCATCGGGCGCGGCTCGGAGAACCCGGTGGCCGACAACACCACGGAGGCGGGACGCCAGTTGAACCGCCGGACCGACATCAAAGTGGTCCTGGCTACCCAGTAGGCGCGCAGCATGGCAAGGAAGAGATCCCGTATGCTCGCCCTGCGCGAGCCGCTGCCGCGCACGACCGCGATGGCGCTGGGGCTGCTGGCCCCGGCGCTCGTCATCGGCGCCTGGTGTCTGCTGAGCTATGGCGGCTTCGCGCCTCCCGACTTCCTGCCGTCCCCGACGGAGACGGTCCGCGGCACTCTGCAGCTCTTCATTCAGTACGATCTGTGGGGGTCGATCCTGGTCTCGACCCGGCGCATCGGGATCGCTTTCCTCCTCGCTTCGGCGGTGGCGCTGCCGCTCGGGATCCTGATGGGCTCCTTCGACGTGATCAACCGCTTCTTCGAGCCTGTCGTGGCCCCCCTGCGCTACATGCCGATCTCGGCGTTCATCCCTCTCCTCATCCTCTGGTTCGGGATCTACGAGAAGCAGAAGATCGCCTTCCTGTTCCTGGGGGTGTTCGTCTACCTGCTGCCGGTCGTCGTGACGGCGATCCGGCTGGTGCCGGAGGAGCTGATCCAGACCGCGCTCACCCTGGGCGCTTCGCGCTGGCAGGTGGTGCGCACGGTGCTCGTGCCCGCGGCCCTGCCCGAGATCTTCGACTCTTTCCGGGTGATGAACGCCATCTCCTGGACCTACGTCATCCTCGCCGAGGCGGTGAACCCGGAGCACGGGCTCGGCTACATGGTGGAGCTCGCGCGCACCCACCAGAAAGCCTCCTGGTCGTTCGCCGGCCTGCTGGTGATCGGCGGCATCGGGCTGCTGACCGATACCCTCATCCGCCTGGTCAGCTCGCTTCTGTTCCGCTGGAGGGAGACGACATGAACGACGGGCCCCCTTCCATTCCGGCCGCGGCAGGCGAGCCGGGGACCGTCGCGGTCACCCCGCCGGCAAAAGACCAGCAGGCCGGCAGCTATCGCTACGAGCCGTGTCCGGGGACGGCCAAGCTGAGGGTGTCGGACCTCTACATTTCCTACATCGACCGTACCGGCCGGGCGACCGAAGCGGTGCGGGACGTTTCCTTCGACATCGCCGACAAGCCCGGGACAGGGGAGATCGTGGTGATCCTCGGCCCCTCTGGCTGTGGCAAGTCGACGATCCTGAAGGCCATCGCCGGCCTGCTCCCCCCCACCAGGGGAGAGATCCTCGTCGACGGCCAGCCGGTCGAGGACGTCGGCCGCGAGCGGGGCATGGTATTCCAGGCCTACACCTCCTTCGGCTGGCTCACCGTACGGGAAAACCTCGAATACGGCCTGCGCCTGCAGGGCGTGCCCAAACAGGAGCGTCACGAGCGCTCGGAGAAGTACCTGCAGTCGGTGGGGCTGGCGGAATTCGCCGACCGCTATCCCAAGGACCTCTCCGGCGGCATGAAGCAGCGGGTGGCCATCGCCCGCACCCTGATCAACCGGCCCAAGATCGTGCTCATGGACGAGCCCTTCGGGGCCCTCGACCCGCAGACCCGGTGGGGGATGCAGAGCCTCCTCCTGGACGTCTCGCGCACGGAGGACAACACGATCCTCTTCGTGACCCACGACGTGTCCGAGGCGGTCTACCTGGGCGATACGATCTACGTCCTCTCCTCCCGGCCGGCGCGCATCCTGCACAAGGTGGACGTCCCCTACTTTGCCGTCCGCGACGTGGCGCTCAAGTCGGCGGCCGAGTTCCGGGCCGTCGAGAAGCACCTCCTGGACCTGCTCTACTCCCCGGCGGACGCGAAAGCCAAGTAGACTCCAGAGCGAGATGGACGCGAAGACCCTCTGGAAGAGAAGCCTCAAGAAGGCGGTGGTTTCGCCGGGGAACATGATCTCCGGCGCCGTATGCCTGGCTGCCTCCGCGGCTCTCGCCAATCCGCTGCCGCTGATCCTCTGGGGGTTGGGCTCGACCGGCTGGACGGTCTTCGCCTCGACGAGCACGTCGCTCCACAAGCAGGTCCTGGACGAGGAGCGGAGGGAGCAGGAAGCCAAGGTCGAAGCGGAGCGCGAGGTCCTGCGCCAGAAGATCGAGGCCCAGCTCCTGGAGCCGCCGGTCGTGCACTGGATCCGCCGCGGAGCGCTGCCGGACTACCTGCAGGTCTACCGCCGGCTGGTGGAGCTCCGCGACCGGGTGGCCAAGGTCCTTCAGGAACGGGGCGAGGACTCGGGAGGCATCCTCCAGCAGCTCAACTACATGTTGACCTCCTACCTGCACTTCGTGCGGGAGAGGGTGATGTACCTCCACATCCTGGCGAACATCCGGCCGGCGGCGCCCGGCGCGGACGAGTCGGGAGTTTCCTTCCCCGCGGCGGCTGGCGCCGCCGGCAAGGTCTCGCCTCCGCCGCCTCCGCCCGCGGGCTTCGCGCAGAACCGCTGGGAGCGGGTCACCAAGCCCAAGCAGCAGAAGGCCAAGGAGGCCGATACCCCACCAGCCGGTCCGCCGTCCGTGGAATCGCGGCTGGAAGAGATCGACCGCAAGATCGAGCGGCTGCGCGGCCTGGCCCAGAAGGAACCGGCCACGGCGCGCACGCGGGAGTGGCACGTCAGCATCCTGCAAAAGCAGCGGGAGCTGCTGGTGGAGTGCCAGAAGCGGGACCAGACCTGCGTGGCACAGCTCGGAGCCTTCCTGGACGTGTTCGAGGTGATCCTCGGACGCGTGACGGCGTCGCAGTTCAGCGCCACCGAGGTGGCCGGCTACATGAGCAGCGTGGTAGAGCAGATCGAAGAGACGGAACGTTTCGTCGCGTCCATGCAGCCGGCCATGAACGAGCTGCTGGGCGGCCTCAACTGACCCTATGACCCGATAACCCCGAGATGAAGCTCACCCGGCTGGGGCAGCTCATCGTCGTCGCGGTGCTTCTGGCCGCCGCGTACTTCAGCATCCGGCGCTTCGCTCCCGGGCTGAAAGAGGAGATCGCGCCGCTCCTCGAGCGCGACCCCCCTCAGGCCACGCCGGCAGCGGAGGTCTCCGGCGCGCCGGACTGTTCGGACTTCCCGGAAGTCCGCTTCTTCCATCAAGTCTGGAACGCCCAGATGGGGATTCTGTACGCCGTGGGCGGCAAACAGTCGACCAAGGGAAGCCTGATGTGCCGGGGCGGCGTCAATCTCAAGCTGGTCCGCGAGGACGACACCGACATCCTGCGGGCGGCCCTGATCACCTTCGCGGATAAGCTGGCGAGCGGAGAGCCCGACCCGGCCGAGGGCGCGCCCTTCGTGGCGATCTCGGGCGACGGCGCGGCAGTGTTCCTCAAACAGGTCAACGACGGGATCAGGCGCTTCGGGCCCGGGTACCAGGCCAAGATCGTGGGCTCGGCCGGCTACTCCCGCGGCGAGGACAAGTTCATGGGCCCTCCTGGCTGGAAGGAGAACCCAACCAGCGCCCGCGGCGGTCTGGTGGCCGGTGTGTTCTACGAAGGCGGCTGGAACCTCGCCCAGAAGTGGCTGCGCGACAACGCCGTCTGCAACAACCCGGATGAAAGGACCTACGACCGCAACTGTCTGAACTGGGCCAGGGAGTGGAGCCCCCTCTTTGCGGCCAATAAGTACGTCCACGGCGATTGCGAGCTCCGGGCGGTGGTCGACCAGGGCCGGCTCGTGGGCGAGAAGCGCAAGGTATGCGTCGACGCCGTGGTCACCCGGACGCCGGGGGACGTGACCGTTGCCGAGAAAAAAGGCGGCCTGGTCTCGATCGTGTCGAGCGGAGAGGACAGCGCGCAGATGCCGAACGTGATCATCGGCATCGACAAGTGGATGCGCGGCCACCGCGCGACGGTCGAGAGCATGCTCTCGGCCATCTTCGAGGGCTCATATCATGTGCGAGTCAACGGCGGAATGTTCCACCGCGCCTCGGAGATCAGCGCCGAGGTCTACGATGAAGAGGGCGCGGACACCAACTACTGGCTGGGGTACTACAACGGAGTGACCAATCGCGACCGGCAGGGCCTGAACGTGGAGCTTGGCGGCTCGGCCGTGAGCACGCTCGCGGACAACGTGCGGCTTTTCGGCGTGGAGCCCGGCTCGCCGAATCTCTTCGGTGAGACCTACAAGATGTTCGGCGACATTGCGATGGAGCAGTACCCGGACTTCATCCCCGAATATCCGCCGGTGAACGAGATCCTGGACACGTCCTACATCCAGGCGATCGCGAAGTCGGCGCCCCTCACCCCCAACCCGCCCTAGACCGTCCGCCTGAGCCCGAAGAACGCTCCCACGAGCACCAGCACCGCCATCACCCCCGCCAGAATCTCCGGCCAGGCCGACACTTCCAGCACGACCCGGTGCTTTCCGGCCGGCACTACGATCCCCATCAGGTTCAGGTCCACGAGCACGGTGCGGAGCTCCCTGTCGCCGGTGCGGGCCTCGAAGAGCGGCTGCCAGGCGCGGCGCACGATCGCGAGCCCGCCCGGCCCTTCCACCTCCAGCTCGATGCGGTCAGGCTCTTCGGAGAGGAGACGCACGCGGCCTCCAGGCTTGTGCTCCACCGGCTCGGAGACGACGACGGATGCGATCGGGTCCGGCATGTTGCTGACCGCCCAAAGCGCGGCGGGCGGGCTCTTCGCCAAGCGCACCTCGTCGGGCCACCAGGCGCGCGGCGCCGGCGCCTCGACCCGGTACAGCCGGCTCTCGACGCCGAAGCGGGTGGCGCGGTCTTCGAGCTTGAGCCCCGGGATGTCCACGTCTTCGAACAGGACGAGAGCGTCCAGCCCGAGCACGCGCAGCCAGTTGACCCGCTGCGGACCCTTCAGACGCGGCAGGTTGTAGAGCATCAGGCTGAAGAGCGGGCTCTGCAGTCCTTCGAGATCGGGCGCGAAGGGGTAGGTCAGGCCGTGGAGCACGCCGGGCGCTGAATCGAGGTCGAGCGCCGTGGCGCGCTCCAGCGGGATCCGGGTACCGGACTGCAGAGTGTAGGGCGGGTTCGGACTCCAGGGAGGGGACGCGAGCACCGTGTTGAGCACGGCGGCACCCTCACCCAGCCGCCGGGCCCAGGGAGCCGGCTCCTTGTAGGGGGCCGTCGAGTCGGTCATGAGCAGCGGCCAGAGCTGCGTGAGGAGGGCGAGCTGTGCGGCGACGATCAAAGCCGCGGACCAGCGAGCTTTCCGGCGCTGGTTCCAAGAGACCGCCCAGGCCGTGGCCAGGAGCGCCGCGCCGGCGGCCAGGAGCGCCAGGTTCCAGGACGAGATCTGGGTGGAGAGCATCTCCTGCGCTGCGTCCTGCGCCCCGCCCAGCCGCTCGAAGCCGGCGCCCGCAAACAGGGAGGGGGCCACGATGCGGACCGCCACGCCCCCGAGCACGAGCAGCAGGCCGGTGACTCCGGCGATCCGCATCCATCGCCGTCCGCCCGCGAGCACCCGCTCCAGCCCTTCCCCGGCTAGCAGCGGCAGGGCGAGCGCGGTGCAGAACAGGAACTTTTCCGGGTAGCGGAACAGTCCGAAGCTCAGGCTCTTGAGGAGGTCTCCGGAAATCCCGCCGAGGACCGCGAGCGCCAGCCCCGCCACCGCCAGCCCTGCCCAGGCCGGCCGGCTGCGGGAGCCGGGCAGCGCCAGGGCCAGTCCTACGATCCCGAAGTAGAGCGTCAGGAAGAGCGGCGTGTGCTTGAAGATCGCGACCGCCCAGATCCCATACCGGCCAAGCCAGGTGGGCCAGCCAAAAGGGAAGGGGACCAGCAGTTCCACCAGGCGGAGCGGATGCAGCGTGAAGTGGGCCGCCTGCTCCGCGGACATGCCGTGCGCGCCCCGGTAGGTGAAGGGCAGGACGCGCAGCAGAGCCACCACCTGCGGGAGCGCGATCAGCACGCCGACCGCGCCGATCGCCACGGCGGTGAGGAACCCCCGTTTCCAGCCGAGGTGCTGGATCGCGATCACGAGCAGGGGAATCAGGCCGATCGCCGCCGTGACCGGCTCGCCGCCCAGGAGAGCGAGGCCGCATGCGATCCCGCCCAGGGCGATGCCCCGCCGCCCTCCCTCCGATTTTCCTCCCCAGACTGCACCGAGGAGGACCAGAGGCCACCAGGCCGCCACGGTGAGCAGGTTGTAGAAGGTCATGGTCGAGAGCATCCAGCCCGATCCCGCGTAGGTGATACCCGCGAGGAGCGCGGCCGGTTTTTCAAGACCGAGCCCGCGGGCGAGGGCGTACATGGCCGCCAGCGCGATCAGCCAGTGCAGGGCGTAATGGGCTCCGAAGGCGCTCCAGAAGGGGAGGACCAGGTAGAGGACGTTGCCCGGATAGAAGGGGAGCGCGTTCGGGTTCCCCCGGAACGGTTGGCCCAGCCCCCAGGTCGGGTTGTAGGCGGGGATCCTCCCCTCGCGGAGCTGCTCGGCCCCGAACGCCTTGTAGGGCACGTGGGTGGTGAAGACGTCGCGCACGAAGAACGTCCGCGTTCCGGCGATCACGGGAGCGCAGACCCAGGCCCACAGCAGCAGGGCTGCCGCCAGGACCGCCAGGAGGGGGAGGTCGTCCCTGGAGAGACGCCGGGGTGGCATGAGGCTACTATATGGGACTCGACGGTCCGGGAGACGCCGGCCGTCTGCAAGAAAGAGCTGAATTCTGCCGCTGAAGATACTGACCTACAACATCCACCGCGCGATCGGGGTCGACCGCCGCTTCCGCCCGGAGCGGATCATAAGGGTCCTCCAGCATTACGGGGCCGACGTGGTCCTGCTCCAGGAAGTGGACGAGGGGGCGCCGCGCTCGCGCGAGCTGAACCTCGCTCAGGAGCTGGCGCAGGAGGCCGGCTATCCCCACTTCGCGCTCGGGCACAACGTGAGCCTGCGCAAGGGGCGCTACGGCAACGCCACTCTGAGCCGCTTCCCCATCCTGCGCGAGCGCAATATCGACCTGTCCGTGGCCCAGAGCTGGATCCGGCGCGGCTGCCAGCACACCAGCGTGCAGCTGGAAGGGCGGACGCTGGAGGTCTTCAATCTTCACCTGGGGCTCTCCGCCCGGGAGCGCCAGCAGCAGATCGAGCTGCTCAGCCGTTCCCACGAGTTCGGCGGAGTGCCCGAGGGCACCCCCATGCTGGTGGGCGGCGACTTCAACGACTGGCGGTCGCTGCTCCGGCCGACGTTCACGAACGGCTTCGGCTTCCGCTGCGCCACGGACAGCAAGACCGGCCGGCGCGGCGCAATCGCCACGTACCCGTCGTTCTCGCCGCAGGGCGGGCTGGACCGGATCTATTTCCGCGGTCCGCTGCGGCTGCTCACGGTGCGGCGCTGCCGTCTCCAGGTCTCCCGGGTTGCGAGCGATCATCTGCCGGTGATCGCCGACTTCGAGATGGCCTGATATGCTTAGCGCTGCTCATGAGCAGCGAAGGCCGTACGGTCGTCCTTACCGGCGTGACCCGGGGTCTGGGCCGCGCGCTTGCCCTGCGCCTCGCGGGGATGGGCCATCGCGTGGCGGGCTGCGGACGCTCCCGCGCCCGGATCGAGGAGCTGCGCGACCTGCTCGATGCCGACCATCGGTTCGAGGTGGTCAACGTCGCCTCGAGCATCCAGGTGCAGACCTGGGCCGAGAAGATCCTCGAGAGCCACGGTCCTCCCGACCTGCTGATCAACAACGCGGGCGTGATCAACGCGAACGCTCCCCTCTGGGAAGTGCCGGAGGAGGAGTTCGGGCTGGTCGTGGACGTGAACCTGAAGGGGACGTACTACATCATCCGCAACTTCCTGCCGGCCATGCTGGAGCGGGGGAGCGGGGTAGTGGTGAACTTCAGCAGCGGCTGGGGCCGCTCGACGGCCTCGGAGCTCGGGCCATACTGCGCCACCAAATGGGGGATCGAGGGGCTCACCCGTTCCCTGGCCGAGGAGCTCCCCCGGGGAGTGGCCGCCGTGGCGGTCAACCCCGGGGTGATTCACACCGAGCTGCTGGAGAGCTGCTATGGCCAGTCTGCCAAGAGCTATCCCGGGCCGGAGAAGTGGGCGGAGCGGGCGGCGCCGTTCCTGCTCTCCCTGGGGCCGGAGCACAACGGGAAGAGCGTCACCGTCCCTGGGTTCTAGTTACCAACCCCCTGCCAGCGGCACCACCGCCCTCCCCGGCTCCCCGAGCTGGAACACCGTCTCGATCGCCGTGCCCGTCTTCCCGGTCAGGGAGAACTCGCCCGAGCCCGCGTTGTAAAAACCGGGCGTGTCGATCCCGTCCCCGTCCCAGTCCCCGACCAGGGGCAGGAGGCTGGCTCCGTCCGGGAAGTCGTAGACCACGGTGGCACTGCCGGCACTGCCGCTGGACAAGGCGTTCAAGAGGCGGAACGTGTTGGTATCGGGATCGAACAGGCCCACCGAGTCGCGGCCGTCGCCATCCCAGTCGCCCGCGAGGGGGATCATCCCCGATTGCCACTCCGCGATGCGCACGGTCATCCCCATGAGCCGGCCGGTAGTGGGGTCCTGCTTGAACCGGAAGGTGCCGTTGTCCGGATCGTAGAAGCCGATGCCGTCGCGGCCGTCGCCGTTCCAGTCCCCGGCCAGGGGGAGCCAGCCGGCCTTGACCTTGCGGATGAAGGGGCGCAGGTCGTCCGCGCCTCCGGAGAGCGAGTTCTTGAGGTGGAAGCTCAAGCTCCTGCGGTCCCAGAGCCCGACGGTGTCGCGGCCGTCGCCGTTCCAGTCGCCCGCGACGGGAAGCCAACCCTTGCGGCGCTTGCCGAAGCGGAAGGTGATGTCTGCCGGACCCGGAGCCAGGGAGGCCTTGATCTGGAAGGTCATGGTCGCCGGGTCGAAGAGCCCCACGCTGTCGGCCGCGGCGGGCTCCTCCGGTCCGCCCGAAGCGTTGACCTTGTAGAGTGCCGAGCTGGTGACCACGTAGAGCTCGCCCAGGCGGTCCTCGCCGAACGCGATCAGGTTTTGTCCTACCTCGGCGGCCCGCCACACTTGCCAGGCGCCGGACCCGTTCGTCCTGGCGGCCCAGATCTGCCCCGAGCAGAGGTCGCCGAACACGTAATGCCCGGTTAGCTGCGGCACGCCGGTGCCCCGGTAGACGTAGCCGCCGATGACCGAGCAGTTGGCGCCTCCGTTCTGGTACTCCAGGATCGGCATGGTCAGCGCCGACGAGTTGCAGGAGGGCACCGTGCCCGGGCAGGACGAGGTGCTGAAGCAGAGCGTCCCCTCCATGACCTTCCAGCCGTAGTTCTCGCCGCCGTTGCTGTTCGCGGGCTGGCGGTCGATCTCCTCGCGCTGGCCCTGTCCCACGTCCCCGATGTAGAGGTCGCCGGTGGAGCGGTCGAAGGAGAAGCGCCACGGATTGCGGAAGCCCGAGGCCCAAACCTCGTCCGGAATGCTGTCGATGCCGCCGCGGAACGGGTTGTCCGCCGGAATGCCATAGAACGGGGCGGAATTTACGTTCTGATCGACGTCGATGCGCAGCATCTTGCCGAGCAGGGTGTCGCCGCGCTGCGCCCGGCAGTCGGGATCGTTGGCCGCGCCGCCGTCCCCCATGCCGATATAAAGATAGCCGTCCGGACCGAACTGGATCTGGCCGCCGTTGTGGTTGGAGAACGGCTGGTCGATGCGGAGCAGCACCCGGGCGCTCGCCGGGTCGGCCTGGCTGGGATTGCCGGGCGAGACCTGGTAGCGGGCGATGATTGTGTCGAAGCTGGCCTTGTCCGTGTAGTTGACGAAAACGTAGCCGTTCTGGGCGAAGCGGGGGTGGAAGGCCGCGGAGAGCAGCCCGCCCTCGCCCTGGGTGTCCACCAGGCTGCGGATGTCGAGGAACGGATTCGGAAGCACCGCGCCGTTTGAATAGATGACAATGCGGCCGTCGCGGAGCGTGAGGAACAGCCGATCGTCGCCCGCATTGATTACAGACGTGGGAAAGGCGAGACCGCTCGCGCCGGTCTGAGGCTGGAGCGTGACGCCGGAGATGTCGCCCACGACCGTGAAGACGGCCTCGTCCGCGATGAAGCGGGGGGAGGTGTCGTCGTCGGATCGGGCAAAAGTTGCGCAGCCGAGAAGAGCGAGGCATAGGGCAGAGAGGCGGATGCGTGATGCGTACACCAGAAGTCCTCCTTCGGGGGGCAGCGTAGCAGAACCTCTAAATACAGCGAGACCCGGATGAGGCTCGCTCATCCGGGTCTCGGGAAGAAGAATACCGGTACTAGCGGCCGTCGCGGTCCGCGTCACCAGGCAGAGCACCCTCGACACGGTGCCACGCATCGCGGGTCGCGTGCTTGGCCTCGTTCCAGGTCTGCTTGGACGTGCCCTTGGCGGTGTCCCAGCCACGCTCCAGGTCGTTCTCGGCCTGGTCCCAGGTCTTGTCCGCGTAGCGGCCCTTCGACTCCCAGCCGTACTTGTAGGCGGGCTGATAGTGCTCGTAGTCACGGCCGCTGCCCTGGGCGTAAGGCCGCGTGTTGTAGTTGTTCCGCCAGTAGGCGTCCTCTTCGGTGGGATTGATCGCCTCGGCAACACCGTGGCCCACAAGGCCTCCGGTGACGGCTCCGATCGCGGCTCCGACCAGCGTGCCGACACCCGGGCCAGCTACTGCCGTGCCGACGGCAGCGCCCGTGGCGGCGCCAGCCGCAGCACCCGTACCACTGCCAACCGGATGGACCTTGTCTTTATCTTCGTTCGCCATGACGTTCTCCTTACAAGAGTTAATGGTTGAGACCCGTGCTGGCGTCTGTCTCTTTACTTTGCAAAGGAGGGGCCAACTCACTTGCTGCGGATTGCCTCGACCGGATCCGCGTCCATGGCCCTCCGCACCGGCGCCCAGCAGGCGGCGAGCGCCACACCGAGGAGGAGGAGCGGAATGGCCAGGAAGCTCGCCGGGTCGGTCGGGCTGACGCCGTAGAGCTGCTCTGCCACCAGGCGAGTGGCAGCGAACGCCCCGGCCAGACCCAGGCCGATTCCGGCCAGGGCCAGCGCCATGCCGCGCAGCAGCACGAGAGCCACCATGTGGCGGCGCTTGGCTCCGAGCGCGATCCGAACGCCCAACTCGTGCACCCGCTGGCTCACCGAGCAGGAGAGCACGCCATGGATCCCGATCGCCGCCAGGAAGAGCGCGATCCCGCCGAAGATCGCGAACCCTTCGCTGACCGCCCGCTCGACGGCGAGGTCCTGATCCAGGACCTCCTCCATGGTGTAGACGTCGTAGAGCGGCAGGCCCGGGTCGGAAGCGAGCAGCTCCTTCCTCACCCTTTCCACGATGCCGCTGCGGGCGCTCCTGATGCGAACGACAATACCGGTGGCGCGGATCTGCTGGTACAGCGGAGGGACGTAGATCTGCGGCTCGACCGGCTGCCAGGGGTTCGTCGTCAGGTCGCCGGAGACGCCGACGACCGTCATCCATCCTGGTCCCTCCTGGTCGATCAGGCGCAGGCGCTTCCCGACCGCGGCCTGGCCTGGAAAGAAGCGGCGCGCGAAGGCGTGATTGACCACGGCGACCGCGGCGCCTCTCGCGGACTCCAGGTCCGTGAAAGCCCTGCCTTGCAGGAGGGGTAGTGAAAGGGTGCGGAAGTAGCCCGAAGTCACTCCGGAGGTCAGCGCGACGGGCTCCTTTCCAGCGGCGAACGTCCTCCCTGCGAGCGCGATCCGGCCACGGGTCCCCGTGTCGTAGAGCGGCACTCCCCCGACCGCCACGGCGTCGATCCCCGGGACCTTCGCCAGCCGCTGCGCGATGTCCTCGGCCCGGTTCGCCCGGCTCCTCACATCGTCGTAGGCATCGCCCTGGAGCGTCGTCCAGAGTGTGAGGAGGTCCTCTGAAACCAGCCGGGGCTCGTCGTTGCGCAGCTGTATGAAGCTCCGCAGGAAGAGCGACGTGCCGACCAGCAGGATCACCGCGAGCGCGACTTCGCCGACGACGAGCACCGCCCGGAGACTGTTCCCTCTCCTGCGCCGGGCTCCGCCTCCGTCCTTGAAGATGGAGCGGAGCTCGATTCCCGCCGCCTGCAGGGCGGGGACGAGCCCGAAAAGCAGGCCACAGGCCACCGATGCCGCGAGCGCGAAGAGCAGGACCGGACCGTCCAGGGTGAAGCGCATCCAGAACGGGATTGGAGCCAGGGCACGGCTGGCGGCGCCGAGCCCAATATGCGAGAGCAGCACGCCGAGCCCGCCGGCGGCCAGAGCCAGGAGCAAGTTCTCGGTGAGGAGCTGGCGGATGATCCGGCCGCGGCTGCATCCGAGCGCCACCCGGACCGCCAGCTCCTTCTGCCGGCCTCCGGCCTGGGCGAGCAGCAGGCTGCTCACGTTGACGCAGGCGAGAAGCAGGAGACAGGCAGCCGCTCCGGCCAGGATGAAGAAGGGGGGCCGCATCTCGGCCGGGGCGAGCTTCTGCCGCAGCGGCTCCACCGATGCGCGCCAGCCGGCGTTGGTCTCCGGATGCATCTCCTCCAGGCGCTTCAGGAGGGTGCCCACCTCGGCCTGTGCCTCCTCCAGGGAGACCCCCTGCCGCAGGCGTGCCTTGACCTGAAGGATGCGGTCGGACCGCAGGCCCCGGGCCCATCGGCTCCCGAGCGGCACCCAGGCCTGGCGGAGGTCCGGGAACTCGAAGCCCGGGGGCATGACGCCGATCACCCGGTGCGGTTTGCCGCCGGCGATCACCTCGCTGCCGAGGATGCCGGGATCGCCCCGGAAGCGGCGCTGCCAGAGGCCGTGGCTGAGGAGAACCACCGGCGGTCCGTCCGGCCGGTCCTCCATGGGCGTGAAGCAGCGTCCGAGGACCGGAGCGACGCCGAGGAGAGAAAACAGGTCGGCCGAGACGGCGTCGATCTCGATCTGCTCCGGCCCCCCGGGACCCGACAGGGTCATGCTCCCTCCGCCGCGATGGGCGGCCACTCCCTGGAAAACGGTGTTCTCGTTCTGCAGGTCCACATAGTCCAGGTAGGACCACGAGCCGTAGTTGCCCTTGACGAGCGGATGCTCCGCCGAGAGGGCGACGATCCGCTCCGGCTCCACATAGGGGAAGGGCCGGAAGAGGATGCCGTTCAGGATGCCGAAGACGGTCACGTTCACCGCGATCCCGAGCGCCATGGAGAGCACGGCAATAGCCGTGAACCCCCGGCTCCTGAGGAGCAGCCGGAGAGCGAAGCGGAGATCCTGGCGCAAAGCGTCCAAGGGCACGGGCCTCCCGGGGTGTGGCGGTCTGCGGACTGGGGCGACGTAGTCCTTATTGTAAGCGAGCGAGCGAGGTAATCGTGGGTACTGGCGCAGCCGGAAAAGAGTGTGTATAGTCTCCCCACCTTAACAGGACAAAGAAGTAGGAAAGAAGTGAATCGCAGGGAGTTTCTCAGAGCGGGTCTACTCGCCGGCACGGGAGTCCTGGCCGCCCCGATGGTCAACCGGGGCCGGTTCAATCTCTTCGCCGACACCAATGCCGACGTCTCCGCCCGGGCCATCGACCTTGTCGGCCGGTCGATGGTGATCGACATGCTCGGGCTCCTGACGCTGGACTGGCCGAAGCTTTACGGCTGGCAGCGCGAGCCCGCGACCTTCAGCCAAGACGACTACCTCAAGCTGCTGCGCACCGGCGTCCGTGTCTTCCACCCGGCCGTGGAGCCCAACGAGGCGAACGCCTACGAGGCGGCGCTGCGCTGGACCACGGGCTGGAACCGCTTCCTCGGCGCCAACCCCCAGTACCTCCTCCGCATGGACTCCGCCGCGGACTTCGCGCGCGCCGGAGCGGAAGGGAAGATCGGCATTCTGATCGGCTTTCAGAACGCCGACCACTTCCGCACGGCCGCGGACGTGGAGACCTTCCACGAGGTCGGCCAGCGGGTGTCGCAGCTCACCTACAACTCGCGCAACCGCCTGGGCTGCGGCTGCAAGGAGACCCAGGACAACGGCCTGACCTCCTACGGCGCGGAGATCGTTGCCGCCATGAACCGCGTGGGCATGGTGGTGGACATCTCGCACACGGCCGAGCGCACGAGCCTGGAGGCCATTCGCCTCTCGCGCCAGCCGGTCCTGATCACGCACTCGAACTGCCGGGCGCTGGTGGCGCATCCGCGCTGCAAGTCGGACCGGGTGATCAAGGCAATGGCGGAGCGCGGCGGAGTCATGGGGATCACGGTCATCCCGGCGTTCGTGAAAAGCGGCCAGCCGGCAAAGATCGACCACGTTCTCGATCATTTCGAGCACGTGATCCGCGTGGCCGGGATCGAGCACGTGGGGCTCGGGAGCGACGCCGACGTCGACGCCATCGATCCGCGCACGAACCGGGTCCGTCCGCGCTACAACGTGGTCGGCCTGAAGCACCCGCGGCGGGTCTTCGAGCTGACCGAGGGCCTGATCCGGAGAGGCTACACGAACCACCAGATCGAACTGGTCCTGGGGGGCAACTTCCAGCGCGCGCTCGGCGAGATCTGGGGGCCGCCCGCGACCGTCAAGGCGTAACCCCCGGCACGTAGATCTCCGGCATATCCAAAGCCTCGGCCTGTTCTTCCAGGGCGGCCAGATCAGTGGCGATCAGCGCCTTCCACTCCGCGTCCAGAGCGTCCAGGTCCTTCTTCGCCATGGCGAAGACGTTCTTCATTCCCTGGGTCGGCGGGCCGTCCCCGGCCTTCACGAAATCGAACAGCGGCGAGAGGCGCGAATAGAGCCTGGCGCCCCCCTGCATCGCGAGGACGTCGTAGGAGACCTCGGCCTTGGGGTTGTGCAGCCGCTCCTCGACCACGTCCATCTTCTTGAGGAACGCCTCCGACGCCTTGATCAGGTCCGCGGCCTTCGCGTCCTTCTTCAACAGCTCGTTGCGGCTGGTGACCTGCCGGCGCACGCTGCGGAGCTGCTCGGCAGTGCGCGTGAGAAGGGTGATCGCGTCCCGCACCTGCAGCGAGAAGCGGAGCTGCTCGTCCAGCGCCTCCCGGGACATGGGCGTGCGCGGGTCGGGCAGCAGCTTGAGAGTCGTGGCTTCTGTCGCCGTGCTGGGGATACCATTGACGGTCAGCCGCGCCGTGTAGGTTCCCGGGGTGGCGACCGGTCCGATCAGCGGATAGCCAATATCCAGGATGCCCCCCTTGATCAGCTCCGCGCCCTCCCAGGTGAGATCCCAGACCACCTTGTGCAGCCCCTTCTTCTTGGGGAGCGCCCGATTCTTCAGGAGCTCCTTCTCGTCCTCCTCGTACTCGGAAAAGCCCGAGGGCTCCGTCTCGCTGCTGCTCATCTTCCGCACGAGGGTGCCGCTGGCGTCAAAGATCTCCAGCTTGACCTCCCCCTTGGGCTCCTCCTTCAGCCAGTAGTAGAACGGAGCGCCCGGCTCCGGGTTCTGGCCCACCCGCCCGGTATGGCGGGGGCCGCCGTGCCAGACCCAGCGGACCGAATCCGGAGCGGAGAAGAGGTGCGCGGCCTTGGCCGTGGCCTTCTCCGACATGTCTCGGACCACAGACAGATCGTCCAGGATCCAGGCCGACCGTCCATGCGTACCTACCACCAGGCTGTCGCCCTTGACCGCCAGGTCGTGAACGGCCACGGTCGGGAGATTCAGACGCAGCCCGCTCCAGGTGGCGCCGTCGTCCTTCGACACGGCCACGCCGCGCTCGGTGCCCAGGTAGAGCATCCCCCTGACGGCCGGATCCTCGCGCACCGAGTGGAGGTAGATATCGCGGGGCAGTCCGCCGTCGAGCCGCTTCCACGTCTTGCCATAATCCGCGGTCTTCCAGAGATAGGGACGCATGTCGTCCAGCCGGTGGGCATCCACGACGAGATAGGCCGTGCCGGCATCGAAGCGCGAAGGCTCGATCATGCTCACCGTGCCCCACTCGGGGATGCCGGGGACGTTCTTCGTCACGTTCTCCCACTTCCCGCCGCCGTCCCGGGTCAAATGGACAAGGCCGTCGTCGCTGCCCGTCCAGATCAGCCCTTTCTCCTTCGGCGACTCGGCCACGACGAAGATCGTGCAGTAGGTCTCGACGCCGGTGTTGTCGCCGGTGATCGGGCCGCCGGACCACTGCTGCCTGGACTCGTCGTCGCGGGTCAGGTCCGGGCTGATGGCCTCCCAGGTCTGCCCGCCGTCCTGCGTGCGGAAAAGCACGTTGGCCCCGTGATAGACCGTCTTCGGGTCGTGCGGCGAGATGTGGATGGGCGCGGTCCACTGAAAGCGGTACGTCATGTCCTTGGCGGCCCAGCCGGACGGGTTGTCGGGCCAGGCGCTGACGTTGCGCTCGTTCCCGGTCTGGTGGTCGTAGCGGGTCATGATGCCCAGGTACTCGCCCGCGTAGACGATGTTCGGGTCGCCGGGGTCCGAGGCCACCCAGCCGGCCTCGCCGCCGCCCACGCCGTGCCAGTCGGCATTGTTGATGCCGCGGTAGCTCAGCGAGTTGCTCGGCCCCTGCGCCGTGCCGATGTCCTGGAGCGCGCCGGCCACGTGGAACGGCACCCGGTTGTCCACGGCGATGTGGTAGAACTGCCCGATCGGCAGCACCCCCGCGCTCCACGTCTCGCCCCCGTCGTTCGACACGTCGACCCCGCCGTCGGTCGCTCCGATCATCCGCTTCGGGTTCCTGGGATCGATCCACACGTCGTGATGGTCGCCGTGGCTGAGGGACTTCTTCGTGAAGGTCCTGCCGCCGTCGATGCTCTTGAGCAGGGGCACGTTGGGCGCCCAGACCTCGTTGGGATTGCCCGGGTTGACCGTGAGGGTGGTGTAGTACCACGCGCGCTGCCGCAGCTCGCGGCTGCGCGTGGCGAGAGTCCAGCTCTCGCCGCCGTCGTCGGAGCGGAAGAGCCCGCCCTTTTCGGCCTCGATCAGAGCGTAGACGCGCCGCCCGTCGGACGGCGCCACCGCGATCCCCACCTTGCCCCACGTCCCTTCGGGCAGGCCGGCCTCACCCTGCTTGAGCTGGGTCCAGGTGTCGCCGCCGTCGCGGGAGACGTAGAGGCCGCTGCCCGGTCCGCCGCTCGTCAAATCCCAGGGGCGGCGCCGCGCCTGCCAGAGCCCGGCGAACACGATGTTCGGGTTCGAGGGATCGAGGGCCACGTCCGAGGCGCCGGTGTCCGCGTCCTTCTTGAGCACCTGCTCCCAGGTCCTACCGCCGTCCTTCGTGCGGTAAACGCCGCGCTCGGGATTGGGGCCGAACGCGTGGCCGAGCACGGCTGCGAAAGCCACGTCCGGATTGCGCGGGTGGACCACCATGGTCCCGATCTGCCCTTCCTGCTTCCAGACGTGATTCCAGGTCTTGCCCGCATCCATGGACTTGTAGATGCCGTTGCCCGCCGCCACGTTTCCCCGGATGTTCGCCTCGCCCGAGCCGACGTAGATCACGTTGGGATCGGAAGGAGATACCGCGATCGAGCCGATCGAAGAGATCGGCTGGTCGTCGAAGATCGGCTTCCAGTTGAACCCGCCGTCGGTCGACTTCCAGACACCGCCGGATGCCGTGGCCGCGTAGTACGTCAGCGGATCGCCGGGGACTCCCGACGCGCGGGCCACGCGTCCCCCCCAGGCCGGACCGATGGCGCGGTACTTGAGCCCCTCGAGCCCGGCGGGATCGGAGAGGCCTGCTTCCTTTTTGGGCTCCTCGGTCTGCGCAGGCTTTTTCGCCGCGAAGCTCGCCGGCGCAAACAGCAGGAGAATCAGAATCCAGGACAGTGACGGACGCAGGGCAGGTCTAAGCATCCGCGGAGCTTAGCCAAAGGGGAGGGGAGACATCAAGGACCGTTCTTTGTCCCTGGTGTCCTTGCTGTCCTTGGAGTCCTTGAGGTCCTTTCCGGAATCTCGATCACCCGCTCCTCCGGGTCCGGATGCTCCCGGTACAGGATGACCACATGCCCGATATGCCCCGCGACTTCGGCCTCGAGCTCGCTGGCGAGGCGGTCGGCGACCTCGCGCTTCTCCTCGCGCGGCACGGTGGCCTGGACCTTGATCAGCTCGTGGTCGTTCAGCGCTTCGTCCGCCTGGCGGATCGTGGCCTCCGTCAACCCCTGCTTGCCGATCTGAACCACGGGCTTCAGCGCATGAGCCAGGCCGCGCAAGTGCTTCCTCTGGGCGCTGGTGAGTTTCGCCATGGGGAAGCATTGTAGACTAGCCCCCATGTCCGACGAACCGAAGTACAGGCAGAGGGGCTACAAGGATGACGAGCGCGGCTCGCAAGGGTCCGGGGGGGGCCGGGGGCCGCAGGGTCCGCGGGAGAAGAAGGACGGCCCGCGCGGCCGGGGACTGGGCGCGCCGTCCGACAACGTGTTCCGCTGCGCCAGGTGCGGCGAAAAGCAGCCCCTGTTCGACGAGGTCCCCGTCGACGCCACCTGTGCGAGCTGCGGCAAGGATCTCCACACCTGCACCAACTGCGTCTCCTTCGACACCTCGGTGCGCTGGGAGTGCCGCCGCTTCGAAGAGATCCCGGCGAAGATCCTGAAGAAGAGCACCCGCAACGAGTGCCCGCTCTTCACCCCCAAGGTGGCCCAGGAATTCGCCAAGGATTCCAACAAGGGCAATCCCGGCGACGCCCGGTCCGCCTTCGACGCGCTCTTCAAGTTCTAGGGTTTCGGCGGCTGCCCCGAGCCGCCCGCGGCGTTCCTCACGAGCTGCGCGTAGAAACGCACCGCCCCGGCGTAATCCTGAACGCTCACCCGCTCGTCCGTGCCGTGAATGCGGCCCAGATCCTCGGCCGTGACCGCTACCGGGATGAACCGGTACACGTTCGGGCTCAGCTTCTGGAAGTGCTTCGTGTCCGTCCCCCCGGAGAGGAGATTGGGCGCGGCGAGCATGCCGGGGAACACCTGCGACAGCGTGGTCTGGAGGAGGCGGAAGGAGTCCGCGTCCGCCGGGGACCTGGGCGAAGGCTCGGAAGCCATCTTGCCCGACACCGCCACCCGGATTCCCGGCCCGACCGTCTCGCGCACGTGCTCCAGAACGGACGCGACCGTATCCCCCGGCAGAATGCGGAAGTTGACCCAGGCTCGGGCCTCGCTCGGGAGCACGTTCTCCTTGACCCCGCCGCGGATCATGGTGGCTGCCGTGGTCGTGCGCATGCGGGCGTCCGAGGCGGGCTCGCCCGAAAACTGCTTCCTCACCAGCGGCTCGAACAGCCAGAGGTTCGCGAGCGGCACGCGCGTCCCCAGAGGCAGCTCGGGCGCCAGGAAGTCGAAAGACTCGCGGGTGGCGCCGTCGATGCGGGCAGGCATGGGGTTCTGCTCCAGCTTCTGCACGGCGGCGGCGACCAGGCCGATGGCGGTGCTGCGCGGCGGCATGGACGAGTGGCCTCCCTGGCCGCGGGCGGTCAGCTCCACCGTGACGAATCCCTTCTCGACCGTGCTGATCATGGCCACGGGGGAGTCGAGCCCCGGGACCATCCCCTTGGCGATGATGCCGCCCTCGTCGAGGATCATCGCCGGGCGGATGCCGCGGCTCTCCAGGAGCCTGGCGATGGCTGCCGCACCCTGCAGGCCGCCGACCTCCTCGTCATGTCCGAAGGCGAGGAGAACCGTGCGCTCCGGCTGGAAACCGCGGCCGACCAGCAGCTCGATCCCCTCCAGGACTCCGAGCACCGACACCTTGTCGTCCATGGCGCCCCGGCCCCAGATGTAGCCGTCGGCGATGGTGCCGGAGAAGGGTGGATGCGTCCATTTCTTCTCCGTGCCGGGCTCGACGGGCACCACGTCCATGTGGGACATGAGGAGGATGGGCGGCAGCTCCGGCTTCCATCCCGGCCAGGTATAGAGGAGGCTGTAGCCCGCCACGACCTCCCGCGTCAGAGTCTGGTGGACGCGGGGGAAGCTCGCCGCCAGATACCGGTGGAGATCGAGGAACGCCTGTGCCTCGACGTCCAGCCCCTGTTCGTGCGAGACGGTGGGGAAGCGCACCGCCCCGGCCAGCCGCTGCGCGGCGGCATTGGCGGCATTCCCATCAACCGCCAGGTCGGCGACCGGCTCGGCCTTCACCTGGCGGGACTGGAGGGTCGAGGCCCGGACCAGGAGGACCGCTACGAGGACAAGCATGGCGAATCCGAGGACGGCGAGAGTCTTCTTCATTTCCCGGCGGTATCTTATCGCCCGGAAGTCATTTCCCTGCGCTCCGAGGTGAGTTCCCGCCGCCGGGAAGTGAGCTCCGGCTATCCGGAAGTCACTTCCAACCGTCCGGAGCTCAGTTCCAACCGTCCGGAAGTCACTTCCCAACCGTCCGGAAGTCACGTCCCGCTCCAGCCCCGTGATACCCTGCCCTCCATGGCTTGGATCAGCGCAACCACTCTCGACGGCAGGAACGCGAACCTTCACTCCGCTCAGATCGCCGCCATCCTCGACCGGGTTCCGGGCGAGCCCCGGGAGGGAAGCGAAGTCCTGTTGGCCGCGGGCAACCGCCTCGAAGTCAAAGAGAGCCCGGCGCAGCTCCTGCGGGAGATCGAGACCGGCGAGCACCCGGAAAACCCGCCCGTCTCGCCCGACGCGGCCTGGTAGGACCCGCCCCGGAGGGATGCCGCTCGGCGGCATCCCTCGCGAAGCGGTAGGGGTCTACCTGCACTCAATCGAGAAATTGTCGTGGACCGCGGTCAACTCGCCGTTGGCGTTGATGGTGAAGTGGAAGTTTTCGTGCACCAGGAAGTTGTTTCCGGGGCCCTGGCCGATGATCCGGAAGTTGTTCACGTAGGTCTCGTTGAACTGGCCGTTGTTGAAAGAACCCTTGAAGTGATCCGTGGTCACGCCCGTCGCGTGATAGGTGTCCCCGGTGGTCAGGCCTACGCCCGAAATGCCCTGCGGCTGGAAGTGGGACAGGCCGCTGACGTTGTTGCCATTGATGGTGAAGCTGATCAGCGTGTGCAAAGGACCGGTGAGCTCCACCAGCTCGCCCGCCCCTCCGTTCGCGCACGGAACGAAGGCCACCAAGGCGATTTCGGTGGAATCGTTGACCACCACTTCGGCCTGGACCGGCGCCGCCAACGCGGCCATCAGGAATACGCCGATACCCACGATGCCCGCGAACGTCGTCATGCTTCTCATAACTGACTCTCCTGCTTGGTTGGGTACGTTACAGGTCGGTTCGTCCCCCCTTCGTCATCCCTCCTCCCCTCTCGCTTACGATGTCACCTCCTTTCTCCTATATATGAAGAGAATACTACAAACGAAGCCGCTGGAACGGAATCTCACCGGCGGCCGGCTGTGTTAGGTTTACCGCCATGTCCGACCTGATCCTGATCGTGGACGACGAGCCCGGCATTCTCACCACGCTGGGAGGGATCCTCTCGGATGAGGGCTACTCGACCCTCACCACGACCAGCGGCGAAGAGGCGCTGGCCCTCTACCAGGAGAAGCAGCCTGCGGTGGTCTTCCTCGACATCTGGCTCGCCGACCGCGACGGTCTCGAGACCCTTCAGGCCCTGCGCGAGACCGATCCCGCCGCCGCGGTGGTCATGATGTCGGGCCACGGCTCCGCGTCCACCGCGGTCAGCGCGATCAAGATGGGAGCGTTCGACTACCTGGAGAAGCCGCTCTCCTACAAGCGGGCGGTAGACGCCGCCAACGGAGCCCTCTCCTACCGGCGCTCCCTCCTCGAAGCCGGCGTTCTGGCCCCGGGCCTGCCGCGCGACCGCCAGGGTGAGCGGCGCTTCACCGCCGCGCCGGAGCTGCCGCTCCTGAAAGAGACCGGCCGCCCCCAGCGCACCATCGGGCACTCCACCGTGATCTATGGCCTGGGGCTCCACTCCGGGCAGCGCACGGGCATGGTCCTCCAGCCCCTGCCCGCGAACAGCGGCATCCACTTCGTGACCCTCCCCGCCGGCGTCGAGATCCCCGCGCACGTCCAGGCCGTGGCCGAGACCGATTACGCGACGACCCTCTCGGGCGAAGGGGAGAGCATCCGCACCATCGAGCACCTGCTGTCCGCGCTGCACGCGAACCGGGTGGGCAACCTCCTGATCAAGGTGCACCGCGAGATCCCGGTGCTGGACGGCTCGGCCCTGGAGTTCTGCAAGCTCCTCGAAGAAATAGGGATCGCGGAGCAGGAAGAGCCCGAGCGCGAGGTGGTGATCGACCGGCGCTACGAAGTCCGGGGGGGCGGGGACAAGGTGCTCGCCATCGAGCCGGCCAAGGAGTTCTCGGTCTCCTACCTGCTGCGCTATCCGCCGCCGGTGGGGGAGCAGCGCTACGACTTCACGCTCTCCTCGCCCGTGGCCTACAAGAAAGAGATCGCGCCGGCCCGCACCTTCGGCTTCATGAAGGACCTCAAGATGATGAACGAGCTCGGCCTGGGCTCGGGAGGCCGGCTCGACAACTTCATCCTGGTGGGCGAGGACGAGGTCATCAACACCGACCTGCGCTTCCCGGACGAGTTCGTCCGCCACAAGATCCTCGACATCGTGGGCGACCTGTATCTCCTCGGCTATCCCATCCGGGGCAAGGTGACCGCCCACCTGACCGGGCATCGCGACAACATTGCTCTCCTCCGGCAGATTGTCGGACAATAGGGCATGAACCGGCGAGAGTTCTCCAAGTCCCTGATCGGCAGCATTGCCTCCTACGCCCTCTTCCGCACACTCTTCACGACGGACGCCTTCGCCGACTCGGTGAAGCCCGTCACCCATGCCTGGCTCAAGGACCTCCACGAGATGAGCCTGGACCTCGATGCGGGGAAGATCACCCCCGGCCAGTGGCAGACGAAGATCGCGGAGCTGTTCGATCGCGTCAGCCTGGAAGAGCTGCTCGCCCGCATCGACTTCGACAAGCTCACCCAGGGCTTCGAGTATCCCGACCTCGGCGTCAATACGAAGTGGGTGAAGTTCCCGCAGCTCGAAGGGGTGCCGGCCAACCTGGCGTTCTACAGCAAGATTTTCGGGATGCGGAAGGACCGCGCCATCATTCCGCACGGCCATAGGAACATGGTCTCCTGCCACTACGTGCTCAAGGGCGAGCTCCGGCTGCGGCACTACGAAAAGATCGAGGAAGACGGCACCCACATGATCATCGAGCCGACGGTCGATCAGCTCGCCCGCGTCGGCAGCCACTCCTCGATTTCAGACGAGAAAAACAACATCCACTGGCTGCGGGCGACTACCGACACCGCCTTCACCTACGACGTGCTGCTCGTAGATCTCGCCGGCAAGAAGTATGAGGTCGACAACATCGATCCCTACGGCGCCGAAAAGATCGCCGACAACCGGCTACGGGTGCGGAAGCTCCCGCTCGAAGAAGCCTTGAACAAGTACGGGCACGACAGCCATCACTGAGCGGAAATCTCCTTCTTCATACGCTCGACAAGCTCCGGGCTCGTACGCAATAAGAGAACAGAAGGCGGTTCATCAGCAGAGTCCGGCATTTGAAAAAAGCCGAGCGGGACAACCCGTTGGGCCCGGCCCTTATCTCCTGCGTGCACAACCAAGAAGGTATTGTTGGCAGCAATGTTGAATTTTTCAGATTGGACTTCTGTATCTCCCGTCTTTGGATCCAGCCAGAGCCGAAGGGTGATCGCTTCCGCCCGGAACTCTGCCCAGCCAGCCTTCTCGACCTCGAACTTTCCATCGGTTGACCACTTTGTTTGATGCCAGCCCTCCGGGCCATGAAAGTAGGCCATGATCACGGGGCGGCCATCCGCGCCCCCAAGCCACATTGACGTCAAGTCGCTGGAAATTGGAAAGCCTCCGAAACCGCTAACTTTATAGCCATTCTCAGCATTGACTAGCGCTGTACCTGCCAGGACGAGTAGAACAAGTGGAGCCACACTTTTCATGGAGAGCCTCCTTCTGTAGATACATGTCTTCCGCGGCGTACCACTCGTGCGCGATGTTCCGCATCAGCAGGGCGCAGTCGAACGTGATGCTTCCGGTAGGAAACAGGGCTTCATCCGAAAAATAGCTGGAGCACGCCTGCTCGATCGCGAGCGGCGTCACCGCCCAGGAGTGCGTCTTGAGCATGACTCCATCCAGCCGGCTGGCGTCGGCCGTGACCGAGTAGCCCAGTGCTCCCGGCTCGAAAAAAGATGAGGCATCGCTCAGGGTTTTAAAGACCGATCCCGAGGGCAGATTCCGGGCAACATGACCGATGACATCGATCTGGGCGCCTTTGTCCGCGGCGCGCATGTGGAGCTCGATGCGGCCGCCGTCGTCGGTCACCTGAAACTGCGCTCTGTGATGCTCGCCGGGAAAGACGCAGCCGCCAGCGCAGTGGTTGGCCAGAGAGCTCGTGTCCCGCCGGGGGATGTAGACGCCTTCGCGCGTTTCGCCGCCGTCCTCCCAGACGACCGCGATCCGATGGGCCGCATTCTCGCTGGAAAGCCCGAGGAACTGCGGCACGCGCCTGGGCCGGATGCCCTCCAGCCGGATGAGGCAGATGCCCGCGATGGCGTGGCCGTCGTGGAGCTTCGGCCGGAAAGGCGCCGGCAGATGCCGCTGGATCACGTCCGGCTCCACCCGGAAGTTGACGAGCAGCCTCCGGCGGATGATTCCGTGGACTTTTGGGAATCGCATGGTCGTCACCGCCCGGCTTTCCGGAGAGCCTCGGTAGCTGCCTCGCGGACCCGGGCATCCTCGTCTTCCGCCGCGGCCTTTCGAAGAAGGTCGAGGCTGTCCTGCCGAAGAGGAGGGCCGGCAAACATCAGGACCTCGCAGACGTGCAGCCGATTTACAGGTTGCCGGTCCTTCAGGAGAGGGAGCAGGAGGCTCTGGTAGAGCTCATCCCGGACGACGGCACGGGCCTTTTCTTCTTCGCGGCCGAGCCTGAGCAGGGCGACGGCTGCGTTGATCTGAGCGGTCCAACCTTTTTCGAGACTCTGCACGGTTTCGATCAACAAAGGAACGGCGGGCTCGATCGCCGGGTCCGGAGAGATTCGGGCGAGGACCAGGGTGGCAATCTCCGCGCTGTCGTGATCGTCGCCGCGTAGCATCTCGACCAGCGCGGGAACGGCGGAGCGCGCATCGGCCCCGAGGTTTGCCAGTGCGTACCCGGCCTCGAATCGAACCGCGAGGTCCTTGTGCTCGAGCAACGGAATCAGCTCGGCCGGTCCTTCCCGTGCCAGCGCATGGTGCATTCCTGCTATAAATAGGACGATCAGTGCCAGGAACACGACGACGCCAGCCATCAAGGCGCGAATCGGTCTCATCGTCTTTCCCTCCAGCGTTTGCACAGCTCCCTGGCAGCGTCAGGCCATTCCGGGTATTGAAAATAAAACCCGTCCTCGAGCAGCCGGACCGGCACCACTCGCCGGCTCTTCAAGATCA
The DNA here is from genome assembly GCA_035536935.1 of Thermoanaerobaculia bacterium. Classification (GTDB taxonomy): domain Bacteria; phylum Acidobacteriota; class Thermoanaerobaculia; order Multivoradales; family UBA5704; genus DATMER01. Next base: position 100,429 of record DATLNC010000081.1, read on the forward strand.
ATTCGGTCTCGGTGCGAAGAAAGGCGGCTCCGATCGTCAGCATCCATTCCGTCGCCGGCAACCCGATGGGAGTGCCCCAGGCTTGTCTAAAAGCCGCCATGAATTCCTTGTGGGGCAGGGGCTCCGGGGATGCCAGGTTTATCGCACCATCCAGGTGTTCGCGATCGATAATCCAGTAGACCGCCCGGATGAAATCGATCTCATGAATCCAGGAGACGTACTGCCTGCCATCGCCGGCCTTGCCGCCGAGCCCGAGGCGTACCAGCATCAGAAGAGTGGCGAAAATGCCGCCTGGGTCCGGGCTCATGGTCATCGCCGAGCGGAGCTTCACCTTGCGTGTTCCAGGGGCCGCTTCCTCGTCGAGAGCCCTTTCCCACGCCGTGGCCACGTCGATGCTGAATCGCCAGGTTTCCGGAGCGCCGGGCTCAGAGCCTCCGATCAGGCCGGATGTCTCGTCGTTGGGGGCATCATACCTGTGGGCGTAGATGGTGGCCGTGCCCGCTTGCAGCCAGACCGACGGAGGACGCTTCGCGTCCCGGATGGCCTGCCCGACTGCGCGCACGCTCGAAACGCGGGAGCCGAGGATCTCGTCGCGGTTCATCTTCGTGTAGCGGCAGTTCACGGAACGGCCCGCGAGGTTGATCACGACATCCGAGCCGTCGATCGCTCCGGGCCATTCTCTCTGCGAGCGGTTGAGGACGACAGCCTCGTGGCCGTCCGCACGGAACTTTCGGGCGAGCAGGGTGCCGACCTGCCCGGTACCGCCTGGGATTACGACCTTCATCGCCTCTCCCTTCATGCCGCTCGATACCGCGTCCCACTTGAACGCGTTCAAGAAGAGAGTACGCGCGGTACCCCGGGGTGTCAAGAGGTATTTTGAACGGGTTCAAGTTAGATGATCGCCCAGTTTCTGCGCTGCGTCGGGGATTTCGACCTCCAGGCCGTCGAGCTTCACGACCTCGGGTATTCAAGGCAGTAGAGGACATCCCGTGCACTGCCGGCGTACAACGGATGTCTCCAGAGGCCAGCTTCGCTTGAGGCCAGCCCGATCCAAGCTCAATCCTGCCAGCGAGTTGGAGATTCCTCTTCGCCATGGCACGGACTTCGCCTTTGTCTTGGAGATGAAGGAGGTCACATGAGGCATAGCAGGTTCCTTCTCTGGCTATTGATTGCAACTGCCGGTTGTACCGGCACTCTGCCGCCTTCCCGGCGGGTCAACAGCGCGCTGGACTTTCTCTACCCGCAGGGGGCCGCCACTGCCGAGCCGGCGAGCCAGGTGGTCCTCAAGCTCCCTTTGCGCGTGGGGCTCGCGTTCGCTCCGAACCGGACTCTGAACCAGGAAAACCAGGCTGATCCGATCACCGAGGAGCAGAAGCAGAGGCTTCTCGCCCGGGTCGCAGGCGCATTCAAGGAGCACGAGGCGATCGGAAACCTGGAGGTCGTGCCCACGACCTACCTCCAGCCCGGCGGGGGCTTCGCCAACCTCGAACAGCTCCGTAGGTCGCTGGGGCTCGACCTCATGGTGCTGCTGTCGTACGACCAGTCACAATTCACCGAGTCGACCCGTGCCTCGTGGACGTATTTCACCGTGGTCGGACCCTTTCTGATCGAAGGGGAGAAGAACGACACGCGCACGGTCATGGATGCCGTGGTCTACGACATCCGCTCGCAAGCGCTGCTCTTTCGCGCGGCCGGCGAGAGCACGGTCAAGGGGCATTCGAGCCCGCTCAATGTGTCCCGGAAGCGGCGGACGTTCGCGTCCGAAGGCTTCGAGAAGGCGACCGGCAGTCTGATCGCCAGCCTGAATACCGCGCTGGAACAGTTCGAGGAGCAGGCGAAGAAAGGCACGGTCCAGGGGCCGGGCACGGCAGCGATCGCAATGTACGACGCCAAGGGGGAGCAGATCACTGCCACGAGCGGCGGCGGCGGAGCGCTGGGGATTCCGGAGCTGATCGTCGCGGCACTGCTCGGGCTCGCCCTTCTGGTCCGGCGGCCGGAATGAGACGTTTTCCCTGGATGACCGTGGCGCTCGTCGCGGTCTGTTCGGTCGCGGATGGAACCGCCTTACAATACGAGCGGTCCCGAGAGTTTTGGCGGTTGCTGACCGGCCAGATGGTCCACTGGACGCCGCGCATGGCGTTCTTCGATCTCGGCATGCTGCTCGGCCTCGGGGTTTGGCTGGAAATCCGAGGGGACCGGCGGCTGGCGGCGGTCACTCTCGCGCTCGGCGCCATCCTCACGGCGATGGCGGTCCACCTGTCTCCGGACCTTTGGATTTACAGGGGAAGCTCCGGGATGGCCTCGGCGCTCTTCGTGCTCGCCGCATTCCGGATCGCAGACTCACCTGATCCCTGGACACGAGCTCTGGCCGTGTCGGCCGTCGCGCTCTTCTTCGTAAAGACCGCGTTCGAATCCATGGCGGGGGAGACGCTCTTCGCGGGACCACTACCGGACGGGGTCCGGGTCATCCCCCTCGTTCACCTGTTCGGAGGATTGGCCGGCGCAGCCCATCAGGAGAAGCGCCTGCCGCTCTGCCACCGTTGCCCGGACGGCGGCTAGCTCCGGCCTGTTTTTTCGCACAAGAATTCTGAATTTTCGCACAAAAATTTACTTTTCGCGGGTGGGAAAAGCAAATTTTCGTACGAAAATTTAAAATTCTCGCACAAGAAAAGCTCTTCTTCGCACAAGAAAAGTAAATTTTCGTACGAAAATTCTGTTTCGCTGTGCGAAAATTTGAAATTTTCGTACGAATATTTGCTTTTCGGGGCGGTAAAAAGAGTTTTTTCGTACGAGAATTTCAAATTTTCGTACGAAAAAACCCGCCTTGCATCGTCCTGAACGGCTAGCGCCGGCCTTCGCGGCGCCACTGGCCGATCTCACGCAGGCTCAGCAGGCCGTCCTCGTTGAGGTCGATGCGGTCGAAGAGATTCAGGTCGCCCGGCCACTCGGCTTCCGATAGATAGCGGTCGTCGTTGCGGTCGAGCCGGTCGAACTGGTCCTCCCAGCGATCGTCACGGCCATTGCGGTCCTGATCGCGGTCCTGATCGTGGTCATAATCGCGGTCATCGTCCCAATCCCAGTTCCGATCCCGGCCCCCAGAGCGGACCTCGTCGCCCGAGAGGATGCCGTCGCCGTTCCAGTCGTGGTTGTCGAACGAGACGTCGTTGCCCCGCCACTCGCCACGGGAGATCCGGCCGTCGCCGTTGCGGTCCATGCCCTGGAACCGCATGTTGCCGCCGCGGTGACCGTCATCGTCCCAGTCCCGGTCCCGGTCTCTATCCCAGTCATGGTCCCGATCGCGGTCCTTGTCCTTGTGCTTCTCGGAGTGCTTGGCCTTATCCTTGCCTTTGCCCTTGCCGCCCTTGTCGGCCATGGCGCCGGGCACTGCGAGGGCGAAGGCGAGAAGGAATATCGCTAGAAGCTTGGAAGATCGCATGGTTGCCTCCTGGGTGTGCCACTCGGCCGGAGCATCCGGCCGGAGCCCGTTGGCCGCGGGCTCGATTCAATTTTTTGTAGAGTTGCAAGCGAGATACCAGGAGCCGCCCGGGGTCGAGAGCTCCCGGAACGGCCTCGGATCAGGACGGTCATGTCCCCCTTCCTGCTCCCCGAGCACTGTGGTACAAGGAGGAGGCTTTCGTCTTTCAAAGGACCGCTTACGTGAACGATGGCTGCCGGGCGATTCTCCCCGGCGGTGTTCTTGTTGAGGAGGTCTCATGAGGAAGAGAAGCGATCGCAGCGTTCTGCGGCTCGGGAAGGCCGCCGTCCTGGCCGGCCTTGCCCTTCTGGTCTTTCTCCCGGCGCTCGCGGCCGGGGCCCAGGAGCCGGCACCTCCCTCCGAGCCGGCACCCCCCTCCGAGCCGGCAGAGAACCAGGAACCCGAGGAGAGAGTCACGGAGGAGATCACCGTCACGGCCACGTTGCGGGAAGAGAAGGTCCAGGACGTGCCCTTCTCCGTGGCGGCGCCCAGCGAAGAGCAGCTGCGCAAGCAGGGCGTGGAATCGATCGAAGGGATCGCCCAGACCACCCCGGGCCTCACCGTCCAGAACCTCGGCCCCGGCCAGAGCCAGGTGGCCATGCGCGGCGTCTCGTCAGGGCAGATCGTCCGCGACCAGCCCGGCGTCAAGGAGCAGGTCGGGGTCTATCTCGACGGCTCCGGCATCTCGCTCTCGCTCTTCACGCCGGACATCGACCTCTTCGACATGTCGCGCGTCGAGGTTCTGCGCGGACCCCAGGGCACCCTGTTCGGCGCCGGCTCGGCGTCCGGCACGATGCGCTACATCACCAATCAGCCGCGGATCGGCGAGTCCGAGACCGTGGCCGAGCTGACCGCCAACTCCCTGACCGACGGCGAGACGGGCGGCAGCGCCAAGGTGGCGGTCAATGCGCCGCTCGGCGCCACGTCCGCCCTGCGCTTCACCGGCTTCTACAACAGCTTCGGCGGATTCATCGACGCCGTGCAGCCCGGCTTGAGCCTCAAGGAGGACGTCAACACCGGCGAGCGCGCCGGTGGCCGCCTCGCGCTCCGCATGCAGCCGAACGAACGCCTGACGATCACCCCGAGAATCATCTATCAGAAGGTGGACACGAACGGGTGGAACCGCGAGGACGCCTTCAACATCCTCGCCAATCCGTACACCACCACCCGGCCGGCCGTGAACCTGGACGAGCGCGAGCAGTTCACGCAGTTCGAGGAGCCGTTCACCGACAAGTTCCTGCTCGCGGACCTGAACTTCACCTACGATTTCGGCGGCCTCGCCCTGACCTCGATCACCTCCTACACCGACCGCGACATCCTGGTCGTCCGCGACGCCACCGCCCTGACGGCGAGCATCACCGGCGGCAGCATCGGCCTGCCGGAGCCGGCCTACAGCCTCGACGCGCCGCTCGACGATGCCACGACGGTCAAGCTGTGGACGCAGGAGCTCCGGCTCAACGGCGGCGCGGACCGGCTGAGCTGGGTGACCGGGCTCTTCTACAGCACCATGGACCGCGATTACGGCCAGAGCCTCCTCGTCAGCGGCTTCGAGTCGCTGACCGGCGTTCCGACCGAGGGAAAGTTCGGCGCCCCGCGGGACGTGCTCTATTTCTCGGACCTGACCTACCAGATGGATCAGTTCGCGCTCTTCGGCGAAGCCACCTGGACGGCGAGCGACCGCATCGACCTGACCGGCGGCCTGCGTTACTACGACTTCCAGGAAGACCGCGTGCAGACCTTCGACGGCATCTTCGCCGACCCCGGGACGAACGCGGGATCGACCTCGGCGAACGGATTCGCCCCGCGCCTCATCGCCAGCTTCGCGCTGCGGGAAGACACGAAGCTGAACGCCCAGGTTTCGAAAGGCTTCCGGCTCGGCGGCATCAACGATCCTCTCAATGTCCCGCTCTGCACGCCCCAGGACCTGGTGACCTTCGGCGGGCGCGACGAGTGGGAGGATGAGGAGATCTGGAACTACGAGGTCGGCACCAAGTCGACGCTGCGCAGAGGCCGCGGTACGTTCAACGTCTCGGCCTACTACATGGACATCAAGAACCTGCAGGCGACGGTGACCGCCGGCACCTGCTCCTCGCGCGTGATCTTCAACGTGCCCAAGGCGCGGAGCACCGGCGTCGAGCTCGAGTGGGCGGCCGCGCCGAGCGACCGTTTCGATTTCTCGCTTTCGGCTAACTACGGCAAGTCGGAGCTGCGGTCCACGCTGACCTCGACCGACGCTGCCGGCAACCGTCAGGTCGTGGCCGGAATCCAGTCCGGCAACCGGCTGCCGACCGTGCCCGAGCTCCAGGCGTCGGCCACGGCCACCTATCAGTGGCCCATGATGAATGCCTGGCTGGGCTACGTCACCGGCACCTATCAGTACATCGGTTCGCGGTTCACCCAGATCGGTGACCAGGCGCCGGGCTTCGGCCTCGTGAACCTCAATTCCTTCGGCGCCAACACGATCGGCGGCCCGCTCACCCAGGGCACGTTCAACTTCAATCCCGAGCTGCCCGCGTACGACATCGCCAACCTCCGCCTTGGCTTCCTCACGGGCAAGTGGGAGTTTGCCGCGTTCGTCAACAACCTTTTCGACGAGCAGGCCCTCCTCTCCCTGGACCAGGAGCGCGGCACGCGCGCCCGCGTCGCCTTCCTGGTCAACCAGCCCCGCACCTTCGGTCTCACGACCCGCATCAACGTCCGCTGATACGCCCCCCGGGGCACCCTAACGCAAGGGTGCCCCGGGCAATCGGGGAAGCCACCGGTGCACCGACGATTTGTATTGGCGATACGGATCGCCAAACTGACTGGTCAGGGCCGGTTCTTCGTACAGCAGCACGAGGAGGTGCACGAGCAGGAGGAACAGGGCGGCCAGTCCGACGATGGATGGCGACCGCAAGATCAGTCCTGATCCGAGGAGAACGCCGAAGGCGCCGATGTACATCGGATTGCGCACGTAGCGGTACGGGCCCGCTGCCACGAACTCGCGTGGAGGGTCGAACGGGGCTGGAGTGCCACGTCCCCTGGCCACGAAGGTGATGATGCACCAGAGGGTGAGAAGGGCACCCGCGAGGACCAGCGGCCAGCCGATAAGCCGAGCCCAGGCCGGGATGCCGAAGGGCAGGCGGGCATCGAGCGGCTGAACCGAAGCCGCGAGCCATGCCCAAAGAAGGACGAAGGCTGCGGAGTAGACAGCCGCCCGCAAGACTACGAGCGCACGGGAGCTGAACGAGGCGGGGATTTCAGGAGTCCTCGTGATTGCCCTCGACCCTCTCGATCACCTTCAGAGCTGCCTGGACCTGGCTGTCGGTGTCGCGAAGAAAGACCCTCTTCTCACCCGCTGTCGCGATTCTCGCAATCCGAAGTTCCCGCCGAAGCGCGTCCATGACTTCCTTCGATGAGGCGCGGTCCAGGGCGACGGCCGCGATCACTGAGCCGTCACCGGCGGGCAGAGGAGCCGTGTCGGCTGTGTCGTCGGCCATGTCCAGCATCTTGACGACGGCTGCAGCCAGCTCGAGGTTCTCTTGAGTGTCGCGAACCGTGATGGTGTGGTCGTCAGCTGCCTCGAACTTCTTGACCCCCACGATTGTGCGCAGAACCGTCGCAGCATCGCGGCTGGCCACGTGGTGCAAGTTGAAGGTAGCAACCTGAGTCTCGTCTGTGGAATAGGCGAGGTTCGTGATGCAGGCGGTGCTGGCGATTACGAAGGCGATGGCTAGCTTGTGGCGCATGGAATCCTCCACGGTTGGATAGCACTGCCAGAGTCTACGTTTGACGTACCCAGGCCGTCTAACGTTCTGGCCTAAGCGCGCACCCTAATCTCGCTTCGAGGCTCTGTAATCCTTTCGTGGGCGGCTGGGCCGTGGACGGTCGCGCTTAGGCCGCACGTATCTCTCGGGAATCGTCAGGTCCATACGCGGCCCTTTGAACCGCGGCGGCGCAAGTTCCGGATCGGATGTGGTGCATTCGACGACGAGATCGTTGAAGTCGGCATCGGGTGCGTTGGTCCTATCGTCGGCCGAGATGGTCAGCATGACGCCCTTCACGGGATCCCAGGACATCACTTCGATCTGGAAGCTGTCGAGCCACGCCCCCATCACCGGGTTGAACGCCTGCGACTTCACTTCGAAATCGATCCCGCGCACGTTCGGTATGACGGTGCCCGGCACCATCGGATGCGCGCCATCGGCGTTCGTGGAGCCGGTAATCACGACGCGCTGGTCCCACGCTGCAAGCTTGGCAATCGCCGTCAAGGTCCAGGTTCCTGAAAGTCGTGCCATGGCGCGCTCGTTAAAGTTCCAGACCCGCACGTCTCGTGAACGCGTTGCTGAAGCCATTCCGCCGCCCGTTCTCGGTGAACCGACGCAGCGCCTCGCGCCACATCGTCAGGGCTGCCGGTTTTGGCGGCGCGTTGAAAATCCGATCCACCTCGGTTCGCACCAACGGGTTGAACTGACCCCAATGAAACGGAGCCGCGAACATCGGATGTCGCGCAACTTGAGCTGCGTTCATCACGAAGGGCACACTGCCCGCGGCCTCACGGATCGCGGCAACTTCGATCACCAGCGTCTCTTCGAAACGCGACGGCGCGATCAGGCCGTTCGAGCCTTGAACGTACCGGAGCGAAACATATCCTGCCGTGAACCGACCCTCGTTCTCCTGTTGCGCCGCCTCGAAGGCGAGGATCTGATCGACATAGGTGCAATAAACGTCGGGGCGGCGCGCGTCGAAAAACACCTCGATCGACTCCGCGTTGCCGAAGCAAGAGCGGTCCTTGTAATCGTGCGTGTCCATGACCGCATAACTGAGCGCCACAAAGTCGCGCTTCGACTGCTGGCTTTCGAAAATCATCAGAAAGATCATGCGTATCGTCATGATGGCAACCGGCCGCGGAATGTCGGGGTTGTTCATAACGCCTTCGATGGTCGCATTGACGACCTGCGTGAGGCTGATGTCTCCGGAAGCCTCGATGTCATCCGCCAGCGCCCGCAAGATCTCGACGATGAGCTTGAGGATCAGGCAGATGTCTGTGATTGGATTGATGAGTCCCGCCGGCCCGAGGCCGGATGCGAGCGCGACGATGCTGGTGGCCGGGACGAAGCCGTCATCGATGACCTCCTGAACTGCGTCCGCGGCCTCTCGCAGCACGCCGGCGATGAAGTTGCCATTGGCGCACGCCTTCTGCAGGAACGTCCCGCTGGACGATCCCGACTTGGACGGATCCTCCGTAGGCTCGTAGGGAAAGGTCTTCCCCGCGGTAGCGGGCGTTCCACGCTCGTTGCGGCCTCGCATGCTGCCGTCCGGATTCTTCGCTTCCGGCGAACTGTGGGCAGCGAACCAGCGCTGGGTGACTCCGACGCGATGCTCGTTGATGTTATGGGGGCAGGTGTTGACTGCAATCTGGAGGAAGCGGTTCGCGGTGCCGGCGAAGCTGCCAAAGCGCCGGACGAACTCGGCCTGCGCCGCAGTGCGTCCGTCCGCTGGAAAGTAGACCGGATCGAACACATGGTGCCGCTGCGGCCCATTGAGCAGCCGTTTCACTTCGGACCATGTCTCGAGCACGCGATGCTCATGCAGGCAATACTGCGGCACGACGCGCAGCACCAACGAAGCGATGATGCCGAAACGGCCGCCCGAGATGACGACGGCGTCGAAGATCGCGCTATCGCGGATGATATCGAAATTGGTGTCGGCAATGTTTCCGTAGTGACGCTTAAGTTTCTCATCGTCCGCAATCGGCAACTCATCGCGGTTTGGTTCGATCCAGTAGTGCGCGCCGCCATCGGTCACGAGATGCAGCGCCACCACGCTGTCCGAAACGGGCTGCTGCCGGTAATCGCCGCCGTGTGTACCCGTCGTCAATGCGCCGAATACCGTTTGCCCTCCAGCCCCTCCCAGCGTGGCGAACGCCCATGGGCCGTCGTAGGCATCGGCCGCGGGTGTTCCCGCCAGCGCGGCATTCAAGTGCGCAGCAAAGGTGCCGGGTTTCGCGCCTGCCTGATCCAGCAACGAGTAGGTCTCGTAAATGCGGGTTCCAGCCTTGATGTGGACGAAGAAAGGGCCCGAAGCCGGCCGCTGCAAGCATGGATCGGAGGTCAGGAGCTCCGCCTTGCCGGGCGGATTCGCAACGAGGAAGTGGAAGAGCGGCTCGGAATAGAGGTGGTCGAGATCGAGGTCGAGACCTGAATAGCGCGGGATGGGCTCGGGATCCGGCCCTGGCCAGTTCGTCTCGATCGCATCGTGATCGCTCAAGGCCGCTTCGGAAAGACCCCAGTGACTTCCCGACCCCTTGAACCTTGTGTTGGGTGGCCTGGATGCGCAGATGGAGATCAGATCTTCGAGCGTGTCGAAGCAGATGATTCGCGCCACGCTGGGCCTGATCGGCGTGGCGCGCGGATCGTGGTGGCGGGCCCACGGCGTGTTCTCCAGAATTTTGATCGTCACGAGAAATCCTCCTCGTTGCCATCACCGCACCCGAGCCTGCTCTGTGGGCTTGCGTTAAGGCTACACGCTACGCTTATCAACGTCAAAGCGATAGAGCTTGACGCATAAGCACTTGGGAACAGGTGTACACCCTGTCCCTTGGCATTCAAGCCTTGGTCATCTCAGCGACGAGCCGCTGGGAAGAGCCGCGGTCCCAGGCTCGGAGGTCGTAATCCCCCCAGAGGCAGGAGATCCGGAGGCCGGCGGAGCGGGCGCGGTCTTCCAGCTCTTCTACCGACCAGAGACGGCCGGGAAAGGAGGCTTGGGTCTCGAGCTCTCCATCCCGCCGGTACTCGAAACGCGCGGTGCAGAGGCGGGTCTCGGGATCGCAGTGCCAGATTTGCCTGACGCAGAGCTTGCCGCCCTGAGCCGCATGTTCCCTGACCAGGCCATCCGCGGCATCTTCCCGGTCCTCGGGAGGAAACCAGGCCGCATCCAGGACGAAACGGCCCCCGGGGGCGAGGTGCTCGGCCACCACGGCAAAGGCTTGGTCGCGGTCCTCGTCCTCCGTGAGATGGACAAAGGGATCGTCCACGGCCGCGATCAGATCGAATTCCTCTTGCAGGCTCAGCTCGCGCATGTCGGCGGCGAGGAGATGGACGTTGGCGAGGCCATGCAGCTTGCGGCGGGCCTCGGCGATCAGCTCGGGGCTGAGCTCGGAGGCCACGACGCGGCCCGCCTTCTGCGCGAGGAACGCGGTGGCCCGGCCGGTGCCCGCGCCCAGCTCCAGGACGCGGCACCCCGGAGGCTCGCCCGCCATGCGGGCCCAGAAATCCTCGTCCCCCCGCTCGCTCAGCTCGGCGTCATAGAAGGGGAGGATGCGGCGGTAGTAATCCTGAACTTCGGTGGACATGCGGTCGGTATGTAGCAAAGCGCCTGCCCGATCCGGGCAGTTCGGGGGGATCCGTGGGCCGCCCGCGGGGAAAACCGTTCAGTAGGGATCCCGGCCGAACAGCAGCTCGAGGCCGAACCCGATCAGCACCGAGCCCTCGCGCTGCTCGTCGAGCGATTTGCGGGGCCAGGTGTAGCCGCCGATCAGCTCTCCGAAGAGCCACTCGCGGTTCAGGGGCCGCCGGTACACGGTGCGGGCGCCGTACTCGCGCAGGTCGACCTCGTCGCCGGTCGAGCCGCGAAGGAAGAGCTCGTAGGCGAGCGCCGATCTCGATCCCAGGTTCTGATAGAGCACCGTCGCCGAGCGCCAGTCCAGGCCGTCGGTGGCTTCCGAGATCGTGCCCACCGTCCCCCAGTGGAAGAGGAGCGCCCGCCGCTTCAGGACGTAATCGAAGTCGGCGCTCGAGGTCGAGCCGAAGCCGTCGCGGTTCTCGTAGAAGACGGTCTCGCGAAGCCGCCAGACCGATCGCTCGCCCAGGAACACGTTGCGCCGCAGGCGGCTCTGCACGAAAACCTCGGGAGCCGTGCTCAGGCGGGCGCCGACGCGGAAGTCGAGGCGTTCCTCCCATCGTCCGGGGGGCGAATATCCGAGCCCGGCCAGCCACCGGTCGTCGGTTTCGATTCCAAACACCGACGAGCGGATGGCAAAGCCTTCCTGGCGTCCTTGCACGAAATCATCGCGGTCGTCCCGGCCGAGGAAGAGGTTGACCCGCCTGTCGAGGTTCGGCAGGTCGTATTTGAGGCGGAGCCGAGCCCTGGGCTGGGCCCCATCCGCTTCGGTGTAGATCGTGGACAGCTCGACGCGGCCGGATACGGCGCGGGCGTTCTCGACGTCCGGCCGGCCGAAGAGCCCGTCGAACCAGAGCGTGGCGCCGCAGAAGGTTTCCTCGAGCCGGCGGCGGCTGTTGTCGAGCAGGCTCTCCACCATCGGCTCGCCTTCCCGGCAGAGCTCGCGGAGAGACGGCTCAACCGAGCTGGCCGGCGGCGCAGCTTCGGCAGGCACGGTCTCCGGCTTGTGCCGGCCGGCACAGCCGGTCGCAACGACTGCGGACAGGAGCAGGACGTGGACGTGCACCAGGAGCCGGTGGCCGTTCATGGCCAGACTGGATTGCAAATGTGCAGCCAGTATTACCAGCCCCGGGTAGGGCCGCCCTACGCTAGGCTGTGGAAGACCTTCTGCACGTCGTCGTCCTGCTCCAGGCGGTCGACGAGCTTGAGGACTTCCTCAGCCTGCGGCTCGGCGAGGTCGACGGGCGTAACGGGGATGTACTCCGACTCGGCGGAGAGGGGGGTGATACTGCGGTCCTCCAGAGCCTTCTGCAACGTGCCGAAGTCGTTGAACGCGCAGCGCAGCACGAGCTGCGGCTCGCCCTTTTCGCCCGTGGACTCGCCCATCTCTTCGAGCCCGTGGTCGATGAGCTCCATCTCCAGCTCATCCTGATCGAGCTTCTTGGGGTCGAGGCGGAACGTGCCCATCTTCTTGAACTGGAAGGAGACGCTGCCGGAGTTCCCCAGGGTGCCGCCGCCCTTGTTGAAATGGGTGCGCATGTTGGAGACGGTGCGGGTGGGGTTGTTGGTGGCGGTCTCGACCATGACGGCGACGCCGTGCGGGGCGTAACCTTCGTAGACGATCTCCTCGAAGCTTTCCGCCTCCTTGCCCGCCGCGCGCTTGATCGCCGCCTCGACCTTGTCCTTGGGCATGTTGACGGCGCGCGCGTTCTGCACGACCCGCCGCAGCATCGGGTTGTTGACGGGGTCGGGCCCGCCCGCCTTGACGGCGATGGTGATTTCCTTGCCGATCCGGGCGAACTGCTTCGCCATCCGGTCCCAGCGAGCGAACATCGTGTGTTTTCTGGTTTCGAAGATGCGTCCCATGGCGGGAAATCTAGCCCGAGGGCCGCCGCTGAGTAAAGCGGCGGCCGGATCAGGCCCTCATTTCGGTTCGGTGGAGATGGAGATGTTGAAGCCGTCGGGATCGACGACGGCGAAGTCGCGGAGGCCCCAGGGCTGGTCGGTGGGCTCGTGGGTGAGCTGGCCGCCCCGCTGCTTGATGGCGGCGGCGAGCTGGTCCACGTCCTGGGAGGTCGTGCAGAAGATGCGGACGCCGGCGCCCTTCTGGCGCTCCCGCCCCTTGGCGAAGTCGTCCTGGCCCAACATGACCTGGACGTCGCCGGCACTCATCCGGACCCCCATGAGGGCGTCTCCGTTCTTGTACTCCTCGGCCACGGTGAAGCCGAGGACGTCCCGGTACCAGGCCAGGCTGGCCTGCAGGTCCGTGGCCGTGATCGCGAGCATCATCGCCCGCAAGTTGAGCGTTTCCTGCTGTTTGGATTCGTTCATCGTGCCCTCCCAGGGAAAAGAGAGATCCGCGGCCGAAGACTAGCACGGGTGTAGAATCCGGACCTGTATGGCCGCCATCCTCCCTTCCGGCAGCTTTCTCGGAATGCTCCAGAGAAAGGTCGACGCCGAGGGCTTCTCCTTCCGGGAGGTCGTGGACCGCTCGGAGGAGGAGATCCCCCGGCATACCCACGAAGAGGCCCACTTCATCTTCGTGCTGCAGGGCTCCTACATCACTTCGGCGCGCGAGGTCGAGCCCGTCTGTTCTTCCCGGACGCTGCTCTTCAACCCGGCGGGCACTACGCATCGCGACCGGTTCCAGACGCGGGGCGGACGCTTCCTGGCGATCTCGGTCACGCCCGAGAGGCTGCGCCTCGTGCAGGAGCAGATCTCCCTGATCGATCATCCGGTCGGGTTCTGCCAGGGCCGCATGCCGTGGCTCGCGGCCCGGCTCTACCGGGAGCTCCGGGCGCGGGACCGCCTCTCTCCGCTCGTGATGGAAGGGATCGCCCTCGAGCTCCTGGGCCAGACGGCGCGGCAGAAACTGCGGCCGGGCCGAAGGCCGCCGCGCTGGCTGCGTACGGTGCAGGAGCTCATCCACGACCGCTTCCCCTCGTTGCCGGGCGTCGCCGAAATCGCCCGGACCGCGGGCGTACATCCGGTCTACCTGGCCCGGGCCTTCCGCGAGCATCACGGCATGACGATCGGGGAGTACGTGCGGAAGCTGCGGGTCGAGCACGCGTGCCGGCTGATCTCGACGACCGGCGCGCCGCTCTCCGAGATCGCCCTCGCGGCAGGCTTCTGCGACCAGAGCCACTTCTCCCGCACGTTCAAGAGGATGACCGGCTCCTCTCCCGCCGAATATCGCAGGGTGGGCAGGTTGGTCTGATCCCAGAAGGTTTCGCGCTTCCAAGACAGGCCCGGGACGCGCTGCTAGCTTCCGGACATGAAAGCCATACTGCTGACGACGCTGTTCCTGACCGGCCCCGCCTTCGGCGCGAGCTCGCCGACACTCGACGAATGGATGAGCCTCAAAATTGTGGACGCTCCGCGCATCTCGCCCGACGGGCGTTCCGTGGCCTACTTGGTCCAGGAGGCCAACTGGGAGGAGAACACGTACGAGTCGGAGGTCTGGGTCGCCTCCGCCGAGACCGGCGAAAGCCGTCCGCTCGCACCAGGAAAAGGCTCGGGCTGGAGCCCCGCGTGGTCGCCCGACGGCCGGCGCGTAGCCTTCCTCTCCGACCGGGAGGGCACGGTGCAGGTCTACGCGGCCTCGCCGGCCAAAGGTGAAGCGGTCCGGCTCACGCAGGCGGCGGCCGGAGTCGACGTGTTCCAATGGTCCCCCGACGGCCGCCACATCGCCTACACCTCCGGCGAGGTCCTTCCCCGGCCCTTGACGGGGTCAACCGGCGAGGAGCCGAAGGAGTTCCACGTCGTGGGCGACGACCCGGTGAGGACCACCTGCCTGTGGAGGATCGAGGTCGGAGGCGGCCCGGCGGAGCGCCTGACGGACGGCGCCGATTTCGCCGTCGACGACTTCGCCTGGTCGCCGGACTCGCGGCGCATCGCCTTCCATGCGAGCCAGGTCGGCGTTCCCCAGCCCTTCTACACCTACGACATCTACGTCCTGGATATCGGGGACAAGGCCGACAGGGCGGTGCGGAAGATCGTCGACCGGCAGGGCCCCGACTTCTTCCCGGTCTGGTCCCCCGATGGCAGGGAGATCGCCTACAGGACGTACGTGCGCTCGGCGGACGACGAGTACCACACCTGGTCCAGCGGGTACATCGCGGTGGTGCCGGCCGAGGGCGGCGCATCGCGCCTGCTGACGGAGGCGTTCGACGAGAACCCCACGCCGCTGGCATGGTCGCCGCGGGGGATCTACTTCGCCGGCCGCCAGAGGACGTATCAGCACCTGTTCCGCGTGAACCCTTCGACCCGGGAGATCGAGCGGGTGAGCGGACCTTCCGAAGCCGTGCTCGCCTCGTTCTCGTTCAGCGCCGATTTCACGCACGCGGCGTTCGCCGGCGCGGACGCGAAGAGCTATCAGGAGATCTATGTCTCGCCGCTCGAGCCGTTCGCGCCGCGCAAGCTGACGGCCATGGGCAGGCAGCTCGAGGCGTGGAAGATCGCGTCACGGGAGATCGTCGAGTGGACGTCGCAGGACGGGACGCCGATCGAGGGCGTCCTGATCAAGCCCGCCGGCTTCGATCCCGCGAAGAAATACCCTCTGCTCGTGATCCTTCACTCCGGCCCCGTGGCGAGCGATCAGGCGACCATCACGCGCGATCTGCCATACCCGGCGGAGCTGTTCGCCGCGAAGGGAGCCCTCGTCCTGCGTCCCAACTACCGCGGCTCCATCGGCTACGGCGCGAGTTTCCGCGGGCTGCTTGCGGGCAACCTGGGTCTGTCGCAATACCAGGACGTGATCGCGGGCGTGGACCGGTTGATCGCGCAGGGGATCGTCGATCGCGACCGGGTCGGCGCGATGGGCTGGAGCCATGGAGGGTACATCGCGGCATTCATGACTGCGTACAGCGACCGTTTCCGGGCGGTCTCGGTCGGCCAGTGCGTCTCGGACTGGAGGCTCTTCTACACGGTCGGCGGCGGCTCGGACGTGAAGCCCGATTACCTGGGGGCCACGCCCTGGGACGCCCCGGAGGCGTATCGCAAGGCATCGCCGCTCACCTACGTCAAGCGGGCGAGGACCCCGACCCTCATCCAGCACGGCGACGCCGACGGCACTGCTCCAATCGCCGGCGGCTACGAGCTGCGCCGGGCGCTCGAGGACCAGGGCGTGCCGGTCCGCATGATCGTCTACCGCGGAGCGGGGCATCTGCCCAACGGCCTGAGGCAGACGCGCGCCGTGGTGGAGCACAACCTGGAGTGGTTCGGCCGCTGGATCTGGGGCGAGGCCCCCTGAAGATCGCACCCGCGGACCCGTGATAGGCTCGTTTGCCCCCTGTCCAGGCACTCTACTGCCTGTACAGGGAGATATCTTCGGCAACCCCGGAAACGAGCCATGAGCGGAAGAGTCCTGATTACCGGCGCGGCCGGCGCCCTCGGGCGGAGCGTGGTGCAACGCTTCCTCGACGGAGGCGACCGGGTCCTCGCCGTCGACGCCAACGAGGCCGCCCTGGGCGAGCTGACGGGGCTCGCCCCGTCGGACCGGCTGTCCGTGCGGCGCGTAAATCTTGCCGATTCCGGCGAGGTCGAGCGCCTGTTTGACGAAGCCGAGGGGGCTTCGGGCATCCCTTCTGCAGTGATTCACCTCGTGGGCGGCTTTCGCTTTGCCCGCTTCGCCGACCTGACCGACCGCGACTGGAGCTATCTGTTGACGCTGAACCTGGAGACCACCTTCCGCGTGTTCCGCGAGTGCGCCCGGCGTTTCGAGAAGGCGGGCGGCGGTTCCGTGGTGGCGGTCTCCGCTCCGGCGGCGCTGCTCGGCGAGGCCGGGGTCGGGGGCTACTCGGCTGCCAAGGCAGGCGTGCTGCGCATGGTCGAGTCTCTGGCCCGCGAGATCGCGCCGTCCGGCGGGCGCGCCAACGCCATCCTCCCTGGCACCATGGACACTCCCGCGAACCGCGAGGCCATGCCCGACGCCGATCCCGCGCAGTGGGTATCGACGGACGCGGTGGCCTCCGCAATCCATTTCCTTACGACTCCGGCCGCGGCAGGCATCAACGGCGCCGCGGTGCGGGTTCCCGGACGGAGCCTATGAACTATCTCGCCCATCTCGATTGTCACGTGTACTTCGATTCGACCCGCCATCCCGTGCCCCCGGTGGCGTGCGGCGACCGGGTCGATCTTTCGGCCGACCCCGAGGCGGGGGACCGGCTGCTGAAGCTCGGCATCTCGCCGCGCGCCGATCTGCCGGCCGTGCTCCTCACCGAGCCCGGCGGCAAGATCCGCATCGTGGGCCTGCGGCTCTCTCCGGACGAGACCGCGATCCTCGCGACGGGCGGCGGCGTGCCGGCCTCGCGCGTGCTCGTCTACAGCTCGTCGTGGTGCGGCGACTGCCGGCGCACCAAGCGCGTCCTGGAAGAGGCGGGCGCCTCGTTCGAGGAGGTCGACGTCGACCGCGACGCGCAGGCCGAGGCCACGATCCTGGAGCGCAGCGGCGGCCGCCGCGTCGTGCCCACCCTCAAATTCGACGACCGCGTGTGGGCCTTCAACCCCGACCCGCCCCTTTTGCGGCGTCTGTTGAACGGCATCGTCCAGCGAGGAGAAACCGTTTCATGAGGATAGCGGTGTGCATCAAGCAGGTTCCCAATACCGAGGCCCGGCTGCGCGTGAGCCGCGACGGCAAGTGGGTGGAGGAGGAGGACCTGCCCTTCGTCACCAACGAGAGCGATCTCTACGCCTTGGAGGAGGGCCTCTCCCTGGCCGAGAAGACCGGCGGCGAGGTCGTGGTCTTCAGCCTCGGGCCCGAGCGGGTCAAGGAGGCTCTGCGGAAAGCCCTCGCCGTGGGCGCGGCGCGCGCCGTCCATCTGAATGACGCGGCTTTCACGGGCGGCGACGCCCTGGCGACCGGCCGCGCCCTCGCTGCCGCGCTCGGCCGCGAATCGTTCGACCTGGTGCTCACCGGCTCGCAGTCGGACGACGTGCGCTGGGGCGGCACCGGCTCGGTGATCGCGGGCCATCTCGGCTGGCCGCATGTCTGGCTGGTGATGGGTGTCGAGCTCGAGGAAGGCAGCCCAAGCCTGAAAGTCACGCGCGAGATGGAGAGCGGGGTCAACGAGATCTCGCGCATCGCGCTGCCTGCCGTGCTGGAGATCCAGGCCGGCATCAACCATCCGCGGTACGCCTCCCTCAAAGGGATCATGGCCGCCAAGAAGAAGGAGATCGCCAACATCGCGCCGGCCGATCTCGGGCTCAATGCGGATCAGATCGGCGCGGCGGGCTCGCGCATCGAGATCGTCTCGGTCGCCTTCCCGGAGAGCGGGACGGGCGCGCAGATGATCGAGGGCACGCCCGAGGCCGCGGCGAAGACGCTGGTGAACAAGCTCCGCACGGAAGCGAGGGTGCTCTGATGGCCAAGGTCTGGGTGGTCCTGCAACTCCGCGAGGGGGGACAGCTCCCCCGTATTTCCTGGGAGGCCCTCGGCGCCGCCCAGAAGCTGGCGCAGACGCTCGGCGGGAAGGCTGAAGCGGTGCTGCTCGGCGATGCCATCGGGCTCGCCGCGGCCGAGGTCGCCAAGAACGATCTGGCCGCGGTGCATGTGGCAGAGCACGAGGCTCTGCGCAGCTACACTCCGGGCGCGTACCTGGGGGCCCTGGTGCCCGCGATCCAGGCCGCGAAGCCGGATTACGTGGTCTTCCCTCATACCTATCAGGCGGTGGATTACGTCCCCCGTCTCGCCCAGGCCGTCAACGCCGGGCTGATCACCGATGCCACGGGCTTCGAATCCGCGGACGGTGGATTGCTGTGGAAGCGTCCCGTGCTCGGCGGCAAGCTCCAGGCCCGCGTGCGGGTCAAGGGCGAGGGCACGGTCTTCGTCACCGTCCAGGCCGGCGCCTTCCAGGCGGATGCCGTCGTAAAAGGCGGCGAGGCCCAGGTCAAGCCGCTGGACGCGGACCTCTCCGGGATCAAGCCGGACCGCGAGGTCCTCGGCTACGAGGAGGTCGGCGGCGACCAGGTGGACCTGACCAAGGCGGACGTGATCCTGGCCGTGGGCCGCGGAGTCGGCGGCGCGGACAAGATGGGGGTGATCAACGATCTCGCCCAGGCGCTCGGCGCCGAGATCGGCGCCAGCCGGCCGGTGATCGACAACGGCTGGCTGCCGCGCGACCGGCAGATCGGCTCCTCGGGGCAGACCGTGGCGCCGAAGCTCTACGTCGCCGCCGGTATCTCGGGCGCGATCCAGCACCTGGTCGGCATGAAGGCCTCGACCGTGATCGTGGCCATCAACAAGGACCCGGGAGCGCCGATCTTCAACGTCGCGCACTACGGCATCGTCGGCGATCTGCACGAGGTGCTGCCGGCGCTGACCGAGGCGGTCAAGGCGGCGATGGGGTACGAGGAC
>DATLNC010000082.1:0-71942 GCA_035536935.1 Thermoanaerobaculia bacterium
TTTATCGACTTGCGGAGGTACAGGAGCTTGACCCGATCGAAGTCGGCCGGCCGGCCGGAAGAAAAAATTGACTCGCCGGAGGCCGCGGCATCCGATCCGATGCACGACATCGTCGACCGCGTGCGCCACATCACGCGCGAGAACGAGCGGCTCTTTGCGCGGCTGATCGAGGGCGAGCGCCGCTTCCGCGGGCTCGCCAAGGCCGTCTGGAAGGTGCAGGAGGACGAGCGCCGCCGGCTCGCGCGCGAGCTGCACGACGGGCTCGGCCAGACACTGACGGCCCTGACGAACCAACTCGAGCGCCTGCAGCGGAGCCCCGGCATCCCGGGAGATCTCGCGGCCGGGCTCGCCGACTCGGTCGAGATGGCGCGCCTGGCCCTCAACGACAGCCGCGAGCTCTCCCGCCTCCTCCGGCCCCCGGTCCTGGACGATCTCGGCCTCGCCGCGGCGCTCTCCTGGCTCGCGCGCAACCTGGAGCAGCGAACGGACCTGCACGTAGACCTCACGGTCCAAGGCATCGAGGAGCGCCTCGATCCGGAGCTGGAGACGCTCGTCTTCCGCCTCGTCCAGGAAGCGCTGACCAACGTGCTCCGCCATTCCGGCGTGCGCGAGGCGGCGGTCGCCGTGGCGCGCAGCGCGGGGCTTCTCGAGCTGCGGATCTCCGACCGCGGCAGCGGTTTCGACGCTCATGACGCCTTCGCGGGGCGCGAGGCCGCGGGCTCCGGCCTGCGCGGCATGCGCGACCGGCTCGAGCTCTTCGGCGGACGCCTGGAGCTCGCCTCGGCGCCGGGTCAGGGGACGGTCATCTCGGCCGTGGTCCCCCTGATGGAGATGCCGTGATGGGGCGAGTGCGCGTGCTGATCGCGGACGATCACACCCTCGTGCGCAAGGGGCTGGTAAGCCTGCTCGCCGAGAGCGGAGAGTGCGAGGTCGTCGCCGAGGCCGCGGACGGGATCGAGGCAGTGGAGAAGGCGCAGGCGATGCGTCCCGACGTCGCGATCCTCGACCTCACCATGCCCCGCCTGTCGGGCCTGGAGGCGGTGCGGCGCATCCACGAGGCGCTGCCGCAGACCCGCGTGCTCGTCCTCACCGCGCACGAGGAAGAGGAGTACGTCCTGCCCATCGTGCGCGCCGGCGCCTCCGGCTACCTGATCAAGGACAGTGCCGTGGCCGAGCTCCTGGCCGCGGTGCGCGCGCTCCACGCCGGCCAGGGCTACTTCGGCCCCCACGCGGCGCGGGTGCTCGCCGAGCAGTACCGCCATCCCGAGCGCGTGTCCGGTGATCCCTACAGAGGGCTCTCGCCCCGCGAGCGCGAGGTCTTCCACCTGGTGGTCGAAGGGAAAACCACAAAAGAGATCGCCCGCGCCCTCGGGATCAGCGTCAAGACCGCCGACAACCACCGCTATCGCCTGATGGAGAAGCTCGGCGTCCACAACGCCGCCGAGCTGGTCCGCTACGCCGCCCGCCACGGCCTGATGACCTGAGAGACTGCCTGAGGGATTTCCCTCACCCCGGCTGAGTGGAACTCCTCCTGCCGCCCGCCCGTCCCCCGCGATAGCCTGTCGTCCGTAACACTCCCTCCGGGGGCCGCCCGCGGGTTTACCCTCGTCTACCTCGGGCGGCTTCCCGTCCTTTTTTGAGTCAAGGCGTCCGCCCCTCCAGCACATGCCGCGGCGGCGTGCGTACGTCCCAGATCAGCCCCAGCCAGGAGAGCACCTTGAGCCCGTAGAAGGTCGGGTCGAATTCCCACCAGAAGAATCCCTGGTTGGCGGCCCCCTTGTAGAAATGATGATTGTTGTGCCAGCCCTCGCCCAGCGTCAGGAGGGAGAGGAGCCAGTTGTTGCGGCTGTCGTCCCGCGTCGGGTAGCGGCGGCTGCCGAACATGTGCGCGAGGGAGTTGATCGTGAAGGTCCCGTGCCACAGCACGATGGTGGAGACGAAGAATCCCCACACCAGGGCCGGCGCGCCGCCCCACAGGTAGAGTCCGGCGGCGAGGGTGAAGGCAGGCACCATGTGCCATCGATCGAGCCAGCGCAGCTCAGGGTAGCGCGCGAGGTCCGCGACGCGGGCGACGTCGGTCGCGCTGTTGCATGGCGCGAGAAGCCAGCCCACGTGCGCCCACCAGATGCCCCGTTGCACCGGGGAGTGGACGTCCGGCGGCAGATCCGCCTCCCGATGGTGCCGTCGGTGGTGAGCCGCCCACCAGAGCACCCCTTTCTCGCCGCTCGACATGGCCAGCCAGGCGAGCAGGAACTGGAAAGCCCGGCTCGTCTTGTAGGTGCGGTGCGAGAAGTAGCGGTGGTATCCCGCCGTGACCCCGAACATGCGCACGTAGTAGAGCCCGACCGCGAGCCACACGTAGCGTGCCTCGAACGGGACGAGGAAGGCACCGATGCAGGCCGCCAGGTGGACGAGGAGGAACGGAATCGCGTTGACCGGATGGGGCCGGTCCGAGGCATGGAGCGTTTCAGCGGACCGCTGCATGGGCGCCTCCCTTCCGGACTTCGAGCGCTTTCCTTGAGGCTAAAACACGGAGAGAGAAGGTGTCAATGGGTGGGATAAGATCCTTCCTGGCCGTGAATCACCTCTCACCCCTGGGACCCGAAATCCGGACGCTCGACGCGGCGCTCGCCCACAGGGCGGCCTGCACCCCTGACTCGCTGGCATTTGCCATGGGAGGGGAGAGGCTCGGCTACGGCAGGCTCCGGGCCGAGGCGGAGGCTCTCGCCTCGGGGTTGTCCGGCCTGGGCGTCCGCCGCGGCGACCGCGTCGTCCTCCTCCTCCCGGCCGGTCTGGATTTCATCCGCGCCTTCTTCGCCCTTCAACGGCTCGGGGCAGCCTCGTGCGCGCTCGATCCCTCGATGGCGCCGGCAACGGCCGTTCGCCGCGCCGCCCGGGTTCGGCCGGCGTTGGTGCTCGCCGCTGGTAGGGAAGCAGACGGGTTTGTCGAAGCCTGTGCCGAGGCGGGCCTGCGCGGGGTGAAGCTCGACGATGTGCCGCGCCTTCCGCCGCGGGAGGGGGCGGGGCCCGGAGAGGACGACGTCGCCTTCCTGCAACCCACCTCGGGCACTACCGGAGAGCCGCGATCCGCTGTCGTCCTGCACCGCAATGCGATCGCCTCTTTGCGGGTATCCCGCGATTGGCTCGGCCTCGGACCCGGCGATGTCCTCGCCTGCTGGGTACCCCCATGGCACGACCTTGGCCTGGTCCGTTTCATCCTCGGCCCCATCTATTTTGGAGCGCCCTGCCACCTGGTGCCCCCCGCGATCCGGACGCTGGCGCTCTGGCTGCGGACGGCGTCGGAGGTCCGTGCCACCGTCCTGGGTGCGCCGGACTTCGCCTGGCGTCTGGCCACGCGCCTTGTCGACCCGGACGGGCTCGATCTCTCCTCGCTCCGCTATGCCACGAACGGCGGCGAGCCGGTGCGGCAGAGCACGATCGAGGCCTTCGAGCGGCGCTTCGGCGTGCCGGGCGTCATCCGGCCCGGCTATGGACTGGCGGAAGCGACGCTCGGAGTCACTGGACTGCTCCCGGGCGAGCCGCTGCGCGTCGACGCCCGGGGCAACGTCTCGTGTGGCCGGCCTCTCCTGGGGACCGAGGTGCGCATCGACGCTCAGTCGGGAGAGGCGGGGGAGATCCTGGTCCGCGGCCCCGCGGTCTTCGCCGGCTACTTCGATGCCGAGGAGGCGACGCGGGAGACCCTGCGCGACGGCTGGCTCCACACCGGAGATACCGGCAGCCTCGACGCCGACGGACATCTCTACGTTCTGGGCCGCAAGCGGGCGCTCCTCAAGAGGGGAGGGGCTCCGCTGGCTCCTCGCGAGTTGGAAGAGATGGCGGAAGGCGTGCCCGGGGTGAAAGTGGCAGCCGCCGTCGGGCTGCCGCCCTCGTCTGATGCCGCCACCGAGGAGATCGTGCTCGCCGTCGAAGCCGATCCGGCAGCCGAGCCTACGCAGCTCGCCTGGGCCGTGTCAGCCGCCGTCGAGAAGGCGCTCGGCTTCGCTCCGGACGGCGTGCTGGTCCTCGCGTCGCGGACCATCCCGCGCACCCCCAACGGCAAGGTCCGCCACGCGGCCCTGCGTGCTGCGATCCTGGCGGGCGACCTGGAGCGCTCCGTCCTGTTCAGCGCGGGCCAGACGGTGGGCTGAGCAGGGAGCGGAGAAGGCCGAGGCCCATTTCGCCCGGAGACTCCAGGAGATAGCGCTCGAGCCAGAGCGCCGCGGCGGCGGCCAGCTCGGTCTCTCCGGAGGCAGTGAGCACTTCGCCGATAGCGACCTTCACACCGCCCTGCCGCCAGCGGGCGGTGAGAGGCACGATCGGAACGCCCGCGAGCCGCGCCAGGGCAAAGGGGCCGCGCGCCAGCTCCAGCGTGCGCCCGAAGCACGGGGCGGTCAGTCCGGTTCCCGCGTCGAGTGCCAGGTCGAGTGCCATCACCACGAAGCCGCCGGCCTGCAGATGGGAGAGGGCGCGCAGGAACACGGCTGCCCGGCTCTGCTCGTCCCCCTCCGTCGAAACCACCTCGACCGGGCGGTCTGCCGGGTACAGCCGGCCCTGCCGCAGCGCCAGAACCGGCCCTGGCAGCTTTTCGAGCGCCGGCTCGAGCCCGTGGATGGCGCCGACGTGGAACGTCCCGAGGAGCAGGGGAGGGCGGAGGGAGGCAAAGGCCTCCGGCGCCTCGACGAGTGGCAGCGCTCCCCGCCGGATGCATTCGACGAGGACCCGGTTGCGGGCTTCGAGCGCGGCGATCCGCCAGGCGACGCGCGCCGCCTCGGAGCGCGGGAGAGCGGGGAAGAGGGTCCGGACCTGCTCCGGATGGGGCCATCGGCGGGAGAGGCGGTTCCGGATCGATCCCAGCGCACCGGCCAGGGAGAAGGCAACGCGCCGATGCCGCGGATGCCGGAGCGCAAGCCCGGCCAGCCGGCCTTCCAATCCGTCGAAGAGCCGCCGGATCACGATCCGGCCACGGTCCGCACGTGGGCCACGTGGGCAATAAGACGTCCGATCGTCAGCGGCGGACCTTCGAGGAGCTCGCCCGGCCTCCAGGATCCAGCGCGGAATCCGAAACGCTGCTCGCAGTCGAGCAGCAGCTCGACCAGAGTGATCGAATCCATCCCCAGGCCCCCCGGCCCGAGCCGGAGGTCGTCCGCCAGCTCATCATGAGCCCGGGCGAGCGGGGCTCGCGAGCGCACCAGGTCACGCACCGCTTCGTCGATGTCCATGGGTAGGAAGTCTAAGGTAAGATTTGGCCGCACTCATGAGACACATTACTCCGACCAAGGTCATCCTCGTCCTCATTCTCGCTGCCGTCCTGTGGTACATGAAGCGGAAGCAAGGCTCCGGCACGGCAGTTTCCGGAGTGCCCGGGAACGCTCCCGCCTCGGCGCGCCCCGCCGGAGCGAAGGTGGTGAAGTCCCCGGAAGAGGTTTACATGAGCCTGCGCGAGGCGGCGCTCCGGAAGAACCCGGAGCAGCTCTTCCTGCCCGACGGGCTGAAGCCCGACGAGCCCTACGGCGCAATGATGGAGATGGCAATCCCCAATTCCGTCGTGACACTGGCCTGCTTCGCCGACGGCGACGCGGGCATCTACTACAAGACGGGCGGAGGGATGAAGGGCGGCGGCTCCCACGAGAACGTGCGCCGGGCCGCGAAGCAGTTCATCGCCCTGTCGCACAAGGCGCTCCCCCGGATGATCAAGACCGACAACCATCCGCTGCCCGAGGCGGAGAAGGTCCGCTTCTACGTCCTCACCCAGAAAGGGACCTTCACGACCGAGGCGAACCGGCAGGCCCTTGGAGGGAGCGAGAACGAGCTGTCGGCTCTCTTCTACGGCGGCCAGGACGTCGTCGGCCAGATGCGCCAGGTACAGGAAGAGAAAGCTGGCTGAGCCGGGTCCGTAGACGCCGCCAACCCGGCTCGCGTATACCGGGAATGGAAGCTCCAATGTCTGAAAAGCTCAGCCGCCGCCACTTCGTCCTCGCCGCCGGAGCCGCGGCCACCTGGCTCTCCGCGGAAACGGCCACTGCCACCGAGCTGACCGGGAAGTGGAAGGTCCAGCTTCAGTGGCCCGACCGGATCGCCGTCGACGTGATCTGGACCGTGAACAGAGGCGGCAGGTTCACGAGCAGCGACGGCTTCAACGGAGTCTGGGCCCGGAGAGGCGACCTCGTCGTCTTCGCCGTGCACGGCGGCAGCGAGCCTTCGTACGCCGGCACCCTGTCCGGCACGGACCTGGAAGGGGTCTCCGTCGAGCGCAACGGCAAGCGGGGATTCTGGTCCGCGACCCTGCAGCCCTAGCTCAGGCAGCCTGCTCCTCCTTCTCGCGCCCCACGCGATCTCCCATCTATGAAGTCGCCCCCGATGGAGGAGGAATGGGAATCAACGCCGCTTACCCGCTGGAGGTCGAGGACTACTGGCTTTGATGGATGCATACCCGGCCGATCCGATCGCGGCGGTGACGCATCCGGATCCCGCGGGTCAGCTTTTCACCTTCGGAGCCGGCCCCCATGCCTGCCCGGGGGAGGCACTGGCGATCACCATCGCGCACGCTGGTATCGAAGCATTGCTCCGGGCCGGCATCGATTTAAAAGGTCTCTCGGAAAACGTGACCTATCGGCCTTCCGCCAACTGCCGGATTCCCATGTTTTCCAGGAAAAGCTTAGCCGCGCTCGCTGTCGAGCATGGCCATGGCGTGCTCGTTGTAGCGATCGCCGGCCACGGCTTCCGCCGGCACCGCCTGCTCGATCCGGGCGAGGTCGTCGGCCGTGAGATCGACCTCGAGCGCGCCGAGCGACTCGGCGAGCCGGTCGCGCCTCCGCGCTCCGACGAGCGGCACGATGTCCGAGCCGCGGGACAGCACCCAGGCGATCGCGGCCTGCGCCACCGTGACGCCCTTCGACTCCGCGACCGCACGCAGGGCCTCGACGAGCCCGAGGTTGCGGTCGAGATTCTCGCCCTGGAACCTGGGGCTGTAGTTGCGGAAATCCGTTCTGCCTCCGGCGCGCTCCTTGGACCAGTGGCCGCTGAGAAGGCCGCGGGACAGCACGCCATATGCGGTGATGCCGATGCCCAGCTCGCGGCAGGTCGGCAGCACTCCGGACTCGATGCCACGCGAGAACAGCGAGTACTCGATCTGGAGGTCGCAGATCGGGTGGACCGCCTGCGCCCGTCGGATCGTCTCGGAGCCGGCTTCCGAGAGCCCGATGTGCCGGACGTATCCGGCCTTGACCATCTCCGAGATGGCGCCGACCGTCTCCTCGATCGGCACGGTGGGATCGACCCGGGAGGGGCGGTAGATGTCCACGTGGTCCGTGCCGAGCCGGCGCAGCGTATAGGCGAGGAAGTTCTTGACCGCGGCGGGCCGCGTGTCCACGCCGACCCATCCGCCGGCCGCGTCGCGCATCGCGCCGAACTTGACGCTGATCAGGACCTGCTCGCGGGAGCGGCCCTTCAGGGCCTCGCGGATCAGCATCTCGTTATGGCCCATGCCGTAGAAGTCGCCGGTGTCGAGCAGGTTGATGCCGGCATCGATCGCCGCATGGATCGTGGCGATGCTCTCGGCCTCATCGGAGGGTCCATAGAGGTCGGACATGCCCATGCAGCCGAGGCCGAGAGTGGAGACGCGGGGGCCGTTGGAGCTGAGGGTGCGCGTGTGCATCAAGTGTTCCCTCCCAGCCGGAGGCGAAGATCTGCCCGTCCGGTGAAAGGGAGTATATCGACCAGCGAGGGTGCTACGGGTAGCGCACGGGAGCCTCTCCCCGCGTGTCGAAGATCACCTCGGTTGGAGGGCCGAGGGGCTGAGTGTCGGGATCGATGCCGGTCAGATTCCGCACCTGATCCTTGAACCAGCGATCGAAGGGGCGGTTGGATTCGGCGTACTCCCGCGCCTTGGCATCGGGCTCTTCCACCTCGGTGACGCCGATCACCATGGGGCCGTACGGCGTCTCCTGATAGTGCCAGCTCTCGCGGAGGATTCCGAAGTGCCTGAAGAACTCCTGCGCCTCCTCGCGGCGCGGACCTACCATCTCGGCGGCTATCTTCCGGATGTCCTCTTCCTTGCCTGGGAGCACGGGGAACGCGCGGACGATGAGTGGCATGGGGGCCTCCTTTATCTTTATCTGAGTCTACACGGTGATCCAGAGCCGTGCCTTTTCCCTCAGGAAGATTCCACGGGTCTTTGCCCGCGTTTTCGGGGTACTATTCGGACTATGCAAGTCGCCACCGGAACCGTCGTCAATGGGAAGATCGTTTTGGAAGGCGTCTCCCTGCCGGAGGGAGCTGTCGTAGCCATCGTCTCTCGCGGCGCTGACGAGAACTTCGCGCTTACCGCAGCACAGGAAGACGAGCTTCTCGCCGCCATGGCCGAGATCGATCGTGGCGAGTACGTAACTCTCGAAGAGTTGCTGCAGTCGTTGCCGAAAAACGGCTGAGCATGCCGCCTCAGGTCAAGATTTCCGCCCGAGCAGCAAGTCAAGTCCAGAAGGCAGCCGAGTGGTGGGCAGAGAACCGTCCTGCCGCTCCAGGAGCGCTTGGCTCGGACTTCAGCGAGGCCGTCGCCTTACTAGCCGAGCAGCCTGGCATTGGAGCCAAGTACCAAGGAGCACGAGCTCCGGGTGTAAGGCGCCTCTTCCTCGGTCGCGTCGGGTACTTCATCTACTACAAGGCTGAGAGCGGCAATCTCCTTGTGCTAGCGCTCTGGCATGCTAGCCGCGAACACCAACCGGCGTTGTGAGCACCACCCCTACGCTACCTTCCTGTACAGCGACTCGTAGTACGCCCGCCCCTCCCGCACCTGGTGAATGCGTCCCGCCAAGGCCCAGCGGCGGAGGAGGGCGGCGACGCTTCGGGGGTCGGGACGGCGGCGGAGCTTCGCGCCCCAGCGCTCCTGGATCTCGCGGGTGACGGAGCGGGATCCGAAGGTCTGGTCCGCGGGCAGGCCCTCCACGACTCGGGCGACCATCCGGCTGAGCGATCTCTTCCTGATGAGGTCGGGGACATCCAGGTCTGGTTGCGGAGGAGGCAGCGCAGCCAGCTTGGCGTGATCCAGAAGCTCGCCGGCGGCCTCGGCAGCGGATCGGAAGGCTTCCAGGCGGGCGAGCGCGTTGTCGAGCTCGGTGCCGTGGAGCGCCGTCTGCTCGCGATGGATCGCCTCCTGCTCCGCGTGGAAGTGCTTCCGCTCCCTGTGAAGCGCGACCTTCGTCTCCAAGTTCGCGAGCATCTGGGCAATAGACAGGTTCAGTGTCATCAGGCGCTCCTTCTTTGGCGCAGAGCTGATCGAATCTGCTCCAACATCAATATCCCCTCTCTGCCGGTCCGCGCAATACGTCGCAGAATCCAGAAGGGACGTCGCAAGTCCTCGTTCTTTCCTGTAAGCATAGCATGGCTCTCGCGGCGGTAAGCTATCGTCGCGACAAGGAGAGCGAAGATCTATCCGCGGCCAGGACGCGTCGTCTCAGATTCAGACCATATCGCGCCATGCCCTGCCTACTATGCGACATATCGATAAAACATGAGACAAAATCCGGCGACTACGCTACATGATGCGTCTTACTTGCTGCGACGCCTGCTTACGGTGAGAGGAGGAGCCATCCGTCTGCGACATCCAGGTTTGTTCAGAGAGAGAGCAGGGAGGAGATGCTTGGTCATGAGGCGTATATGTCGCACAGTCTGGAAATGTTGCTACATTATGCGCGAGTCTCGTCTCAGCGATTCCTCTCCCCGCGACAAGGAGAGCTTTCGTTGCGACGACGCTACTGGAGATATCCGAGCGAGACGGATCATGCCTGGGATGCTACCGCACGGGGTGACCCAGGCGCTGGATCTCCCAGGCTGCTGCCAGCCGCAGCCGGTTGGGATACGGGGGGTCGACTCGCGGCACGGGGACAGTCGCACCGAGCTGCCGGGCGAGGAGAGCGGCCTCTTCTGCGAAATAGGTGGTCTCGATCCCCTCTGCCAGGGCTTGGCGGAGCAGCCGGCCCGCCTCGTCCGGCCGGCCGGCGGAGAGCGCGCCGCGGGCGAAGAGCAGGGAGCGGAGCCCCAGGCTCTCGGGTAGGAGGTCGATGCTCGCGGCGACTCGCGCCGGATTGGCCGGATGCATGCCGCCAGTCCAGAGAGACAGCAGGGTGAGGGAAGCCTGCTGCAGCTCGTCGCCGGGCGGGGAGGCGCGGAAGGCCTCGGCAAGGCGGTGATCGCATCCGGCGGGATCGGCCCGCAGCCAGGCGAGATAGGCGCCCAGGCCGAGGGCGTCGCTCTCCCGGTCGCGCCGCTGCTGGTCCCGCGCTGCGGCTGCCGTCTGGTCAAAACGCAGGGCGGCGCCCGCCGGATCCCCGGCCTCGAAGGAGGAGATGGCTGCCAGCAGGCGTGAGTCCAAGGCGAGGTCGGGCTGGTTTCCGCGGATGCCTTCGGCCATGGCGTGGTTGAATGCATCCAGGGCTGCGGCGGGCTGGAGCCGGCTGCGCGCAAAACGCCCGCGCACATACCAGGCGAGCGCATCCTGTCCGGCGAGCAGGCCGGTCTTAAAGGCGCGCTCGGCCCCGGCCAGATCGCCAAGAGAGGCACGGTCGGCCAGCACGATCCCCACACCGCGGCTCATCTCATGGATCGGAATGCTCTTGAGGTCGGCGAGAGCCGCGGTATTCCTGCGTTGCGCGAGGTTGTAGTGGGCCCGTCCGAGCCGCATCTGCCAGGCGTCGGGGCGCAGGTTGAGGAGAGCCGAAAGGGCGGCGCGGACGGCCCCGGCCGTCCCTTCCGCCTCGACACGGGCATAGCGGACCAGGAGCTGGGCAAAGGGAGACGAATCGCGCGTCAGCCGCTTCTGCGCCGCCAACGCCCAGCGCCGCCTCTCCCCCTCCACGGTCTCGGGAGATCCCCAGAGTGCGCGGAAGGCCGCGGGAATCGGCGTCGAAGGGTCGGACCGATGCGCGGTTTCGAGCAGATTGACAGCCTGCGCCCGGTCCCCCCTGCTCTTCGCCGCGAAAGCACGGCGCACGAGATCCTCGGTCATCTTCGAGGATGACCCGAGGTCTGCGACCGTCACGCCATAGCCCGGATCGATCATCGACCGCCGGGTGTTCCACCGGAGAGCCGGCAACACCACCGCGAGGAGCAGCATGGCGATACCCGCGGCGATGTACGCATGGCTCTTCCGGAGGCCGCGGCCCGCCGGCAGGATCGTGGTGGAAGGGGAGGCCGGAGCGGTCTTGACCGGCTGGGTGCTCAGGTCGGGGAGATGGGCCATCCGCGGCTCCTCGGCGATCAGGACCACCGGTGCGTCGAGCCGAAGGCCGGCCCCTCGTACCGTCCGCACCACCTTCCCGTGCTCGCCCAGGGTGGTCCGCAGCCGGTGCACGATCTGGGTCAGCGATTCGTCCGATGGCAGGTAGGTTTCGCCCCAAAGGCGCTTGAGGATCTCCTCGCGCGGCACCACCGCGCCCTTTGCTTCGCAGAGCAGGAGCAGCAGCTCGAAGGCCAGCGGCCGGCATTTCACCTCCCGGCCGCGGATGAAGAGCTGCCGGCGCGCGGAGTCGAGGGCTACATCTCCAAAGCAGAACCCGCTCTGAATGGACATCCAGGTCATTGTATCGCTGGTGAAAACAGAGAAATAAGGTTCCGGTCAGGTTCCGGTCAGGCGCGGGGCGGCGGCAATCCGCTGCAATGAGGACACGGCCGGAAGGACCGGCCGCATTGAACCTGGAGATGAAGACAATGAGAAGCCCGCGCGCCATCGCACTGATCCTCGTGACCCTCGCCTTCGGGACTCCCTTCTCGGTCCACGCAACCTGCTCGCGCCACCGGTCGTTCGGGGAAAGCATTCTCATCAACGCAACCGGATCGACCCCCGACCTCACACGCATGCCTGTCAGCGCCGACTTCAACGGTGACCTCCTGCCTGACTTTGCAGCCCACGATAGCGAGTACTTCCGCAAGCGCGTGCACGTCAAAGAAGACACGCGGGCGACCACGGTGGGCATCTATCTGAACGACTCGACGCCCGGTAATGTGAAGTTCCTACCGGCCGCCCAGTTCCTCGTGGGGGAGGCCGCCGGGTGCTACAGTTGCGTCAACGAGACTGACCTGCAAGTGGCCGACCTCAATGACGATGGTGCTCCGGACCTCGTCGCTTCCCTCTCGGCCAACGATGCCGTATACGTTCTGATCAACAAGAAGCTTGGGAAGAAGGATCAGGTCGGCTTCTTTCCCCCCATCAAGCTTCGGGTGGGGGAGGACCCGGTCTGGGTACGGATCGGAAACTTCGACGAAGACATCTTTCCCGACATCGCCACGGTCAACCTGGAGCGCCGGCTCGTCGTCTCGGATGTGTGGAGCATCTCTTACCTTCAGGGGAATGGTGACGGCACCTTCCAGCCCGCCAATACGCTGGTGCTCAGCGATACCGACAGGCTGGGTTTCACGGACCGCAACAACGTGACGCCCTATGAGCGGCACGAGACCGACGTCTATGTCCTGCCCTTTCCGGGCGGCCCCAGCCTGGATGTGCTCGTCACTTCCGGAATCCTGGTCCTGCCGCGCGTCTGGATCATCGAGCCAGGAGCTAAAGGCTTCAGCCAGTTGAAGATGCCGAGACCCAACATCAATCTCACTTTCCGGCCGGGATTCTACGACCGCACCGGGACCGCTCCCATCGCCTTCTTTGATCCCTTCGAGTTCATCGGTCCCGGCGCGCTCGTGCACGGCCAGCGCTTCAAGCTCCTCAATCCCAGCTGGGGTGATCCGGCGAACACGGAGCTGTCGGACTTCAACGCTGCGAACATCCACTCGCTCGGCAGGCTGGAGAGCTTCCATCTAGCAGACTTCGATGGTGACAGGGTGAAGGACGTATTCGCGTTCTTCACCCACGCCATGGTCCTCGGATTCCACAGGCTCAAGGTCAACCCGTTCGCGCCTCTCGTCGGAGGTGCGGGCGAGGTGCAGATCCTGCGGATGTTCCAGCGCAGTGGCGATGACACGCCCCTCTACCACTCCGCCGCCGTCGCCGACTTCGACCGGGACAACATCCTCGACATCCTGGCGGGCAGCGACAACCCCAAATTCCCGCTGATGATCTATCCCGGGCAGGACATAGCGCAGGCCGGGCAGATCAAGCTGCAACAGTTCATGCCGCCTGCGGTTACGGAGGGCGGCAAGGTCCTCTTCACCGGCGATGGCTTCCTGAAGCCGTCGCGCCTCCTCTATGCAACCTTGACCGAGGTGGGAGGAAAGGGAATCTGGACGGTCCCCATCCTGAGGGACGACATCTTGAGCCAGACGCAGTGGGCTCTGCAGGTGCCGAAGCTGGGCGATGCCCAATTCTGGAAGAAGAAGCCGGGGCAGATCGTGGTCGCGGTAACGGTCGAGAACGCCTGCGAGAAGAGCAATCCCCCCCTCAACATCACGGTGCGTCCCAGCCCCTGAGCACCTGAAACCAGGCGGTCCACGGCGCGGTCGATCCGTTGAAGGGATAGACCGCGTCGCGGACCGCTTGGCCTATCCTCTCCAGTCGAGGATCTCGTCCACGGTGTTGCGCGACACCGAGTGGTAGCCGGCCCGCGCCTTCTTGTAGATCCGCAGCGCCATCTCGGTCCCCTCGGGGGTCTTCGCCAGCTCTTCGTACAAGGGCTTGAGGAACTTGCGGCGGCCCATGCTGGTCAGGAACCGGTCGAGGGCCGGGTACGCCGGCTCGTAGCGGTTCGGGATGGCGAGCAACAGCCAGGCGCTCAGGATCTCCGAGTTCCCGGACTCGGTGAGCTTGAAGGCGGCGTCGAGGTCGGCCATCTTCTGAGGGTCCAGGGGCTTCGGCAGGTTGCGCAGGAAGTGCAGCCAGTGGTGCGTGGTCCAACCCTTGGTGTCGAGCTGGGCCGCGGGTGTTCCCTGCTGGAGGGCGGCGACGGCCTGGTCCACCTTGTCGAAGGCGGCCGAGCGGAGCTGCGGCGCGTTCGGCGGCACGCCCGGACCGAAGACCCACTGCTCGATCTGCAGCTCCTTCATCTTCTCGTCGCTGCCCGCGAAGAGGTTCTGCTTCAGGTAGTCGAGGAAGCGGCGGGTATCCATGGTCTGGAAGGCGAAGGTGTCGAAGTAGGTGCGGAGGAAGCGGTCGAACTTCTCGCGGCCGACCGACTGCTCCAGCATGCGGAGGAACAGCTTGCCCTTTTCGTAGGCGATGTCGTTCATCCCCTCGTCGGGATCGCGGCCGGCCAGGTTGAGAGCGAGGTGCGTGTCGGGGCTCTCGGCTCCCAGCTCCTCGACGGTGCCCTGGAGCTCCTGCCGGCCGAGCACGGTCAGCATGTCCGCGTATTCCTTGCCGAAGAGGGACTCCATGATCCGGCTCTCGACGTAGGTGGTGAAGCCTTCGTTGAGCCAGAAGTCGTTCCAGGTGGCGTTGGTCACCTGGTTGCCGGACCAGGAGTGGGCGAGCTCGTGCGCCACGAGCGAGACGAGCGAGCGGTCGCGGGCCAGGATGGTGGGCGTCGCGAAGGTCAGGCGCGGGTTTTCCATGCCGCCGAAGGGGAAGCTCGGCGGCAGCACCAGGATGTCGTAGCGGCCCCAGCGGTAGGGGCCGTAGAGATTTTCGGCCGCGTCGATCATCTTCGGCGTGTCGGCCAGCTCCCAGGCGGCCAGCTCGACGACCGAGGGCTCGGCATAGACGCCGGCGCGCGAGCCGAGCGGGCGGAACTCCAGATCGCCGACCGCGAGGGCCAACAGGTAGGAGGAGATCGGCTGCGGCATCTTGAAGTGGTAGACGCCGTCGGCGTTCTTCTTCGTCGGGTTCTCGGCGCTCATGACCGCGAGCAGGTCCTTGGGGACGTGCACCGTGGCCTCGTAGGTCATGCGCACGCCCGGGGTGTCCTGGCAGGGCACCCAGGTGCGGGCCAGGATGGCCTCGGACTGGGTGAGCAGGAAAGGCCGCGTGCCGGACGCGGTCTGCTGGGGATCGAGCCATTGCAGCGCCGCGGCGTCCGGGCTGGTCACGTAGTCGACGTGGACCCACTTGGTGTCGGGCTTGATCTTCACTTCCAGGGAGCGGCCGAGGAACTTGTCCGGCTCACCCAGCTTGAACTGGGTATCGGCGGCATGGGCGCCATCATCCAGGGTGACCTTGCTGATGGTCAGGTCGCGGGTGTCGAGCCAGACGCTGCTGGCGCCCGTGCGGTTGTTCAGGCGCAGGCTGGCCCGGCCGGCGAGCTGTTTCTTGGCGAAGTCGACGTTGAGGTCGAGCTTCAGGTGCTCGACCGCTACCTCGTCCGGGTGCGAGGCAGAGTGCGGATCGCGGGTCGCCGCCGTGAGCTGGGGGGCGGCGGCAGGCGGGGTTGCGGCCGGAGAAGCCGGACGCGGCTGGTCCGCGCAGGCCATGAGCCAGGGCAGGACGCCGAAGAAGAGCAGCAGGGCCAGGAGCTTCATTGAATACCTTTCTATCCCCGGATCACCACACTGCGGGGATCGGCTCGGAAGGATCGGTGACCGCGGGCTCGTTGCGGTCGAGGGCGCGCTGGAGGCGGTGGAGGATGGCGTAGACCTCCGGACGGCTGAGCTTGGCGCCGGGGCCGGCGGTCTCCACGCGGTCGAGGGTCGCGTGGGCGAGCTGGACAGGGAGGGCACCGAAGGCGACGAGCCCCCGCTCCGCCCCCGCGCGCTGCAGGGTCAGGATGTAGTCGGTGGCGGTGCGCAGGTCCCCCCGGGCCAGGGCCAGGACTTCGGCGCGGTCCACCGTCTCGGGGAGATAGCGCCGGCCCTGGGTGGCGTCCGAGGCCGAGTCCTTGAGGATGTTGACGAGTTGTAGGGCCTCGCCGAAGGCACGGGAGCGCTCGCGCAGGGCCTCGGCCACGGGATCGAGCTCGGGACGGTCCAGCAGGAACAGCTCGGTGAGCAGCTCGCCCACGATCCCTGCCACCACGTAGCAGTACTGCCGGAGGTCGGTCAGGCTCTCCAGGAGCAGCTCGCCTTCCGTGGTGACGCGGCCGACGAAGTCGGCCATGCCGTACGCGGTGCGCAGCGTGTGGGCCGTGATCAGCCCGACGGCGGGGGGAGAGAGGGCCAGGAGCTCGTCGAAGACGTAGGGGATTTCCGCCAGCAGGTCCCGATAGCCCGGCTGCTCGCACGGGACTTCCTCGGCCCAGCGTTCGGCCCAGCGCCGCACTTCCTCGCGATCCGGAGACTCCAGCAGCCTGGCGAAGCGCTCCAGGGCCTCGATGCGCCGGGCGCTCGGCCAGGCCGCCGCGTCCTCGAAGGTGTCGGCGATGCGGAAGAGGAGGTAGGCGATCGTCACCTCCTGCCGCGTGGGCTCGGGCAGGAGCGGGATGGCGAGGGCGAAGGTCCGGCTGGAGGCGACGAGGAGGCGCTCCAGCTCTTCCGGTGTGTGTTGCGCGTGCGGCTCCATAGGGAGGTGAGATTGTACCGCTACTCGATCGCCGTCCCCGGCACGTCCTCGCCCAGGAGCGCCCGTTCGAGCAGCCCCGGGGTGAGCCCGTTGAGGAGCAGGGAGCGGATGCCGAGGCGCGTCAGGGCGAGCGCGGTTTCTACGCGATGCCGCATGCCGCCGGTGACGTCCGTGCCCGCGGGGGAGCCGATCGACTTCGAAGCCTCCTCGAAATCGTCCGCGGAGAGGCGGGGGATGGTCCGGCCCTCGCCGTCGTAGACGCCGTCGGTCTCTCCCAGCCAGAGCGCCCGGCGGACGGGGAGCCGGTGGGCCAGGATCTCCAGCATCCGCTCGGTGGAGCAGATCGCGACTCCTTGATCCAGATCCATCACCACGTCGCCGTAGACCACCGGCATCAGGCCGTTCTTGAGGGCGAGAAGGAGCGGCTTGAGGGCCAGGTCCGGCTTGCCGCCTTTGAAGACCAGGCAGCTCGACGGCGCGATGGAGAAGGGGGCGACCCCGGCGGCGAGGAGCTTGTCGACGACCTGGCGGTGGAGCGCGGCGGCGCGCTCCTGGGTGCGGGAGATGCCAGGGAGCTGGGCAGGGGAGCTGAGGCCGGAGGCAATTCCGTGCTCCTGGGCGGCGACGTGCCCGAAGGAGCCGCTGCCGTGGCCGAGGACGAGGCGCTCAGGGATGCGGGCCGCGGCGCGGGCGATCTCTTCCGCCAGGCGGGCGATCACCTCGGGCCGGGCCGTCTGCCGCTGCGACTTCTCGGTGATCAGGCTGCCGCCGAGCTTGAGGAGGATGACCTCCATGATCAGAATAGATGCGTGGTCTCGTGCTCCGGACCGTCGCCGACGCCGTCGCGGATCACGAAGCCGACGGCGGGGAGGTCTTCCAGGCGGTCGGCCACCTCGTCCTCGGATTCGGGATCGCAGATCACGTGCACGTTGGCGCCGGCATCCAGGGTGGCCCAGGCCGCGAGCCCTTCCTGGCGCAGCTCGCGGACGGCGCGCAGCACCGCCACCGTGCCGGGGCTCCAGTAGAAGATCGGCGGCTGCGAGGTCATGGCGATCATGTGGAGGTCGGTCGACTCCTCTTCCAGGACCGGTCCGAGGAGCTCGAAGTCGCGGGTCTCGATGGCGCGGCGGACTCTCTGCAGGCGCTCGGGCAGAAGCTCCAGGCGCTTGGTGTAGTAGGGGCTGGTGTGGGCGAGGCGATGGCCGTCGCGGGAGGAGACCACCTTGGGGCCGATCTCGACCACCGCGATCACGTCGCGCAGGTCCCACTGCGCGGCGTCGGCGAGCTGGATGGCGTAGCTCGGCTCGTCGTCGATGCCGCCCGACCCGCCCATGCTGTCGGGGTCGGGCCACTCCACGTAGCCGCCCAGCACGGAGCGGGCCGCCGAGCCCGAGCCGCTGCGCCGCGCGAGCTGCGACAGGTCCCTGGCCGGCGCGTCCTTGCGGCCGAGAGCACCCACCGCGGCCAGCGTCAGGGCAGCGAAGCCCGAGGCGGAGGAGGCCAGCCCGGCGGCGCTCGGGAAGGTGTTGCGCGTCGCCACCCGGAACGGCTCTTCGCGGCCGGCCCACTGGCGGACCCGGTCGAGCTGCTCCACCACGCGCCGGGTGAACTCGGGGTCGGGCGAGCCGAACCCGCCGTCGGGCTCGCTCAGCCAGACCTCGTCGTGCCCACCGTCCAGAATCTCCACCGTGCACCGGGTCACGCAGTGGTCGAGGGTCATGGAGATGGACGGGTTCATCGGCAGCGCCCGCTCCAGGTCCCGGGCTCCCCAGTACTTGATGAACGCGATATTGGCCGGAGCGGCGACAGTGGTCTTGCTCATCCAGCAGTCTCCTCACGGAACCCGGGGGCTCCGAGGTGAACGGCATAAAAGGGAAAAGATTTCAACATGGCGCAGCGTTCCAGCTTCCCGGGGTCGGGATGATAAACCAGAAGCGACCCGGCTCCCGGCCCGGCGAGCGATCCCGCGCCGGAGATCTTCGCGGCGCCGCCCTCCATCTCGATCTGACGGACCGCGGCGCAAACCTCCCCGGGAACGACCCCGAGCTCTTCCAGGCAGGCTTGCGCCTGGCGAATGAGATGCAAAGCGCGGTCCCGGTCTTCCTCCTCCCGCTCCAGCTCGGCGCGGAAGGCGACGGTCGCGGCCTCGATCCGGTCCAGGACCGCTTCGATCCGGCCCGGCTCCTCCCCGCGCCGTGCGCGCACGGCCGCGACCACGGCACCCGTGGCCTCGGACGGCATCCCGGTATCGTAGACCCGGAGCCGGGCGAGCAGGGGAGAGCGGGCGCCCACCGGCTCGGTCTCCAGCCCGCCCGCGGGATCCTTCCGTGCCCAGAGCACGCCGCCGCGCAGGATCGTGGCGCCGTCCACCCCGGACGGATGCCCATGCTGCCGGCGCTCGACTTCCAGGGCCAGGCGCTCGACCTGCCCGAGGTCGACGGGCGTCCGGCTCCAGGCAAACATCCCGGCGAGGACCGCCACGGCCGTGGCCGCGGAGCTGCCGAAACCGGAGCCGACGGGGAGGTCGGAGTCGACGCGCAGGCTCAGCCCTTCACCGGGCTCGTCCAGCAGCCCGACCGCCTCGCCGAGCGCGGCCTTGACCACGTGCGCGGGGTCTTCGCCGCGCATCTCCCGAAAGCTGGCCGGACCTGGATGCAGGGAGAATTCGCCCCAGCGCTCGCGGGCCGCGGCGGCATAGTCGCGGACCTCTCCCCAGGTAAGGTGCTCGGAATGGCCCAGGGCGGGCAGGTCCAGGATCACGTGATCCGCTGGGGAGAGCCTGACCCTGAGCCGGAGGTCGATGGCCGCCACGAGGGCGGGGCGGCCGTAGACCACCGCGTGCTCCCCCATCAGGATCAGCTTGCCGGGGGCCGAGACGGTGAGGGGTGCCCTCACGCCTAGGGGATCGTGCGGCCGGGGACCTCGCCGCGTCCGAGCTTCTCGTGGGCGCGCGCCAGGTCCTGCGAGGTGAAGGCCGCCATCAGCGACAGCTCGCCGGCGCGCACGACCGCGCCCAGGATCTCGGCGAGGCGGGTGACGGCCTCGCCGCGGCGTTCCGGGTCGGGGGAGACGCCGAGCATGGCGAGCGCCTCGCGCTGCGTCTCGAGCGAGGTGCCGCCGCCCACGGCGCCGAGCGGCACGTCGGGCATGTAGATCGACGCGAAGACCGAGTCCGGCCCCCGCGCCTCGATGCAGGTCACGCCCATGGAGCCCTCGACCACGTGCGCCGGATCCTGGCCCGTGGCGATGAAGAAGGCCGCGAGCACGTTGGCGTAGTGGGCGTTGAAGCCCATCGAGCCGGCGGCGATGGAGCCCAGCAGGTTCTTGCGGTACTGGACTTCCACCAGGTCGCGGGCGTTGGTCTTGAGCTGGTGGTGGAGGATCGGGGCCTCGAGCAGGGCCTCCGCGTAGATGCGCTTGCCGCGGCCCTCCTGGAAGTTGATGGCGGCCGGCTTCTTGTCCACGCAGTAGTTGCCTGACAGAGCTATGCAGGGCACGCCGGTCTGGGGCTCGATGAGGTCGTTGACCGCGCGGTCGCAGGCGATCGTGGCCATGTTCATGCCCATGGCGTCGCCCGAGTCGAAGCGGAAGCGCAGGAAGACCGTGGTGCCGAAGGTGTACGGCCGGACTTCCAGGAGCTTCAGGTGGTTGCTGGTCTTCTCGGTGATCGCGCGGATCTCCGCATCGTGGTCCTTGATCCACTGCAGGAACCACTGGGTCTGCACGATGCCCGAGGTGCGGAACACGGGCGCGCGGGTCATGCCCACGTCCTCGATGCGGACGACCGCGCCGCCGGCCTGGGTGATGGCCGTGCAGCCGCGGTTGGTGCTCGCCACCAGGGCCGCCTCGGTGGTGGCGAGAGGCACCCAGAAGTCGCCGTCGGCGCAGCGTCCGCGTACCCGCAGCGGGCCCACGACGCCCATGGGGATCTGGGCCACGCCGAAGAAGTTCTCGCAGTTGCGCTTGGAGGCCCGCTGCACGTCGAGCGAGTGGTGCGCGATGTTGTCGAGCGCGGTATCGGTCATGCGCTCCAGGGCGCGCCGCCGGATCTCCGCCGCCTCTTCGGCGGGGAGGTCCTTGGGAAGCTCGTGGAAGCGCATCTCCCGGCGCACGAGGGAACGGACCAGCTCTTCGCGCCGCGAGGTCGGCAGTTGGATCGGGTTGCTCATCAGAAGGACCCTTTTCGAAGCTCGGCGGTGCGAAGCCCCGAGATCGTTTTAATACCCAGGCAGAACATGCAGATCTTGAGCTCTCGGACGATGCGCCGCACCTTGTCGGCCACGCTGTCGGGCGACTCGGTGGCCGCGGCGAGGAACGGGTACGCCATGCCGCCCAGGTCGGCTCCCAGGGCGAGGGCCTTGGCCAAGTCCAGGCCGTTGCGCAGGCCGCCGCTGGCGATCACCGTCACGCCCTCGACCCGCCGGACCTCCTGGATGGACAGCGGCGTCGGGAGTCCCCAGCCGGCGAACAGCTCGCCCAGGTCGAGCTCGCCGGAGCGGGCCGCCTCGATGCGCGCCCAGCTCGTGCCGCCCGTGCCGGCGGTGTCCAGGATGCGGACCCCGACGCCGGCCAGGGCGCGGGCCACGCTTTCCGAGAGCCCGCTGCCGACCTCCTTTGCCACAACCGGCACGCCGACTTCGCGCACCACCTCGCCGATCTTCGGCAGCAGCCCGGAGAAGTCGCACTGCCCCTCGGGCTGGAGCGCCTCCTGCAACGGGTTGAGGTGGAGCACGAGCGCGTCCGCCCCGATCATCTCGACCGCCTGGCGGCACTCGGCGACGCCCATGCCGTAGTTGAGCTGCACGGCGCCGAGGTTGGCCAGAAGTGGAGCTGTGGGAGCGGCCTCGCGGACGCGGAAGGTATCAGCTTTCGCAGGATCTTCCAACGCTTTGCGCTGGGAGCCGACCCCCACCGCGACGCCCGTGGACTCGGCTGCCGCGGCCAGGTTGCGGTTGATCCGGCCGGCCGTCTCGGTGCCGCCGGTCATGCAGGAGATGAGCAGGGGAGCGGCGAGGCGCCGGCCCAGGAACTCGACCGAGGTGTCGACCTCGGCCATGTCGATCTCAGGTAAAGCCGCGTGGCCGAAGCGGTACTCGTCCCACCAGCTCTCGCCGAGCTGCATGCGGGAGTCGAGGGCCAGGCGGATGTGCTCGGCCTTGCGGTCGCGGATGTCGGCCATCGCCGGGAGGGCACTCACAGCTCGCGCTCCCAGAGGTAGTCGAGGAGCCCTTCGAGGAAGAGCCGGCCCTCCTGCCGCAGCTCGCCGAGCCCCTGGAGGGCCTGCCGCGCGGAGAGCAAGCGCTCTTGGATCATGCCTTCGACCCGGGCGCGCGCCCCGGTCTCTTCGAGGATGCGCTGCACCCGGGCGACCTCGCCGGCCGTGACGCCGGGATCTCCCAGGGCCTCTTCGAGGGCTTCGCGCTGCTCGGGCGTGGCCGCGGACAGGGCGTGGTGGATCAGGAAGGTGAACTTGCCCTCGCGCAGGTCGTCGCCCACGGGCTTGCCCACGGTTTCGGCCTTGCCGAACATGCCGAGCAGGTCGTCCTGGAGCTGGAAGGCCTCGCCCACGGCCGCGCCGTAGAGGGCCAGCCCGGCGATGGCCCCGGGCGCGGCGCCGGCCAGGATCGCGCCGAGCTGCACGGGCCGCTCGGCCGTGTAGCGCCCGGACTTGAGGCGCAGCACCCGGGTCAGCTCCTCTTCCTTGGCGGCGCGGCGCTGGGCCACCAACAGCTCCAGGTACTGGCCGCCGATGACCTCCTCGCTCATGGCCGCGAAGCAGCGGGCGAGCTCGGGCCGGCCTGCCGCCGCGCAGGAGGCCAGCTCGACCGCCCAGGTGTGGGAGAGGTCTCCGAGCAGGATCGCCACGGAAAGCCCGAAGTCGCGGGCATCGCCGTGGAAGCCGCGCTGCCGGTGAGCGTTGCGGAAGCGCACGTGCGCGGCGGGCTGGCCGCGCCGGACCTCGGCGTGGTCCATGATGTCGTCGTGGATCAGGAGATAGGTGTGCAGGAACTCGGTGGCCAGCGCGAGGGGAAGCACTTCACCGTCGGCCGCGCCGCCGCAGGCCCGGTAGGCGTGATAGACCAGGGCCGGGCGCACGCGCTTGCCGCCGTGGACCACGAGCTGGCCGACGCCGTCGATCAGCTCGAGCATCTCGGGCGAGCCGGCCTCGGCCGCCGCGCGCCGCTTCGCCTCCAGCCAGGCGTGCAGCTCGCGGTCGAGCCGCTCCCGGAACCTCTCGAGGAGGGCGGGGAAGCCTTCCGGAACCGATTGCGCCTTCGAGGCGGCCGTGGACATTCCCATTCCTGGAGTTCGCTCTCTTTCGCCTCGTGCCCGGATTTTGGCCAGATATTGGCCCGCAGAGCATAACCGAATTGCCCCTGCGGAAAGTTCCCGGGCGCTGGCTTCGAAGGTATTCTAGACGAAGAGCACTTTGCGATGCAAAGTGGCTGTCTTTGGCGGGTAGTGCCAGCGAATGACGTAGAGTCCGGCATACCGGCGCGCTTTGGCCGGCTGGCCGTACCATGTAAGGTAAGGAACCCCTAGCTGAGATGCGCGGTCCGGAGAAAGAACCGAAGGACGAGATGATTCACGCTGTCCAAGACAATCCTGCGTCCCGGACGAGCCAGGTGCCGGCCGAGCTCAAGGAGCTCCTCGAGTTCCCCGGGGTGCTCTCGCTGGCCGCGGACCTGCCGGCGGCCGAGCTCTTCCCGATGAGCGCCGTGGCCCAGGCTTCGGCGCGCCTGCTCGCCGACCCCGGTCCTCCGGAGCTCGGCACCCCCTTCCAGCCGCTCAAGGCCCAGATCGTGGAGCTGATGGCCATGCGCGGGGTCCGCTGCCGGCCGGATCAGATCGTGCTCACCACGGGCATCGAAGGAGCCCTGGATCTCCTGGGAAGGCAGCTCCTCGAGCCTGGCTCCCAGGTGCTGCTCGAGGAAACCGTCTCGGAGAAAGTCCGCGCCGGCCTCCCGCTGGACCCGGAGGTCCTCACCGTCTCCACGGACCCCCAGACGGGCATCGACGTGGACCAGGTGGAGGCGCTCCTGGCGGGCGGCGCGCGGCCCGCCTTCATCTACGTGATCCCGGAGGGGCACAACCCTCTCGGCGTGAGCCTCGGACTGGAGAAGCGGCTGCAGCTCCTCGACCTGGCCCGCGCCTACGAGGTGCCGATCCTCGAGGACGACACCTACGGCTTCCTGTCGTACGACGGCCACCCGGAGCCGCCGCTGCGCGCGCTCGACGCCCGCTGGGCCGTCTACCTCGGCTCCTTCTCCATGCTCCTGGCACCGGCCCTGCGCGCCGGCTGGATCGTCCTTCCCGACGACCCGCCCGCGCGTCTCGCCCTGCTGCCGGCCGCCGCGGAGCTCGACGTGCCCTCGTTCAGCCACCGCACGATCTCGGCTTTTCTGGAGGCCGGGTATCTCCCGGAGCACCTGGAGACGATCCGGGCCGCGTACCGGCGCCGGCGGGATACGCTCCTCCGCACC
This sequence comes from Thermoanaerobaculia bacterium, assembly GCA_035536935.1. Taxonomy (GTDB): domain Bacteria; phylum Acidobacteriota; class Thermoanaerobaculia; order Multivoradales; family UBA5704; genus DATMER01. The sequence continues at coordinate 23,851 of DATLNC010000082.1, forward strand.
CTGCAGGAGCACTTCCCGCGGGAGGCGCGCTGGAGCCATCCATCGAGCGGCCTCAACGTCTGGGTGGAGCTGCCGCAAGGGATCACCTCCGGCGAGCTGCTGCGCGACGCCGTCGCTCTGGAAAACGTAGCTTTCACACCGGGCTCCGTCTTCGCGACCCTGGGGGGAGGCCACGCCGACCGCGCCTTGCGCCTGAGCTTTGGGAACAACCCGCCGCACCGGATCGAGGAGGGAGTGCAGCGGCTGGCGCGGGTCCTTCAAGCGAAGCTCGCCTGAGGCGCTGCACACGGCCTGACACGGACTCACACGGACCTTCACGCACCCACGGCATGGTCCGTGTTCGTCCGTGTCAGTCCGTGCCCGTCCGTGTCAGGGAGCTCTACGAGCTTTCGTCCGCGGGGCTTTCGTCGCCCTCTGAACGCTTCTCGAACGCGCGGTGCATGTAGCGGATCAGCTTGTGGAAGCCGTCGAGGAGCTGCCCGAAGGCGCGCTCCAGATCCGGCGGCAGCGGATCGCTCTGCCCGAGCACGCTGTACAGGTCCGGGAACCCGCGCTCCCTTCCGCTTCCACTCTCCGCATCGACGAACCGGCTCCCCGGCCGCATCGCAGCCGGCCGGCCGTTCACGATCTGGATGGCGTTGTGAAGGTCGTGCAGGTCGCACCCGAGGGTGCCCAGCAACTTCTCCAGCGTCTCCAGCGATGGCCGTTGCCGACCCGTCTCGTACGCCGAGAGCATGCCTTTCGTGATGCCGGCGGCTTCCGCCACCTGGTACTGCTTTTTGCCGAGTCGGTCTCTAAGCCAGCGCAGCGCCTGACCGAGGCCGTTCAGAACGGTTGTGGCCACGGCTCATGTCTCCTGAGGTTGAGTACGGTTCTCTCCAACATGGGAGAATCATAGGCGTAACAAGGGCGTAAGTCAAGCGTACGGGGGGCGTAAGTTACGCCACTGATAGCATGTCTTTCCATGGTCGATCTCGCCGAAATCCGGGCCGCGCGCGAGCGCCTCAGGCGGCATGTCCGCCGTACGCCTCTGGTCCGTGCCGTTGGCCTGAGGGAAGCTCCTGCTGGCCGGCTGTCATTGAAACTGGAGACACTGCAGGTCACAGGCTCATTCAAGGCTCGCGGAGCTACCAACAAAGTGCTTACGCTGCCGCCCGATCAGGTGGGGAAAGGGCTGGTCACCGCGTCGGGCGGCAACCATGGACTGGGCGTGGCTTACGCCGGCTGGCTGGCGAAGGTGCCGGCGACGATTTTTCTGCCTGCGAACGTCCCCCAGGCGAAGATCGCCCGCTTCGAGGCCTGGGGGGCGGAAGTCGTGCGGGAGGGAACGGTCTGGGACGAAGCCGACCAGGCCGCGCGTGAGGTCGCGGAGCGGAAAGGCCTCGCCTATGTCCACGCGTTCGCGGACCCGGCAGTGGTTGCAGGCCAGGGCACGATCGGATTGGAGATCCTGGAGGATGCTCCGGAGACCGGCGTCGTCCTGGTGGCGATCGGCGGCGGCGGGCTGATCTCGGGTGTCGCCACGGCGGTCAAGGCCATGGCTCCCGGCGTGCGGGTGATCGGTGTGGAGCCGGTGGGAGCACCGACTCTCTACGAGAGCGTGCGGGCGGGCGCCGTGGTGGAGCTCGAGCGCATCACGACGGCAGCGAACACCCTGGCGCCGCGCAGGAGCGCCGAGATGAACCTGCGCATCATCCAGAAGACCGTCGAGGAGATCGTGCTCGTCACCGACGAGGAGATGCGGGAGGCGGCGCGCTGGCTCTGGCTGGAGCTGGGTATCGCGGCCGAGCTGTCCGGAGCCGCGGCCGTGGCCGCCTGGCTGAACGGCAAGGTGCTGGTGGGGGAGGGAGAGAGCGTCTGCGGCCTGGTCTGCGGAGCTGGGAGCGAGGGAGTGGCCTAGAAACCAGCGGGTAGACGGAGCTACCCGCCGCGGGAGCCTCCATACCCGCCGGTGGACCGAGCCAACCCGCTGGTTTGCCGTCGCAACCCAGGTCTTTCGTGATGCAACCCGCCGGTTTTGTGTCCCAACCCGCTGGTTTCACGCCGCTACCCGTAGGTTGCTCCTCGCCAACGGCCGGTTTGGCCTGGAAACCCGCGGGTGGAGCGTGCCAACCGCCGGGTTGGCCGCTCCAATCCGCGGGTTGGCTTCCCTACTTGAGCCGGCCGGCCGCCCGCGCCATGGAGATCCTCCCCACGTGCTGGAGGGCGAGGCCTCCGGCGGCTTCGAGGAGCCAGGCGAAATCGTAGGGAGAGGACAGCAGTGCGTCGAGCACGTTCAGGCCCGCGACCAGCTCCTCGTCGAACAACCGCAGGTGTCCGGCGAGCTCGCCGGAGCGGTACACTGGAAAGCCGCGGCCGCCGTCCTCGTCCTTTCCCAACCGGTAGCGCTTCTCCCTGCCGGTGCCCGGCAGGACGGCTGCGGCGAGCTGGGCGATCTCCACGGACTCGAAGGCGGCGTACGGCACATCTTCCGCTGGCCGCAGCACGGCGTGACCGCCCTCGTGTCGTGCTTCGACGCTCCATGGGCCGGCGTAGTCGGCCTCGGCCGCGGTGAGGGGCTCGTCCCGCTCGTTCAGCAAGGCCAGGTAGTCCTCCTCGAACGCGTTGGACGGCAGGGTGTTGCCACTGGTTCTGTTCGTCATCACGACCGCTCCTCCCGATGGATGTTTACGCCTCCGTTACGCCAAGCAGCGTAAGAGAAGCCGGAGCGGAAGTCAACAACTTTTGTCGCTCGATCAGAACTCGCCGACGAAGCCGATCTCGGGCTCCAGGCGATGGCCGGTACGCTGCTCGACCACCTCCTGGATGCGGGCGATCAGGGCACGGACGTCGGCGGCCGTGGCGGTGCCCTCCGGGCCTGAGACATTGATGAGAATGTTGGCGTGGCGGGGGGTGACCATGGCGCCGCCGATCCGGGTCCCCTTGAGGCCGCACTCGTCGATCAGGCGGCCGGCGCCGATCCCCGCGATCTTCTTGAAGATGGAACCGGCGCTCGGCTCGGTGTCCAGGGGCGGGTGCCGCTCGCGCCGCCATTGCAGGTTCTCTTCCATCACCTGGCGCATGCGGGCTCGATCGTCCGGCTGGAGCTGGAAGGTGGCGGCGAGGACGACGTCGCGGCGGTGGTGGAGGATGGAGTCGTCGTAGCCGAACTCGAAGTAGCCGGCGCCCACGGTCTTGCGCTCGCCCTCCTCGGTGAGGATCTCGGCGGAATGGGTGACCTCCTCGATGAACATGGTGCGCTCGCGCGCCGGGGCCGGGGCCAGGAAGTGGAGGTTCTGCCAGAGCGCTCCGCCCACGGTCGAGGGGATGCCCACGTAGTGCTCCAGGCCGGACAGCCCGTGCGACACCGCCAGCTCGATCAGCTCCGGATAAACCACCGCGCCGCTCTCCGCCCACACCCTGCCGTCCGGCAGGACCTCCATGTGCCGGGCCGTGTTGCGGATGACCAGCCCGCGGAAGCCCCGGTCGCCGATCAGGATGTTCGCGCCCATCCCCAGGAGGAAGAAGGGGACTCCGTGCTCCCGGGCCGCGAGGATCGCCCGCGCCAGCTCGTCCGCGGTCCGCGGCTCGTAGAAGAGGTCGGCCGGCCCGCCGATCCGGAAGGTGGTGTAGGGGGCGAGGACCTCGTCCCGCCGTACCCGGCCCGCCCCCAGAGCTTCAAGAATCGGTGCGCTCACGCGTCGAGAAGCTGGATCCGCCGGACGTGGCGACCGCCTTCGAAGGGGGTCTCCAGCCAGATCCGGACGATGTCGAGGGCGGTCTCCAGCGTCATCATGCGCTGGCCGAGGGAGATCATGTTGGCGTCGTTGTGCTGGCGGCCGAGGCGGGCGGACTCGGCGTTCCAGCAGAGCGCGCAGCGGACGCCGCGCACGCGGTTGGCGGCCATGGCCTCGCCGTTGCCCGAGCCGCCGAGCACGATGCCGCGCTCCAGCTCGCCGCCGGCGACCGCCTCGGCCACGGGACGGATGTAGGTGGGATAGTCCACCGACTCCTCCGAGTCCGTCCCGAAGTCGCGCACCTCGTGCCCCTGTCCGGCGAGGAAGCGCTTGATCTCTTCCTTGTAGCGGTAGCCCGCGTGGTCCGAGCCGATGCCGATCTTCATGATGGACCTCATGGCCGCATTAAACCACGCCGCCGTACTTCGAAGAGCACCAGGGCCGCGGCGACCGTGGCGTTCAGGGACTCCACCGGCGGCTCGATGGAGACGGTCAGGCGCAGGTCGGCGCGCTCCCGGAGAGCGGGGGAGAGGCCGGGGCCCTCGGCACCCAGGGCGAGCACGAGCGAGCCGTCCAGGGAAGCTTGCCAGAGGTCTTCGCCCTCGCGGGGCACCAGGGCCATCCAGCGCGGCCGGACGGAGGCGAGGTGGCGGTCCACCGCCGCGGCCTCGCATCCGACGGCGACCGGCAGCCGCAGCAGGCTTCCGGCCGAGGCGCGGAGGGCGCGCGGATGGTTCGGATGGGCCGTGCCCGGGGAGAGCGCGAGCCCGGCCGCTCCGGAAGCCTCCGCGACCCGCGCGAGAGCTCCCAGATTGCCGGGGTCCTGCAATCCGTCCAGAAAGAGATAGACTCCGCCGTCGCGGACGGGCAGCGACCCGACGCCGGAGCGGGGGAGGCGGGCCACGGCGAGGATGCCGCGGGGTGAGTCGGAGTCGGTCAGCTCCTCCAGCAGGGGGGGCTCGATCTCGAGCGGTGCGATCGGGAGATGGCGGACGACGCGCAACCCATCGGGCGTCTCCAGCCAGGCCGGGGTGGCCAGGACGGTCTCCAGCTCGTGACCGGCGGCGATGGCCTCCTCGACCAGGTGCGGCCCCTCCAACAGGGCGTGGTCACCTTTACTTCGCCGGAGGCGGCGAATATCCTTCAATTTCTGGTTGTGGCGGCTGGTAATCATATGGCGACAGATATCAGGAATTTCTGGCAAAAGCTCCAATCGGGTGTCGAGGTCGCGGTGGCCGGGAACAACTCGGAGACGCTGCTCGGCGTGCGCGACGCGTTCCTGCGCTACTTCCACGACGGCCACGACAAGATCGTGTCGGTGGCGGTGGTGCCGCAGCCCGTGGAGCCGCCGCCGATCGGGCTGCCGGTCTCGGACGAGGAGACCCTTGGGCTGGCGCGCAGCTATGTCCGCGAAATGGAGGAGCGGCTCGGCGACACCTACCAGTTCTACATGGCGGCCGAGGGCGGCATCCAGGCCCTGGAGGTGGACGGCAGTCTCCTCTACTTCATCCGCAACTGGGCCGTGGTGCGCACCCCGCTGGGCGAGGCCTGGGGATCCAGCGGCTCGGTGCAGCTCCCCGACCGCCTGATCGCCGGCCTGGACAGCGCGCAGATCCCGTTCGCCATCCCCGGGACCCGGCGGGGCGGCGGCATGATCCGGGCGCTCACCGGCGGGCTGGAGACGCGGCGCAAGGCCGTCTCCACCTCCACCCTGCACGCCATCGCGACCCTGTTCTACGGCGTGCTGGAGAGCCGGCCCATCCGCTGAGTCCCGGATTCGCCCGGGTCGAGCACCTTAGAGTCGTATGCCGGTCCGCGTTTGACCGGCTCCTGCGACACTTGGTAGCATGCGCCGCCAGTTTCGAACGGGAACCCCCAGGATAGAGGTGCGATGATGAACGAACAAGAAGCACACCTGTTTACGTCGGAGTCCGTGACCGAGGGCCACCCGGACAAGGTGGCGGACCAGATCTCCGATGCGATCCTGGACGAGGTGCTCCGGCAGGATGCCACCGGGCGCGTGGCCTGCGAGACCCTGGTGACCACGGACATGATCGTCCTCGCGGGCGAGATCACCACCCACGCGCATGTCGACTTCGTCGGCGTGGCCCGCCAGGTCGTCGCGGACATCGGCTACGACCGCTCCGAATTCGGCTTCGACAGCCGCAGCTGCAAGGTGCTCCTGACCATCAACCGGCAGTCCCCGGACATCGCCCAGGGAGTCGATACGGGCGGCGCGGGCGACCAGGGGCTGATGTTCGGCTTCGCCTGCCGCGAGACCCCGGAGCTGATGCCGCTGCCGATCCTCCTCTCCCATCGCCTGACCCGCCGCCTGGCCGCGGCGCGCCGGGACGGCGAGATCCCCTGGCTGCGGCCCGACGGCAAGGCGCAGGTGACGGTGGAGTACGAAGGCAAGAAGCCGGTCGGCGTGCGGACCGTGGTCATCTCCACCCAGCACGACCCCGACGTCTCCCAGGAGGAGATCGGCGATACGGTCATCGAGAAGATCGTGAAGCCCACGATCCCCAGGGAGCTGCTGGACGAGACGACGGTCTACCACATCAACCCGACCGGCCGGTTCGTGACCGGCGGTCCGCACGGCGACTGCGGCCTCACCGGCCGCAAGATCATCGTCGACACCTACGGCGGCTATGGCCGTCACGGTGGCGGCGCCTTCTCGGGGAAGGATCCGACGAAGGTGGACCGCTCGGCCTGCTACATGGCCCGCCATGTGGCCAAGAACCTGGTCGCGGCCGGCATCGCCGAGCGCATCGAGGTGCAGATCGCCTACGCCATCGGCGTGGTCGATCCGGTGTCCGTGCGTGTCGACAGCTTCGGCACCGGCCAGATCGGCGACGGCGAGATGGAGAGGCTGGTCCGCGCTCACTTCCCGCTCTCTCCGCGCGGCATCATCGAGTATCTCGATCTGCGCCGCCCGATCTACCGTGCGACGGCGGCCTATGGCCACTTCGGCCGCTTGGAGGAAGGCTTCACCTGGGAGCGCACCCACCGGGCCGAGGAGCTGCGCGCCGCGGCCGGCGTAGAAGAGATGGCTACCGCCTGAAGCGCGCCTGAAGCGCGCCTGAAGCGAAAGCCGGCCCTCACTCCTCCTGCTGGTCTGCCCAGTTCTTGCCGTACTTGAGCACGTCGTGCTTCAGGAGGTCGAAGTCTCCCTGGCGCGGACCCGGCAGGGCATCCCGGTAGACCGTGTCGCAGCGGTAGCAGACCACCGCGTCCTTGAGCCTCCGGTAGAGCCAGACGTCCACCAGCCCGAAGACCGGCAGCGAAATGCCGAAAGTCCACGGCACCAGGGCTGCACCGGCCACCACGAGAAGGCAGCCGAGCGCGCGGTTGAAGTCGCGTTGACGGTAGAGATGGCGGCAGCCGCAGAGCGGGCAGACCTCGACGGCCGTCTCCGTCCAGCCGTCGCGGGTGACGGGCCGGACAGTACCGCAGCCTGGGCAGGGGAGCTCCGCCGTGTCGGGCGAGAGCACGGCAGGGAAGGGGAGGCCGCAGGAGCGGCACTGGGTGCGGACACGCATCCGTCAGACGGGGACGCCCGTAGTGACGCTCAGGTAGTAGGCGGTGATCTCGCCGATGAAGGCGCCCACGACCACGACGTACAGGATGCCGGTGGCAGACTGATTCGAGCGCTGGCGCGCGCAGTGAAGGGCCATGGCGGTGAGCGGCAGCACGATCGCCAGGCCCCAGAGCAGGCGGAACCAGAAGAAGATGCCCTGTCCCCCGAAACCCGCCAGGACCCGCAGCGGATGGGGCTCGACCAGCTCGTTGACCCCCGCTGCGACCGCCAGGCTCGCGGCCACGGAGAGCACCCGCAGCAGCACCGTCCCCAGAAGCACCCAGGAGAACACGGTCAGGTGACGGAACGTCAGCCGGGGCGCGACCAGGTACCAATGCCCGAGGAGCATGGTGATGAGCGACCAGCCGAGAAGGAGCGACGAGGCGATCAGGCTCGCCGTCAGCAGCGCGCCGCGGTGGGGGAGCGGCGTGAGCGGCGCCACCACGTGCGGACCGGCCAGGAGGAGGGCCGCGAGGCAGCCGAGGGTCGACAGCGTCAGCGGCCAGCGGCCGACGGACCAACGCTCGCGCCAGACCGCGGCGTAGTAGAGGAAGCCGCCCAGCAGAGCGGCGCCAAGGGCCGCCACGCCGGGTCCGGGCCGGTCGCCGAAGGGACGGAACGGGTGGAGAAGGACCACCGCCATGGCGAGTCCGAGGAGGCCCAGGATGACGAGCGCGTTCATCTGGAAGTAGCCGCGCCCCAGATCGTCTTCGGGGATCCAGTACAGGGTGGTGAGGGAGCCAAGGCTGACGGCGAGAAGGAACAGCAGGAAAACACCCATTTGCCGCGATAGTATCAGGCCCGGAGCGGCCTCGGAGCAGCCCCCGCCGGTGCCCACGGGCCCGAGCGGAATCTCATCTGGACTTGGGACCACCGGGGTGTTAGCCTAGCCCAAGTCGATAAACGACATTCTGGTGGATATGGCAACTCTGGATCATCCTGAACTGCGGGAATCGCTGAACACTCTCCTCAAGACCTCCAGGCCGCGTCTGGAGCGGGTCCTGCGGAATTTCGAGATTCCTCCGGAGGATGCCGAAGACATCCTGCAGGACGCTCAGCTCACGCTGCTCTACAAGTGGGACAAGGTGCGCAGCCCCGAGAGCTGGCTCATCGGCACGGTCAAGAAAAAATGCATCATGTACTGGCGCAAGCGCCGCGGCAGCCTCTGCGAGGCCGTGGACACGGCAATCCTCGACCTGCTGGCCACGCCGCAGGCCCCCGATCAGGAGAAGACCGACCTGAGCACCGACCTCAGCCGGGTGCTCTCCCGCCTCTCCGCCCGGTGCCGCTCGCTGCTCCGGCTCCGCTACGGCATGGGGTACGGTCCCACCGAGGTGGCGGAGCAGATGGGCTATCAGACGTCGAGCATCCGCAAAGTCACGAACCGCTGCTTGGCCGCCCTCACGCGCCAGCTCCTCGCCGTCGGCTTCCAAAGGGAGTTCGTGGGTGGGAGAGGGGAACCGCAGGAAGATGGTTGAGCACTCCCGCCAGCGGGAGAGCCGTTAGCTCACCTGCTTCGCAGCAGCGCTGTGGACAAAGCCGCAGAATGTTGGTAGCGTGACGAAACAGTCACTCAGATCTACTGACATGCAATCTTCGGGTTCACCTCGGGCGGAAGAGCCCTCCCTGGAGGAGTTGCTGGAGAGGGTTGAGCCAAAGCTCAAGCGCATCCTCTTCCGCTACAAAATCCCCGCGCAGGACGCGGACGACCTCCTGCAGGAGACCTTCCTCATCATGGTCTCCAAGGCGGGGACCATCCGCAATCCGGAAGCGTGGATCCTGGCCACGCTGTCGAACCGCTGCGTCATCTACTGGCGCAAGCAGCGCAGCCGGCTCTGGGACGTGGTGGACACGGCCATCCTCGAGCTCCTCGCCGATCCCGAGGCGCCGCCCCAGGAGCGGACGGATCTACGCCACGACCTGGACTACCTGCTCGCACAGCTCCCTGACCGCTGCCGGTCCGTGCTCCGGCTGCGCTACGGCCTGGGCTGCAGCACGGCGGAAGCTGCAGAACGGACCGGCTATTGCAAGTCGAGCATCCGCAAAGTGACCCGCCGCTGCCTGTCCGCGCTCACCCAGCAGCTTCTGGGATCAGGGTTCCATCCCTCCCCGGGAACGCTGAACGAAGACGCCTGAAGCGGGTCTCGTCTCGAGCCCTCCGGCACGTCCGGGCGGCACCCATGCCCACTTTCAGGGCATTCCGGTGACAATCTCATAGTCAGATTCGGATCGGTGTCTTTGAAACACCGCCTGCGGAAACTTACTTTACGAGCTGCCCTCCGGCGGCTCCGCGGCCTTGCGCCGCCTGTCCAAGAAAGGAGACGTCCATGCTTTCCCTTCGGATCCGCCGTTTCGTCGCCATCCTCGCCCTGACCGCCGCGTCCATGATCTTCCCGCTGTCCGACCTGAGCGCCGCTCCCCGTTCCGAGTCGCGCTGGAGCGGACCCGAGCGCACCGACACCAGGATCGTGCGCCAGGGCTTCTCGTTCTGGAATTTCCTGACGGGTATCTTCGAAGGGGCCGGGATGCGGATCGACGGCAACGGCTAAGGCCTCACCAGAAAGGGGGCGGACGACCTCCGCCCCGAGCGCTCCGATGCGCTCCGATGCGGGTAATTCCTCTGGACAAGTGCCTCCAGACAGTGCTAGTGTGTCCAAGAATCAAGCGTCTTCTTGCGGAAATGAGCGCTTTGGACCATCCCCAGCCCGAAGACACCCTCGAGGAGTTCCTTGATCGGGTGCGGCCTCGGATCCGGGCGCTCTTCCTCCGTTATCACATCCCCCCTCAGGACACGGAAGACATCCTTCAGCAGGCCCTCCTGGCGCTGCTCTATCACCGCGACTCGATCCGCGACCCCGAGGCGTGGCTCGTCGGAACGCTGCGCAACAAGTGCCTGCTCTACTGGCGCGATCATCGCCGCAAGCTCTACGATGCCGTGGACGCCGCGGTCCTGGAGTTCGTGGCCGAGCCGCAGGCCCCCGATCAGGAGGGAGCGGACCTGCGGCGGGATCTCGCGAGCGCCATCGAGCAGCTCCCGGAGCGTTGCCGCTCGATCCTCTCGCTGCGCTACCGGCACGGCTACAGCCCTTCGGAGATGTCGGTGTTCATGGGGTACAGCCAGGGCAGCATCAGCAAGATGACGAACCGTTGCCTCGCCGCCCTGACCCGACGGCTGGTGGCATCGGGGATCCTGCGGGGTCAAGGGTAGTCATGACGGAGAACCATCCGGCGCGGCCGGTCCTGGAGGGTTTCGTGCTCGGCCATCTTCCCGCAGCCGAGATGCGGCAGGTGTCGCAGCACCTCCTGGCCGGCTGCCTCGAGTGCCGGCAGGCCACCGCGGGCCTCTGGGAACGCGATCGGGGAGGAGCGGCTTCCGACCCGCAGCTCTCCGCTTCGGTACCCCTGATAGAGGACACCGTGGACCGTAGCTCCTGTGACGAGGCCATCGACCGGATCTTTCACATCATCCTGGCCCGCGAGACTGTTGTCGCGCGCGAGCGGGCTCAGGGGCGCGAGCTGTTCGAGGAGCTGGCGCGTCACCCGCCGGCGAGGCAGCTCCTGATGGTCTCCAACAGCGCCCGCTTCCAGAGCCGCATGCTCTGCGAGATCCTCCTGGAGCAGGCGCACGAGGCGGGCTTCCGCGAGCCGGCACGGGCCGTCGAGCTGGCGCGCCTCGGCACCGCCATCGTCGACTGCCTGGCGGAGCGGAGGGGGGAGGATGGAGAAGGGATTCAAGGGCTGCGTGCCCGTGCCTGGGCACAGCTCGGCAACGCGCTTCGCATCAGCTCGGACCATGAAGGGGCAGACCAGGCCTTTGAGACCGCGACCGAACTGCTCGATCCGGTGCGGGTCACCCCGCACGAAATTGCCCGGGTGCTCGACTTCGAAGCCTCCCTGCGGAGGGATCAGCGCCGCTTCGCCGAGGCCACTCGCCTCATGGATCGGGTCATCACCATCTACCGCAAGCTCGGCCAGCGCAGCCTTCTCGGCAGGTCTCTCCAGCAGAAGTCACTGATCTGCGGCGAATCCGGAGACTCGGATGGAGAGATCGCGCTCCTACGGCGCGCCCTGGAGCTATTGAATCCCGAGGAGGAGCCGCGGATCTTCCTCGCGGCACGCCACAACCTGATCTCGGCCCTGTGCGAAAGCGGACGTCCCCGAGAGGCGTTCGCGCTGCTCTTTCACACGCGCCCTCTCTACCTGAAGCAGGGGGACCGGCTGAATCTATTGCGCCTGCGTTGGGTAGAAGGGGCCGTCTCCCGCGGCCTCCTGCGGTACGAGCAGGCGGCCGTGGCCTTTCGGGAGGTCCGCGAGGCCTTCCTTGAGCTTGGCCTCGATTACGACGCTGCGCTCGCTTCGCTCGATCTGGCCGAGATCTACGCGACCCAGGGCCGTACTGCCGACGTGCGCCGGCTGGCCGACGAGATGCTCGAGGTCTTCCGCTCACGCAAGATACACCGGGAGGCCATGGGCGCCCTCTCCGTCCTGCAGAAGGCTGCCAGCATGGAGCGGGCGGAGCTCGTCCTGGTGCGCGAGGTCGGGAGCTTCTTCCGCCAGGCGAGGAACCAGCCCGACCTGCAGTTCACACCGACTTCCTGAACACTTTTCGCCGAAGCGTCACGCTTTCTCGAAGTGGCGGCACTGTGTGTAGAGATCTTTTGCGATGACGGCATGGAGTGCCGTTTTTCGGTTCGTTTCGGGTGAAGGCGTAGGCCCCTTCGAACGTACACGTTCGACTGAGGAGTCCTGTCATGACGTTGAACGCCTTCGATCCTGATGACCTCGTCACGTTCCTGCAGGGCGAAATCGGCCCCGCCGAGCGGCGAAGGGCGGTCCGACGCCTCCTTGCGCGTACCGAGCGGCCAGCAGCCGGGGCCCTGAAGCTGCAGGGCGATCCTGCACCGGCCGATCCAGTCCAGCACGAAGAGGTCGGAGAGATCCGTCTGAGCGATCGTGCTCGCTCCCTCCTGCGCGAGCACGCCGGCGTACCGGAGCTGCTCCAGCGTCTCGAAGGCCTCCCCCCCGCCGACCGGTTGGCCCTTGTCCGAACCGACCGGGAGCTTCACTCCTGCCCTCTCTGCCAGCGCTTGGTCGAGAGCAGCCATGACCTGGTATACGCGGAGATGCCGCGGGCCGAGGAGCTGGCGGAGCTCGCGGTCGCCGTCTCGCAGGAGCTCGATGCCCGCCGCTACGGCACCGGGCTCGTTAACGACCTCCAGGCCCGAGCCTGGGCGTGCCTGGGCGAGGTTCTCCGCAATCAGGGAGACCTGCGAGCCGCGGATGGCGCGCTCGCCGTGGCCGAGACGCTGCTCGCGATCGGGACCGGCGACGTGTTCGAAGAGGCGCGCCTGTTCGAGGTCAAAGCGCTCGTGCGCCGCGACCAACACCGGATCGACGAGGCGCACGGCCTGCTCGACGACGTGATCGCGGTCTACCGCCAGTACCGGGACTTCCACCTGGTCGGCAGGGCTTTCGTTCAGAAGGGGAGCACGCATGGCGCGTCAGGGGAGCTGGAATCTGCGGTCCGGTGGCTGCGCAAGGGCCTCGGGTTGCTCGACCCGACGCGCGAGCGCCGCCTGGAGCTGTCGGCCCGGCACAATCTCATGCTCTACCTCCAGGAGAGCGGCCGGGACCAGGAGGCCTGGTTCCTCCTCAAGGCATCCCGGCCCGAGTTCCTCGAGCATGGCGGCGAGCTGCTCAACCTGAGGCTGCGCTGGCTGGAAGGCAAGATCCAACAGACCCTCGGCCAGCTCAGGGAGGCGGAGCAGGCGCTGACCGAGGCCCGCGTCGGATTCCTGGGCCAGGGCGCCGGCTTCAGCGCCGCCTTGGTCTGCCTCGACCTGGCCGGCCTCTACGCCATCCAGAGCCGGACCGAGGAGATGCGGCGCTTGGCCGAAGAGATGCTGCCGATCTTCCGGTCCCGCGACATCCACCGCGAGGCCATCGCCGCCCTCATCGTGTTCCAGCAAGCGATCCGGATGGAGAAGCTGAGCTCCGGCCTCCTCGACGAGATCCGCTCCTTCCTGAGGCGTGCGCGCACGGACCCCAAGCTCCGATTCGAGTATTCTTCCTGAATGGCGGATCGTCCCAAGCTGCTCGTCCTGGGAAGCGGATTCGGAGGTTTCTCGCTGCTCTCCCGGATCCGACCGCGCGACTGGGACGCTACCCTCCTCAGCCCGCGCAATTATTTTCTCTTCACTCCGCTGCTGCCGTCCGCGGCCAGCGGCAGCGTCGAGTTCCGGAGCATCCTGGAGCCGAGCCGACGCCGGTTGCGCGGCGTCCACGTCATCGAGGGCTCCGCGGAATCGATCGACTGGGAAAGTCGCCAGGTCCACTGCGTCGGCGCGGTCGGAGGGGAGCGGTTCACGCTGCCGTACGACATCCTGGTCGTCACGGTTGGCGCGGCGGTAGGGGACTACGGCGTACCCGGCGTCCGCGAGCATGCTCTGAAGCTCGCCAGCGTGGAGGACGCCCGGGCGGTGAGGAGAGGGGTCCTGGAGCAGTTTGCGCGTGCGGAGATCCCGGGGCTCACCCCAGACGAGCTGCGCCAGCGGCTGACATTCGTGATCTGCGGCGGCGGCCCCACTGGCGTCGAGATCGCGGCGGAGATCGATGACCTGATCGACGAAGAGCTGCGCCACAGCTACCCCGAGCTCGCCCCTCAGGCTCGGGTGGTCCTGGTCGAGGCCCTGGAGAGGCTTCTCACCAGCTTCGACGAGGCGCTGAGCGACTATACGAAGCGGCACTTCCTCCACGCGGGCATCGAAGTGCGGACCCAAGCCAAGGTCCAGTCCATCGAACGGGACCGGGTGGTGCTGACAGGCGGAGAGGTCATCCCCTGCGGCCTTGTGCTTTGGGCGGGCGGCAACGCGCCGGTCCCTCTGGTCGCCTCCCTGGGTTTGTCCCTCGATCGTAGGGGGCGCTTGGTCGTGGACGACCATCTCCGCCTTCCGGGAAAGGAAGGGGCCTACGCTCTGGGCGATTGCGCTGCAGTGGGGGAGCCGCCTCTCCCTGCCACGGCCCAGGTGGCACAGCAGCAGGGCAAGTACCTCGCCGGCGCCCTGGCCAGCCTCCGAGATGATGGATACGTCGAGCCGTTCCGCTTCAAGGCGTCCGGCATGCTTGCCTATATCGGCGGGGGAGAGGCGCTTGCCGACCTGCCGCAGGTCAAGTGGAGCGGCCGTGGGGCGTGGCTCTTCTGGCGCTCCGTCTATCTGACGAAGCTGGTGAGCCCGGCTAACAAGATCAAGGTGCTTTTCGACTGGGTCAAGGCCCGGCTTTTCGGCCGGGATCTGAGCCGCTTCTAGGTCTTCACTCCCAGGAAAAGATAGACCGAGAGCACAGCGAACACCGCGCTCGGACTCCAGACCGCCACCGCCGGAGGTAGCGCGCCGGCTTCCCCAAGAGTCGTGAAGAACGCGAAGATCCCCAGGAAGACGATTCCCAGGACCACGGAAAGACCCAAGCCATAGAGTGCCCCCTGCCGTCCCAGGCGGAACGCGAAGGGAAGGGCTACCAGGGCCATCACCAGCGATACCACCGGGAAGGCGATCTTGTTCTGGAGCTCCACTTGGAGCTCGGGTACCGGCTGACCGCTGTCGCGCAGCTCGTCGATATAATCTTTGAGCTCGTTGTACCTCATCTGCTCCGGGGGCCGGATCTCCGACTCGAAGTAGTCCGGCGTCTCCGGGTAGCGGACGATCTTGTCGTCCGTAAAGCGGAGGTAGTCGGTAACCTCCACGCTATTGAACGTCCGCGACCAGCCATTGGAGAACTTCCATACATCCCCGAGGAAGACGGCGGAGTCCGCGACAAGCCTGCGAGAGAGGCGGTGGTCCTCGTCGAAATCAAAGACCTGCAGCCTCTGGAGCGAGGGCCGCTGCGGGTCATAGTGCAGATAGTTGTAGATGTAGCGGCCCTGCCCGAACAGCCACTGCCGGTCGGCCCGCCGGTAGGTCCTCACGGTCTCGCTGCCGCGGATGCGGTCCTTCAGTTGGGCGACCTTGGCGTTCGAGGCCGGCAGCACGGCCGATTCGAGATAGCCGCAGAACAGCGTCACGAGCAGCGAAGCGGCCAGGGCCGGCAGGGCCAGGCGGTAGAGGCTCATGCCGAGCGCCTTGCAGGCAGTGATCTCGTTGGTGCGCGCGAGCAGGCTGAAGGTCATCAGCGTGGTCACCAGCACCACGATCGGTGCGATGTCGTAGAACATCTGGAGAGACTGGTACTTGTAGTAGTTCAGCACCAGGGTGGAAGAGACTTTGTTCTTGAGGATCTCGTCGATCGTCTCGCTCAGATCGAAGATGACGAAGAGAGACACCCCAGAGAGCACGACCAGAGCGAAGACCATCGTGAAGCTCCGGACCACGTAACGGTCGAGCAGGTTCGGGAAGGCCAGCCTCGGGCGGGGGAGCAGAAGCACCAGCTCCGGCCGCGCCTTGCGCCGACGCTCGACCTGCCCGACGGGAGGCTCCGCCGTCTCCTGTCCGGCCCGCCGTTCCTGCTGATCGCGCTCCAGACGGCGCTCCTGCCGGCGCTTCTTCAAAAAGAGCAGACCCCGCCAGACGTCCTGACGGACCCAGCGGTCGAGACGGCTCTGGAGGAGGCTCTTGTCCTTGTTCCGCCGCATGAGGAGGAACAGGCCTCCGGTGGCCATGAGTACGTTCGGGGCCCACATGCCCACCCAGCCCGGGATGCGTCCGTAGCGCGCCGTCTCCTCGCCATTGCTGAGCAGGATGTAGTAAAGGAGGATCACCCCGATCGAGAGCGCGAAGCCGGAGGCCTTGCCGCCCCGGCGATTGTTGATCCCCAGGGGAAGGGCAAACAGGCCGAAGACCAGGCAGGCGGCCGGGATCGAGAATTTCTTGTGGATCTCGACCTCGGCCAGATTCCGCTGCTCGGCGGAAGCCGTCGGGTCCCCTTTCAAGTCCTGCAGCTCTTCCAGGGTGAGCTCGCGGATTCCCTTGGAGACCGAGATCTTGGCCTTCTGCTCGGTGGTGAACTGCTCCTCCAATATGAGATCGAGCCGCCGGTGGCGGCTGATCTCGTAGCGATCCGGTGAGTTCAGGTTCACCTTGTGGCGGATCGCATTGTAGAGCCGGAGCACGACGCGCTCGCCGTCCGGCTCTACCCGGACCTCGCCCCAGTCGGCGATGGTGATCTCGTTGTCCTCGCCACTGGGCACCGATTCAGCCAGGAACACCCCCTTCCAGCGCTGCTCGCCCTCCGGCGTCTCGAAGACGTAGAGGACCTTGCCCTCCCATTCCTCGTAGAAGACCCGCGGCTGCACCTGCTGGGCGATGCTCTGCGTGGTGATCTCCAGCCGGAGCTGCTGCAGCGCGTGGTTGCCCCAGGGCAGGGCGTAGACCATCAGCCAGGTGTTCAGGAGCGCGAAGAGGAACGACATGAAGAGGATTGGCCGGTAGAGCATCAGCAGGCTGAGGCCGGACGACCGCATGGCGATGAGCTCGCTATCGGACGACAGGCGACCCACGGCGATGAGGATGCCGAACAGCAGCGACATCGGCAGCGTGAGCACGACGATGTTCGGCAGCGTCAGCAGCAGCAGCTCGCCGACTATGGAGATCGGCAGGCCCCGCCGGATGATCATCTCGGCCGAGTCGAACAGGAAGCGCAGCAGAAGGATGAACGTATAGACTAGGAGTCCCAGCGCGAGCGGCCCCAGAATCTCGGAGAGGATGTAGCGGTCGAGTCGGAAACGACGGATGCGCAGCACGGGCCGATTCTATGAGGAAACCCCTATGAAAGTTCGCCTCGAACGCCGATTCCGGTTCAGTGCCAGTCATCTCTATCGCCGACTGGACTGGAGCGAGGAGGAGAACCGCGCCCGGTTCGGCAAATGCGCGAACCTGCCGGGGCACGGCCACAACTACCGCCTGTTCGTGACGGTCGAGGGGGAAGTCGATCCGCAGACCGGGTTCATCATCGATCTGGGTACCTTGGACAGCCTGGTCACCGCAAAGGTAGTCGACCGGCTGGACCACCAGCACCTCAACTCAGCCCTCCCTGAATTTGAGGAGGGCGGGAAGATCCCTTCGAGCGAAAACCTCATCCTCTGGATTCTGGGCCAGCTTCAGGATCTCCCGGTGGTCAAGCTCCGCCTGGAGGAGGACGAGGATCTCGCTGCGGAATGGCTCGGCGGCTAGTCGCCGGCTAACCGGGTTGACATAATGTGCCTTACCAGAATTAATGCAGAGGCGCAGAAAAGCAGCGTCTGGCCGGCGATCAGCCGGCTCAGGCGGTCTCTTTGCGGAGGTCCAGGAGGATCTGTTCGAGCGCGCGGATCAGGTCTTCCTTGTCCACCTCGCTCTGCCGGAACGTCATCGAGAGGTTGTAGCTACGGTCGGGCGACTTGAACTTGAAGACGTACGGCCGGCGACGGCCGCCCTTGGGGCCCTTGTCACGGCGGAGACGCTGCCGGAGGTCGTCACGGTTCAGGCCACGGCGCGCGACCTCTTCGAGGAGCCCGATCATCTCCGTCTCCTCGCCGGCCTTGAGCACTTCCAGCAGCAGCGACTTGGACGTCAAGGCGAGTGCCTGGACGGTGTCGCGGACGCGTGGCGGCATTTGCAGCAAGGACAGGCTCTCGGTGATCACCGTCCGGGACTTGCCCACGGACGTGGCGATCTCCTCGTGCGTGTACTCGTGTCGTTCCGCCAGCAGCCGGTAGCCTTCAGCCTCTTCAAAGGGGGTCAGATCCTTGCGCTGCAGGTTCTCGATGAGGGCGATCTCGAGAGCTTCCTGCTCCGAGACGTCCATCTCGATGACCGGCACCTCGTAGAGGCCCGCTTCCTGAGAGGCTCTGTAACGCCGCTCGCCGGAGATGATCCGGTAAAGGACTCCGGCCGGGGCTTCCTCCTCGGACTCGGGCCGGGGCCGGACCAGGATCGGTTCCAGGATTCCTTTCTCGCGGATGGAGGCCACCAGCTCGTCCAGGTCACCCATGGTGGATCGAGGCTGGTTCGGGTCGGGCTCCAGGGTCGACAGGGGTACCATCTTCCCCACCGGCGTCTCATGGCGGGCCGTCAGCTCTTCCACGAAGTGCGTGTCGTGGCGCATCTTCACGCGCATGGGCAGGCCGCCGCGCTTGCGGGACGGTTCAGACACGGCTAAGGACCTCCTCGGAAAGGCGGTAATACTCGTAGGCTCCCGTGGACCGCGGGGCGAAGGTGAAGATCGACTCGCGGTAGGCCGGGCTCTCTTCCAGGCGGACACTCTTGGTGATCACCGTATCGAACACCTTGGTTCCGAACACGTGCTGGATCTGCTCGTAGATGTCCTTCGCGAGCAGGGTCCGTTTGTCGTACATGGTAATGAGTGCGCCCAGGATCTGGAGCTCTGGGTTGGCTCTCACCTTGATCTTGTCGATGGTCTCGAGCAGGTCGTCCGTCCCTTCCAGGGCAAAGTAGCTGGCCTGGATCGGGATCAACACGTGAGTCGCCGCGACCAGGGCATTCACCGTGATGATGCCCAAGGTTGGAGGCGTGTCGATGATGACGTAATCGTATTGTTCCTGGACGGACTGGAGCTCGTCCTTGAGACGAAAGTGACTGTCCAGCTCGCCGATTAGCTTGGCCTCGACCTTGGCGAGGGCGATCGTCGATGGCGCTATGGCCAGGTTCTCGACCTTCTCGGCAGGCTTGATGATATCGGAGAGATGAATGTGAGGCTCGGTCAAGGCATCATAGACCGACTGCTTGAGCTCGTGGATGTCCAGAAAGGACATCGAGCTGTTGGCCTGCGGGTCCATGTCTACCACGAGGGTGCGGACGCCCTTGCTGGCCAGGGCGGCGGCGAGATTGATGGCGGTCGTGGTCTTCCCGACGCCGCCTTTCTGATTGGTGATCGCAATGATCATGAGCGACGGCAGTCTAGAAGAAGGACCCCACCGGGTCAAGCAGGGCCCCAACTCATGTCGGCGCGCCGACAATGGCGCTAAATGGAAGAA
The DNA here is from genome assembly GCA_035536935.1 of Thermoanaerobaculia bacterium. GTDB lineage: Bacteria > Acidobacteriota > Thermoanaerobaculia > Multivoradales > UBA5704 > DATMER01. The sequence goes on from DATLNC010000082.1 coordinate 43,112, forward strand.
AACGTGCTAGTTAGCTCCTACATCGTCCATTTGCCAAGCTCTTCCGGGCTGATCTCTTCCAGCCACTTCTTGAGCCGCTCCTCGTCGCTTGCCTGGCCTATCATTTCGGCTGCCTGGGCCTTGTCGAGGACGCTGCGGAGCACAAAGATGGGCGCATCGGCGCGCAGTGCCAAGGCGATCGCATCGCTTGGCCGGGCGTCGATGTTGACGCTACGACCGTCCTGCTGCACGTGGATGACCGCGAAAAAGGTGCTCTCCTTCAGATCGGAGATGACGATCTTCTCCACTCTCGCGCCGAGCTGCTCGAGCATGAGGCGCAGGAGGTCGTGGGTCATGGGACGAGGGGGCTCAACCCCCTCGATGCGAAGGGCGATCGCATTGGCTTCGAAGACGCCGATCCAGATCGGCAGGAAGAGCTGGCTCTGGGTGTCCCGGAGAATGACAATGGGAACGTTGGACGAGGGGTCCAACATCAGACCTCGGATCTCGACTTTCAGTTCCTGGTTGGGGTCGCTCATGGACCTATTCTGAGGTCCGCTCTTCAGGAGGTCAAGCCAAGGCCTCAGGTGCTAATACCGCTCGCCGACCAGGCTGTGGGCGAGCGCTGATCGGACCTTGACGCGGGTCATCTGGCCGAGCGTGGCCGGCTCGGAGCCGATCTGGAAGTGCACCATCCGATGGCAGGAGGTCCGACCCAACTGGAAGCCCGGCTGCTTGCCCCAGCCCGTCACAATCACCTCGTACTCCTCCCCCACCAGGTTCTCGTTGATCTCTCGCTGGATTTCTTCCTGGAGGCGGAAGAGACGCTGCAGGCGCTCGGAGGCGAGGGCCGGATCGACCGCTGCGCCGAGGCGCGGCGCTGCCGTTCCAGGACGCGGAGAGTACTTGAAGGCGTAGAGGGCCGAGAACCGGACCTCGCGCAGCAAGTCGAGAGTCTGCTCGAAGTCGTCGTCGGTCTCGCCCGGGAACCCTACGATGATGTCGCTCGAGAGGGCGAGGCCGGTACGGGCCGCACGGAGCTGAGCAACCAGGTCCAGGTATTCCTCGCGTGTGTAGCCGCGGCCCATGCGGCGGAGCACCGTATCCGATCCCGACTGCACGGGCAGGTGCAGGTACGGACAGATGTTCGCGTGGCGGCCTACCTGCTCCACCATGCGCGGCGTGAAGTCACGGGGGTAGGAGGTCACGAACCGAAGCCGCTGGAGGCCCGGCAGCGAGGCCACGGCGTTCAGCAGATCGGCGAAGTCATGGTCTCCGTGACGCCAGTGGTTCACCGTCTGCCCGAGCAGCTCGATCTCCATGAAGCCGTACTCCAGGAGGTGCTCCACTTCGCGCAGGATGTCCGACATGGGCCGGCTCTGCTCCGGGCCACGGGTCTGGGGCACGATGCAGAAGGTGCAGTTCTTGTTGCACCCCTCGATGATCGTCACCATTCCCTTGTATTCGCCGTTCCGGGATACGGCGTCGATGTCGTAGTGCCGGTTCTCCGGAAAGCCCGTGGCCACCACCCGCTCGCCCGCTCGTCTCTTGGCCACGACCTCGTTCAGCTCCCCTACCCTGCCCGGTCCGAGCACGAAGTCGAGGTCCGGAACCCGCGCCAGGGCCCTCTCTCCTTCCTGCTGGGCCACGCAGCCGCAGAGGCCGATGAGGAGGTCCTGCCGGTCCCGCTTGAAGAGCCGGTACTCCCCGAGCCGTGAGTAGACCTTCTGTTCGGCCTTGTCACGCACGCTGCAGGAGTTGAGGAGGATGACGTCCGCATCTTCCGCGTGAAGCGTGGGCAGCACGCCCTGCTGCATGAGCTGGCCGAGCATGCGCTGGCTGTCCAGCTCATTCATCTGGCAGCCCCAGGTCTCGATGAAGACGCGGCGAGGACGTGTCATCTGCCGTCCTCTTCAACTACCGGAGGGTCGATTACCTTGTGCTCATTCGAGGGCTCGGGCTCTTCCTTGGGCTCCTCGTCGACGCCTTCGCGGAGCCAACCCGGCAGGGCGCCGGCGGTCCGGCCTTCTTCGAGAAGCTCCGACAGCTCGGTCCTGGCGGCCTCGGCCTCGGCACGGGCTTCTTCCAAACGGTCCAGAACGCGGTCCCATTCCGGCTTGACCTGGCCACTGCGCACGTAGGGATCGTTCTCGGCGTAGAAGCGCCGGCGCCATCCGGCCGCGCTCTGCTCCAGCTCCTTGACGTCGTCCGCGGCCTTGCGCCAGCGTAGCCTGACCTCCAGGGCGCGGCTTCGCCAGTACTGCTCGTCGCGGATCGGCGCCTTGTCCGCAGTCTCCTCGACCTCCGCCTTCTTGGCGGGCGTGGCGACCGTGATCTGTCCCTTGGCAGCGTACTGCTTGATGTTCTTGTCGGTGATCACGTGCGCGGGCGGCGCGGCATGGGCTCGCTGCTCGCGCGCGGCCCTCGCCTTGTCGGCAAGGGTAGTGGCGGAGCTCTCCTTCTCACCTCCGGAGTCGATGACGACAGTGTTCGGAGGGAGCGACGGTGGCGTAGGGGCTGGTGCGGGAGTGATTGCAGGAGTCGGTTCGGGAGCAGCCGGTTTTGCCTTGGGGACTGGCGCTGGCGGCAACATCGGCGATACGGCGCAACCTGCTGCAAGCAGCACCAGGAGAAGCAGCTTAGGCACGGCCATAGCGGTCTTCGAGACGGACCACATCTTCGAGCTCCGGGGTCGACACCTCGATGATGTCGCAGCCGTTCTCGCCTGCGACCATCCGGTGCTTGGTGAACGGTCGGATCCGGTAGGACTCGCCGCCACGGAGGGTGGTCGTGACCAGGTTGCCGTCCTCTTCCACGAGCAGCTCCACCTCGCCCTCGGCCATGTAGAGGGTCTCATCCTTGACCTCGTGGTATTGGAGGGACAGGGCCTGGCCCGAGTTCACGTGCAGGATCTTGCCCACGTAACGATCGGTGTGGGCGAAGATCAGCTCATACCCCCACGGCTTTTCGATTCGGCGGATCGGTGTACGCATTCGGATCGGTACCTCACTGGTTGGCGATTACTGGCGCGCAGCTTCTTGCCGCTCGTGCCGCAAAGCCACGGCGCACTCGAAGAAGTTTTCCAGGTGACGCTGGACATCGGCCGCGGTGGAGTGCGCGAGGCAGCGGTCGGCCAGCTCGGACAGCTCGGCGGCGGAGGCGTCCCGGAGCCAGCTCTTGACCTCCGGGATCCCGCGCGGCGCCAGCGACAGGCGCCGGAGTCCCATGCCCACCAGCAGGAGGGCGAAACGGGGATCCGACGCCATCTCGCCGCACAGGCTGACCTCGATTCCCGCTGCACGAGCGCTGTCGATGACGAAGCGTAGCATGCGGAGAATTCCGGGATGAAGAGGCTGGTACAGACTCGCGACGTGCTCGTTGTTGCGGTCCACCGCCAGCGCGTACTGGATCAGGTCGTTGGTGCCGATCGAGAAGAAATCGACCTCGCGCGCCAGCACGTCCGAGATGAGCGCCGCGCCCGGCACCTCGATCATCACGCCCAGCCGGATGTCGCGGCGGAAAGGCAGCCCTTCCCGCTCCAGCTCCCCCATGACCTCTTCCGCGAATGCCTTGAAGCTTCGCACCTCGTCCAACGTGCTCACCAGCGGCAGCATGACCCAGAGGTCGCCATAGATGCCCGCGCGGTAGAGCGCCCGGATCTGGGCACGGAAGATGTCCGGCCGCGCCAGGGTCAGGCGGATGCCGCGCAGACCGAGCACCGGATTCTCTTCCTCCGTCGCCATCATCTCGCGCGCCAGCTTGCGGCCGCCCAGGTCGTAGGTGCGGATGATCGCCGGATGCGGTGCAGCCGCCTCGATCATCAGGCGGTAGGCCTCGATGTGCTCGTCCTCGGTGGGCAGATGCGGGCTGCGCTCGATGTAGAGGAACTCGCTGCGGTAGAGGCCGATGCCGCAGGCGCCGAACGGACCGACCTCCGCCACCTCTTCCGGCAGGTCGATGTTGGCCATCAGCTTGATCTCGACCCCGTCGGTGGTCACGGGCAAGAGCTCGCGCGAGGCGAGCCAGGCGTTGTCGCGCCTCTGCAGCTCGGCCTTTCGGGTGCGGTAGTCTTGCAGCACCTCCGGCGTGGGATGGAGGATGATCGTGCCGCTCTCGCCGTCCACGATGATCGAGGCCTGCTCGCTGACCCGGCCGATCACGCCGGTGAGGCCGGCCACCGCGGGCAGGTTGAGCGAGCGGGCGATGATCGTGGTGTGGGAGGTCCGGCCTCCGGTCTCGATGGCGAACCCGATCACGCGCGCCCGGCCCAGCCGGATGGCGTCCGAAGGCGTCAGGTCGTCCGCCACGATCACCACGTCGGCCGGCAGCTCCGACAGCTCGTGGTGCGAGATCCCCTGCAAGCTCCGCAGGAGGTGGCGGCTGACGTCGGTCAGGTCTTCGCTGCGCTCGCGGATGTAGCTGTCGTCGATGTGCGCGAACCGTTCGTCGAGCTCCTCGGCAGTCTTCTTGACCGCCCACTCGGCGTTGACCTGGTTGGTGCGGATGCGCTCCACGACCTTGCCCAGGAAGCTGGGATCGGAGAGCAGGAGGACATGGGCGTCGAAGATGGCAGCCAGATCGTTGCCGAGGTCCTCGCCGGCCTTCTCGCGGGTGCGCATCAGCTCGTGCCGGGCGTGGCGGGCTCCCTCGTACAGCCGGGAGACTTCCTCCTCGACCTGGTCGAGGGCGAGCGGGATCCGGAACACGTCCGGCCCCCGCGTCTCGATGCAGACGGCCTTGCCGATGGCGATCCCTCCCGAGACGCCCATGCCGTGCAGGACCTGCATCTCGGAGCCCATGCTCAGCTCTCCTCGTCGAACCGGTTGGCGATCAGATCGGTAACGGCTTTCATGGCCGCCTCTTCGTCCTTCCCATCGCAGCGGATGGTGACCATGGTCCCCTGCCCTGCCGCCAGCAGGAGGACGCCCAGGATGCTCTTGGCATCGACGTCCTCTCCGTCCTTGGAGATCATGACGCGGCTCTGGTAGGCGCCGGCCGTGTGCACCAGCTTGGCCGCCGCGCGCGCGTGCAGCCCCAGCCGGTTCACGATCTCGGTCTCCCGCTCAATCACCCTTCTTCTCCTCGGTCGCCTCATCCGCCGTCGGCTCGGTGCACTTGGGGGGCTGCACCATATCACTCACCAGGCAGAGGCTCCGCTGGGCCTTGGCCTGCAACCAGTGCGCGACGTCGGAGAGATTGCTGTCCTCGATCGACTGGCAGGCCAGGCGCAGGACCATGGGGAGGTTCACCCCCGTGAGGATCTCGACCTTGCCGGGCTGCTGGAAGACCGTGGCCACGTTGCACGGAGTGCCGCCGTACATGTCCGTGAGGATGAGCACTCCCTGCCCCTCGTCGAGGCGGTCGATGGCGGCCGAGATCTGGGCCTTGGCCTCCTCGATGCCGTCGTTCCAATCCAGAGAAATGGCCTCGAATCGCGAGAGCCGGCCAGAGATCGTCTGCGCCGCGGAGAGCAGCTCCCTGGCGAGGCCGCCGTGGGTCAATATCAGTTTACCGATCATGATGGTTCAGATACCGTCTAATTCCCGTCTCACTTATAACGCACGCGGGACTCTCTATCTTCCGATGTCCCTATGAATGACCCGCGACGGCCATCCGCCGGCTTCCAACTCGCCCCTGAGCCGCTCGCAGACGGCGACCGAGCGGTGCCTTCCGCCCGTGCAGCCGATCGCGACCGAGACGTAGCTCCGGTTCTCCCGGCGGTACCGGGGGAGCAGGAAGAGGATCAGGTCGGAGAAACGTTTCACCACTTCTTCATAGTCCGGCTGGCGCAGGAGGTACTCCTGCACCGCTTCGTCCTGCCCCGTCTTCTCCCGCAGGCCGGGAACGAAATGCGGGTTCGAGAGGAACCGCACATCGAAGAGCAGGTCCGTTCCGTACGGGATGCCGTGCTTGAAGCCGAAGCTTACCAGGGAGATTACCATTCCCGGCTCATCGCCCGGATTGGTGGCGAACTCCCGGTAGATCTGGCTGCGGATCTCGTGCACCGAGCAGGTGGTGGTGTCGAGCACCATCTCCGCCCGGCCGCGCAGCTCGGCCAGCAGGTCCCGCTCTTTCAGGATGCCCTCGATGACCGCCTTGTCCGGCGCCAGCGGGTGGGGCCGCCGGGTTTCGGAGAAGCGCCGCACGAGAACCTCATCCGATGCTTCAAGGAATAGCAGCGTCGGGTCCACCCTGTCCCGGTCGATCTCGGCTGTCAGCCGCGGGAACTCGTCCGCGAAGCCCGGGGCACGCACGTCCGTCACCACCGCGATCCGGTCGTGCCCGCGCGCCAGCTCCAAAGGGCTCTCCAGGAACTGGCGCAGCAGCGGCAGCGGCAGATTGTCCACCACGTAATACCCCAGATCCTCGAAGCACTTGGCCACCACGCTCTTGCCCGAGCCGGAGAGGCCGGTGATCAGGACCAGACGAGGCTTAACGGCGGTTTCGCTCAAGTTGCGCCTCGAGCTTCCTCGCGAATTCCCGGGCCGAGTGATGGCCCTGGAGCTTGAGTACATGGTTTCTTGCTGCAATTTCAACAAGTATGCTGACATTGCGTCCGAGTGCCACCGGCATCCGGATGTACGGACAGGGGGTTTCGAGGATATTGAAGAGGGTCTCGTCGAGCCCGAGACGATCGTACTGCTGGCCGGGCTGCCAGTGCTCCAGCTCGACGACCAGGTCGACAGCCGTGCGGTCGCGCACCGAGGCGAGGCCGAACAGGTCCTGGACGTTGATGATGCCGATGCCGCGCAGCTCCATGTGATGGCGCAACGGGCCTTCGCTGAACCCGATCAGCTCGCCGTTGGGGTAGCGCTTGATCGTGACTTTGTCGTCGGCCACGAGGCTGTGCCCGCGGGTGATGAGGTCGAGGGCCGACTCGCTCTTCCCTACCCCGCTCTCCCCGATCATCAGCACGCCGAGCCCGTAGATCTCGAGGAGCACGCCGTGCATGGAGGTCGACGGCACGAGGTGGTCTTCGAGGAAGTAGCTGATCCCCTTGATGACGGTCGAGGAGAGCTCGGGCGAGGAGAGCACCGGCACCTCGCGGGCCTGGCAGCTCACCAGGAAGCCGGGCAGCGGATCGATCCCCTTGGTGATGACGAAGACCGGCACGGGCAGGCTGGCGATGGTGTCGAGCCGGAGCTGGCGCTCGTCGTCGTCCAGGGTCTTCAGGTACTCGGTCTCGCTCTCGCCGATGATCTGGACCCGCCCCGGTTTGATGTAGGCGTAGTAGCCGGCGAAGGCGAGGCCGGGCTTCTGGACGCGCGGGTGGGTGATCCGGTTGTCGAGGTGGGACTCGCCGGAGAGGATCTTCAGGTGCAGATAGCCGAGCTCCTCGTTCAGGAGCTCCGAGACCTGGACGTTGGCATTCGGATCCATCATTGGCCCTCCTGCTCGAGGAGCTGGATCACCGCCTCGGGCTCGCGCAGCTCCAGGATCCGGTCCGCCCTGCCGGCCCTGACCCAGCGCGAGATCGTGGCGAGCACCTGCAGGTGCTCGCCCGGCGAGGCGCTCGGGGAGAGGACCACGAAGAGCAGACGGACCGGCTGGCCGTCCGCGGCCCCGAAGTCCACGCCGCCCGGCGCCATGCCGATCGCCACGACCCCCTCGCTCAGCCCGGGGAGCTTGCAGTGCGGGATGGCGATGCCCGAGCCGATGCCGGTCGAGCCGAGCTGCTCGCGCTCCCAGAGCTTCTGGAAGAGGTCCTCCGTATCCCGCACCACGCCTGCTTTGGCGATCCGCTTGGCGAGCTCGTGCAGGACCGCGGCTCGGTCCTGCGCGGGCAGATCGGGAAAAATCAACTCCGGACGGGTGAGCGACGCCAGACGCACCGTCACCCTCCGCCCTAGAAGATCTGCTTGCGGTCCGTCGAGGAAGGGATGCTCAGCTCGTCGCGGTACTTGGCAACGGTCCGGCGGGCGATCTGGATGCCTTCCCGGTTCAGGATCCGCATCAGCTCGCTGTCGGACAGGGGGCGTTTCGGGTCCTCGGCCTGGATGAGCTGCTCGATCTTCCGCTTGACCGTGAGCGACGAGATGTTGTCGCCGTACTCCCGGTCGATGCCGCTGTGGAAGAAGAACTTCATCGGGAAGAGGCCGCGGTGGGTGTGCATGTACTTGTTGGACACCACGCGGCTGACCGTGGACTCGTGCATGCCGATGTCCTCGGCCACGTCGCGCAGCACCATGGGCCGCAGGTGCTCGATCCCCTTGTCGAGGAACTCCCGCTGCTGGCGGATGATCGAGGCCGCGACCTTGTAGATGGTGCGCTGGCGCTGGTCCAGGCTCTTGATCAGCCAGACCGCGGAACGGATCTTGTCCTTGATGAACTGCTGCGCCTCGGACTGCCGGTTCTCGGTGCGCATGGTCTGCAGCATGCGGCGGTAGGCGCGGCTGACCCGCAGGCGCGGCAGGCCGTCGTCGTTGAGCTGGATCACGTACTCGTCGCCCACCTTGCGCACGAACACGTCGGGCTCGATGTAGTGCGGCCGGTCGGTGCTGAACTTGCGCCCGGGATGGGTCTCGAGGGTGCGGATCAGCTCGAGAGCCTCCTCGAGCTCGGCGAGGTCCACGTTGAGCTTCTTCGCGACCGCCGGGAACTGGCGGCGCAGGAAGAGGTCCCAGGCCTCGCGGATCATCCGGCGGGCCAGGTCGTCCTCGGCAACCTCCTGGATGTCCAGCTGGAGCAGCAGGCTCTCCTGCAAGTCGCGGCAGGCGATGCCCGGCGGGTCGAAGCTGCGCACGATGCGGAGGGCGTCGAGGACCTCCTCCATCGTGTAGTGGGGGCAGTCGCCATTCCCCCCCTGATGACCTTCCTGCTCGCCCATCTCGAGGATCTCCTCGGGCGTGGCCACGAGGAAGCCGTCGGGGTTTAGGTTGCCGATGATCAGCTCGGCGATCTCCCTCTGGCGGGGGCTGACGTCGGCCATGTGGAGCTGCCAGAGGAGATGGTCGTAGAGGTCGGGCTCGCGGGTGAGGCTGTTCTCGATGGGGGGCTCTTCGCGCTCCTCCATCATGGAGGGCTGGCCGGCGCCTTCCCAGTAGTCTCCGAAGTAGGCGTCGAGGTCGATGTTCTCCATCGACTCGGTGTGGTCGATCGGCTCGGGCGCGGCCGCCTCGGCCGCGGCTTCGTCTTGCCTCTCCTCGGGAGTGGCGTCCTTCTCCTCGATGACGTCGCCGGACTCTTCCAGGACCGGGTTCTCCACCAGCTCCTGGGTGAGGAGCGTCTCGAGCTCCATCCGGGTCATTTGCAGAAGCTTGATCGCCTGCTGGAGTGACGGCGTCATCACCAGCTTCTGCGCCAGCTTCAGGGATAGTTTTTGCTCTAACGCCATTCAGATGACCTGACAGTCACAGGGTGAATTCTTCTCCGAGGTAGATCTTTCGTACCTGGGGGTCCGCCGACAGCTCGGCGGGCGAACCGGCTCGCAGGATCTCGCCATTGTTGATGATATAGGCCCGGTCGGTTATTTTCAATGTTTCCCGCACGTTATGGTCGGTGATGAGGATCCCGATCCCCATCGACTTCAGGTGCCGGATGATACCCTGGATGTCCAGCACCGCGATCGGGTCGATGCCGGCGAAGGGCTCGTCCAGAAGGATATACCAAGGGCTGATCACCAGGGCCCTCGCGATCTCGACCCGCCGCCGCTCGCCGCCGGACAGGGAGAACCCCTTGGTCTTCCTCACCTTGGCCAGGCCGAAGTCCGAGATGAGCTGGTCGATGCGCCGCTCCTGCTCGGCATGGGCCAGATCCATGGTCTCGAAGATGGCGCGCAGGTTGTCCTCCACGCTCATCCGCCGGAACACCGACGGCTCCTGCGGCAGATAGCTGATGCCGCGCTGGGCCCGCAGGTACATGGGCAGGTCGGTGATGTCCTCGGTGCCCAGGAAGACCTGCCCCGCATCCGGCGGCGTCAGGCCCACGACCATGTAGAAGGTCGTGGTCTTGCCCGCGCCGTTCGGGCCGAGCAGTCCGACGATCTCCCCCGGCCCGACCTCGATGGACACGTCGCGCACCACGGCGCGACCGCGATAGACCTTCCTGAGACTGAGGGTGGAGAGCTTCTGCCTCCTCTCCGTCATCCTCGCCCGCTCCCCGAACCGGCTGCCGGTGCCGGCGCTGGCTTCGCCACGGCCGGCTTGTCGTCCTTGCCCTTGACCTCCACCTTGCCGTCGTCGACGGAGTAGATGACGCGCTTCCCCTGCACCTGGTTGCCCTCGCGGTCCTTCATGGTCACTTTGTCGCCCGTGATCTCCATGCGCTTCGACGCGAGATCGTACACCGCCTTCTGCCCGGCGATCTGGCGCCCCTCCTTGGGATCGTTCATGCGCGTGTCGCCGTTGCAGATCATCATCTTCGCCCGGTTCTCCTTCGTCAGCTCCACGTCCAGCTTGTCGCAGGAGAGCGTCTTGCCCTCCTGCACCACGCGCACGGAGCCGGTGTAGGTGAGCAGGTCGCCCCCCTCGAGGTAGATCATCTCCTGGGCTACGACCTCGACCGGCGCCCGCTTCGCCTTGGGCTGCCCTACGGCGCCCTTGTCGACCGGGATCCAGAGCGTCTTGACGCCGCCGGCCGCGGTCAGCCGGTCTTCGGCCTGGTCGCCTTTGAGCTCGGCCGTGAGCATGAGGTTTTCGCCGCGCCAGGCACGGACGTCGCCGCGGAACAGGAACGACTGCGGATCCTTGCGCCAGAAAGCCTCTCGCGACTCCACGTGGACCGGCCCCTCGCCTTCGCCGAGCGGCGTGCCGGCAAGCTCCGAGTCCGGCGCCTGCTCCATGACGGCGCGCACGCCGCCGGTCGCGTTCATCACCTGGTTCTCCACGTTGTAGAGGATCCGCGGGGCGGTCATCTTCCCGCGCTCGCTGACGGCTTCGACCGGATCCCCGAAGAACTCGCCGCGCCCCGAGTCCAGGTCGAGGGAGGCCCGGTCGCCCGTGGCCCTCGTCGTCTGGTCCCGGAACGTGACTTCATTGTGCAGGTTCACCGAAGCGAGCTGGCCGTCGGGCCGGAAGGCCGCGTCGGCGCGCATGCCGGTCGCGCGGCGTACCTCCTTCTGCCCTCCCCCGCGGGTGGTCTCGCGCAGCTCGACCCCGCCGAAAGCCTCCGCCTGCGTGAGCACGCCCTGGGCCAGCTGCCCTTCGATCTGGAGAGCCGTCAGGGTGCGGGTCACGCCGGCCGCTCCGGCTCCGACCGTCTCGATCATGGCCTTGGCGCTCTCGCCCCCGGAGAGCTCCACCTTGCGCGCCTGGTTTTCCGAGCCGGGCTGAAACTGGACCGCGAGGTCCCGGCCCGTGAAGCGGACGACGGATGCCCCGGCCTCATCAGAACCGGAGAGCCGGCCGCCGACGTTCCACTGCGCCCGGACGAAGGTCAGGCCGCTCTCGTCCTCGGTCAGGTTGGCGCTCAGCCTCTTGGCCCGGACCAGCTCGGGGCCGCGCCGCAGCGCCGCGTTGCCCTCGACCCGCAGGAGCCGCTGCTTGCGGTCGTAGACCGTGCGGTCGGCCGTGAGGTTCAGGGGGATCTCCGCGCCGGGCAGGCTGTCCACCCGCGAATGGCCCGCGAGCACGAACATCTCGTCGTTGAGGTTCACCTTCATCTTGTCGGCCTTGGCCACGTACATCTCGGCATAGCGCATCACCACCGGCTTGGGGCTGACCAGCACCCTCCCCTTTTCGTTGATGTGGAGCTGCGCCGTGCGGAGCATCAGCCCATCCGGCCCCTTGAGGACCACGTCGCCCTGGAGCCGGCCTTCGTTGCTCTCGCGGTTGAAGCTCGCCTGCTTGCTCTCTACGTGGTAGGCGCGCCCTATCTCGTCATAGAGCGTGAGGCCGACGCCGTCGAGGAAGATCGTGCCTCCCTGGTCGGCGCGGATGCTGTCGCCCCGGATGCGGAAGATCGGACGCTCGCGCTCGGTGAAGGTGTAGTCGAAGTCCTCGCCGATGAGCGCCGTGCCCTCTCCGGCCTTCGACGCCTCTCCCTCTTCCGACGGCCGGCGCATGGGATCCTTGCCGATCCGGCCGAAGATGAACAGGCCGGCGAGGGAGCCCACGAGCACCACCATCACCAATAGAAGAAGGTAGCGGAGCTTGGAAATGTTGGAGCGGCGTGCCATCAGGTTCCCATTCTATAGTTGATCCCATCCTCCCTCTCCCCAACCCTCTCCCTCACCTGCGTGAGGGAGAGGGAGCCGGAGGTGAGGGTCATCACACCCCCCGCGCATCCAGCAGCCTCAGCACCACGCCGCCCCTGTACGAATCGGGCTCCAGGTGGCCGAGCACCTCGAAGGCGCCGTCGAGGTCGGCCGCCCTCCCCTGCCAGCCCCAGCCCACCAGCTCGACCGTGGCGCCATCCGCGCTCCGGGTGCGGGCCGAGAGGTGGCCGCCGCCGAAGGCCCGCGGCGCTCCGTCGAGCCGGAGAGGCCCCGTGCGCACCAGGGGCCGCGGATTGCCCTGGCCGAAGGGCTCGAGCTTTGCGAGGTCGGCCAGAAGACGGAGCGAGATCTGCCGCGGCTCCAGGTGCAGCTCGTACTCGTGCCGGCCCGCCAGCAGCGAGTCGGGCCATTCGCGGCCGGCATCCTCCCATTCGCTCCGCAGATCTTCGAGGCGGTCCAGCCGCACGGTCAGGCCGACCGCCTGGGCATGGCCGCCGAAGCGCTCCATCCGGTCGTTCCAGGCGGAGAGGAAACGGTGCAGCTCCAGGCCGGGCACGCTGCGGCCTGAGCCTGTTGCCAGATCCCCTTCCACCGACAGGAGCAGCGTCGGACGGCGCAGCTCCTTGGCGATGCGGCCGGCCGCGATCCCGACCACCCCCTTGTGCCACTCCGGGCTCCAGGCCACGAGGATCGGCGGCAGGGGCTTTCCTGAGAACTGGCGGCGGGCCTCATCCACTACATGGGCCTCCTCCGACTGGCGCTCGCGGTTCCAGCCGTCGAGCTCGACGGCCAGCTCCATGGCGCGTTTGGGATCGCGGCTCATCAGCAGCTCCAGCGCCTTTTCCGCGTTGTCGAGCCGGCCGGCGGCGTTCAGGCGCGGTCCCAGCCGGTAGCCCACGTCCGCGGCGCTGAACGGCGGCTTCACCCCGGATTGCCGGATCAGCGCCTTGAGCCCCTCGGACCGCGGCTCCGCCAGGGCGCGCAACCCGAGCGTGGCAATCACCCGGTTCTCGCCGTGGAGCGGCACCAGGTCGGCGATCGTGCCCAGGCAGGCGATGCGCAGCAGCCGGGCGGGATCGACATTGCGCCCGCAACGGCCGGCGAACGCCTGGGCGAGCTTGAACGCCAGCCCGGCCGCGGCGAGATCCCGGAAGGGATAGGTGCAGCGCGATTGGTGCGGGTTGATGTGCAGCGTCCCGGGCGGCAGCTCGCAGCCGGGCAGGTGATGGTCGGTGACCAGAACCTCGATCCCATGGGCGAACGCGTGCTCCGCGGCCGCGGCCGACGAGCTGCCGCAATCCGCGGTGACGATCAGGCGGCAGCCCAGTTCCCTGGCGCGCTCCACGTGGACCGGCTGGAAACCGTAGCCCTCGCGCAGCCGGTGCGGCAGGATTGCCACGGCTTCGATCCCGCAGGCGCAGAGCACGGCCAGGAGGAGCGCGGTGGAGGTCACCCCGTCCACATCGTAATCGCCGACGATGGCGACCTTGTCGTGGTCCGCCCGGGCGCGGAGGAGCCGCTCGACCGCCTCTTCCATGCCGGCGAGGAGGAACGGATCGTGGAGCTGCTCCAGGGTCGGGTTCAGGAACAGCTCGGCGGACCCGGCGTCGCTCACGCCGCGGCGGGCGAGCGGAGCCGCGAGCCAGGGCGGGAAACCGGCTCGCTCCAGCTCGGCAGCGGCGGCAGGGATCTCCGCGGTGACCCAATCCATCCGGGACAGAATCTCAGGACTCGTCGTAGACCCCGAGGGTCCGGAACTTGGCGTAACGGCGGGCGATGAGGTCATTGGGGCTCAGGCGCTGCAGCTCGGCGAGGGCGGCTTCGACCGTGTCGCCGACGCGGCGGCAGGTCGTCTCCGGATCGGTATGGGCGCCGCCCGGCGGCTCGGGGATGATGTGGTCGACGACGCCCAGCTCCCGCAGGTCGGGAGCGGTCAGCTTCATCGCCTCGGCGGCCTCGGCCTTCTTGTCCTGGTCCTTCCAGAGGATGGCCGCGCACCCCTCGGGCGAGATCACCGAGTAGGTGGCGTACTCCAGGATGAACACGCGGTCGCCGATGCCGAGGGCGAGCGCGCCGCCGCTCCCGCCTTCGCCGGTGATGGTGACCACGATCGGCACCCGCAGCACGGCCATCTCCATGAGATTGCGGGCGATGGCCTCGGCCTGACCGCGCTCCTCGGCGTCGAGCCCCGGGAAGGCGCCGGCCGTGTCGATGAAGGTGAGCACGGGAAGGCCGAACTTCTCCGCCAGCTTCATGACGCGCAGCGCCTTGCGGTAGCCCTCGGGCCGCGGCTGGCCGAAGTTGCGGATGATCCGCTCCTTGGTGTCGCGCCCCTTCTGATGGCCGATGACGGCCACGCTGCGTCCGCGGAAGGTGGCGAAGCCCGAGACGATCGCGGGATCGTCGGCAAAGGCGCGGTCGCCGTGGACCTCCACCCAGTTCTCCATCAGGTAGCCGACGTAATCGAGGGTGTAGGGCCGGTCCTGGTGGCGGGCGACCAGGGTCTTCTGCCAGCGGGTGAGATTGCCGAAGATCTCGGAGGTCGACTTGCGGAGCGTATTGCGCAGGCGCTCCAGCTCGCGCTCGTGCCCGCCCCCGGCCGGATAGCCCTCGAGCTCCTCGATCCGGCGGCGGAGCTCCACGAGCTGCGCGTCGAAGGAAGCGTCTGTGCTCTGCATGCCGCCGGGCAAACTACCAGACGGGGGGGCTGGGGACAAGGGGGGAGCCCATGATCGTGGGAACGCGCAAAGAGGTGTGGAGGGAGGGTGAGGGACCTTACTCCGGCCGTTCGCGAAGACGCTTCAGCTCCGCCTCGAGCAACCGGAGCCGCGCTTCGGCGGCAAGACGGGCCTCGTCCGCCTCTGTGGCGGACAGGAGACTCTCTCCGGTCTCCCGGTCGAAAAGCCGGAGCTGTTGTCCCTCGGGCTGCAAGACCAAGCCGGTCGTGCGGCTCTCCAGCGACCCATCCGTTTTAAACGGAAGCTGCTGATATCGCCCGCCGTCCAGCCGGCAGCCTTGGAGCCGGGGCCGCAGATAATCCCCCAAAGGATCGAACAGGAAGAGCTCCTCCACCCCCAGCCGCTCATACAGCTTTTTCTTTCCTATGTCCTCATCCCTGGTGCTCTCCGAAGTCAGCTCGGTGACCAGAGAAGGCACCCGGCCGTCCTCTTCCCACACCTTGTAGGTCCGGCGGGGGTTCTCTTTCCTCTTGCCGGCGCCCCGGACCAGGAAGACGTCCGGTGCCACGCAGGCTCTGGGGTCTCCCTCCCGGTAATAGAGAAAGAGGTTGCCCCAGACGTAGACATCCGGCACGTCGGCGTAGCGCCGCACCAGTGCGAACCGCAGGTCTTCCAGGACCTGGGCATGGATCTGGGTCTCCCCCATGGGCCGCCCATCGGACTCGGGATAGTGGATTTCGTTCTGGAGAGGGATGGACATCGGCAACCTCCCGGCTCCGCTTGGACCGTGATTCCATCACAAGGACCCGTAGGAGCGCAACACGGTGAGGACAAGTCTAGCATGCAGAGGCCAGGCGTCGAGGGAAGCCGTTCCGCCTGCAGTGTGAGCCACTCGGGGATTCCCGAGCGACTGAGGGCAATCCCCGGGCGACTGGGGGAAATCCCCGGGCGACTGGGGGAAATCCCCGGGCGACTGGGGGAAATCCCCGAGCGACTGGGGGATATCCCCGAGCGACTGAGGGAAATCCCCGAGCGACTGAGGGAAATCCCCGAGTGACTGGGGGATATCCCCGAGTGACTGGGGGATATCCCCGAGCGACTGGGGGATATCCCCGAGTGGCTCGGGGATGCGCTCCAAAGCCTCGGGGATGCGCTCGAACTCGATTATCCTACGCGGCAATGCGGGCCCTGGCCATTATCGCGACCTACAACGAGGAGCGGTTCATCGGCGGCTGCCTGGAGCATCTCTTCTCCCAGGGCATCGAAGCGTACCTTTGTGACAACCAGTCGACCGACGGCACCGTCGAGATCGCCAGGCGCTATCTTGGAGCCGGGCTGCGCGGCATCGAGCAGCTCCCCCGCGACGGCACGTACCGCTGGCGCGGCATCCTGCGCCGCAAGGAGGAGCTCGCGAACGAGCTGGAGGCCGACTGGTTTCTGCACCTCGACGCCGACGAGGTGCCGCTGCCGCCGCAGGCCGGCCAGACGCTCGCCGAGGCCCTGGCCGAGGCCGACGCGAGCGGCTGCAACGCGGTGGAGTTCTCGGAGTTCACCTTCGTGCCGACGCGCGAGGAGCCCCACCACGACCATCCGGACTACCGCCGCACCATGCACTGGTACTACCCGTTCGCCCCCAGCGCTCTGCACCTGGTGCGCGCCTGGAAGCGGCAGCTCCAGGCCGTCGATCTCGCCAGCTCGGGGGGGCACGTGCCCGACTTCCCCGGCCGCCTCCTCTGGAGCCGCCGCTGCCGGCTCCGGCACTATCTCTTCCTCAGCCGCGAGCACGCGCTGCGCAAGTACGTGTTGAAGGTCTACGACCCGCAGGAGGTACACGCCGGCTGGCATGGCTGGCGCTCCAGGCTCACCGCCGATGCCGTGCGGCTGCCCTCGCAGGCCGAGCTGCGCACCGCCCATACCGACGACGACCTCGATCCCTCGTCGCCGCGCACGACCCACTGCCTTCTCTGGGAGAATCCTTGAGCCCGTGGTTCCGGCGCAAGGTTCCACGGCGGCCGGTCGTCCTCTGTGTCGTCGATCGCCCGAACTGGGCGCATGACCGCAAGACCGACGCGCTGGCGAGGGCGCTCGGCGGCACCTACGAGATCGTAAAGCGTTACCAGGCGGAGGTCTCCGCCGACGATCTCGAGCGCGCCGACTGCGTGCTCCTGTACTACTGGCTCCAGGCCGAGCGGCTGCCCCACCTGCGGGAGGCGCTGCTGCGTGTCCGTGACCGCTTGGTCATCGGCATCTGCGGCCACTACGAGCTCGACGGTGCCTGGCGTGCGCCGGGGCTCGCCACTCTCGAAGAGCTGCCGCGTGCCGTGTTCGCGAACAATCGGCTGCTGATCGACGAGCTCAGGCCGCTGCTCGCCCGGCCGGTGTACTTCACACCGAACGGCGTGGACACCGGGTTCTTCCGGCCGGCCACGGCACCGAAAGCGCCCGCGCGTTCCTTGCGGGTCGGCTGGGCCGGGAGCCTCACCAACGCGACGCCGGAGCACCGGGGCGTGCATGAATTCATCGCTCCCGCCGTAGCGGCAGTGGAAGGCGCGGAGCTGCGCCTGGCGGTGCGCGAGGAGAGGTGGCGCAGCCAGGAGGAGATGCTTGAGTTCTACCGCTCGCTCGACGTCTATGTCTGCGCCAGCCGCAGCGAAGGGACGCCCAACCCCTGCCTGGAGGCTGCCGCTTGCGGCTTGCCGGTGATCACGACGCGCGTCGGCAACATGCCCGAGCTGATCCGCGACGGCGAGAACGGCTTCTTCGTCGAACGGGACGCCGCCGACATCGCGGAAAAGCTACGCCGGCTGCGCGACGACCCCGGGTTGCGGGAACGCCTCGGGCGAGCCGCCCGCGTGGCCGTAGGGGCCTGGGACTGGCGTCATCTGGCAGCTCGTTATGACGCGATGTTCAAGGATGTTCTGGGTAAGGCCTAGAGCAACTGCTGCGGGTCCACGTCCACCACCAGGTCATACCCCGGGTTCACCGGCAGCACCTCGCGCAGCATCCGGTGGAGATCCTTGAAGACCGCCGAGCGGGCCAGGAGCTGGAAGCGCCACTGCCCTTTCAGGCGTTCCAGGGGCGCGGGGGCCGGGCCCGAGATGCGCACCCCGCGCGAGAGCGGATGCGCGGCGAGGTCCGCGGCCAGCTCGGAGATCACCTTCCAGGCCTTGTCGCGGTCCTTGTCCCTCACCAGGAGCTGGACCATCCGGGTGTAGGGGGGATAGTGGAAGACCCGGCGGAAGCGCATCTCTTCGCGGACGAACCCGGCGTCGTCCTGATGTAGCGCGGCCTGGATGGCGTAGTGCTCCGGATGATAGGTCTGGATGACCACCCTCCCCGGCTTCTCTCCCCTCCCCGCCCGGCCGGCGAGCTGGGTCAGGAGATGGTAGGTGCGCTCCACGGCGCGGAAGTCCGGGAAGCCGAGATAGGCGTCCGCGGCGAGGACGGCGGTCAATGCCACCCCCGGGAAGTGATGGCCCTTGGAGACCATCTGCGTGCCGATGAGCACCTGGATCTCGCCCCGTTCGAACCTCTCCAGGAGCGCGGCCAGGCCGCCTTGGCGGCGAGCGGTATCGCGGTCGAGGACGTCCACCCTGGCCTCGGGGAACAGCTCCTTGAAGGTCTCCTCCACCCGTTCCGTGCCGGCGCCGATCGGCTCCAGCGCCTCTTCCTTGCATTGAGGACAGCGCTCGGGCGCGGCAACGGCCGAGCCGCAGTAGTGGCAGAGGAGGCGGCGCATCCGGCGGTGATAGGTCCGCGGCAGGCCGCAATCGTCGCAGCGGAAGTCTTCGCCGCAGGCCCGGCAGAGGAGCACGGGGGCATAGCCTCGGCGGTTCCGCAGCAGGATCACCTGGTCGCCGGCCGTGAGGGCTTCCGCGATCTCGTAGCGCAGCCTTTCGGAGAAGTGGACCTCGCCGGGCCGCCTCGACAGCCCTTCCTGGCGCAGGTCCACCAGGATGCCCTCGGGCAGCGTGCCCTGTCCGGCGCGCTCGGTCAGTTGAAGAAGCTCCAGCTTCCCCCGCTGCACGTTGTAGAGGCTTTCTAGGCTGGGGGTGGCCGAGACGAGCAGGGCCGCGGCGCCGGCATCCCGGGCGCGGACCAGCGCCAGGTCGCGGGCGTGGTAGCGCGGCGTGAGCTCCTGCTTGTAGGCGGTGTCCTGCTCCTCGTCGATCACGATCAGGCCGAGGTCCGGGACCGGCGCGAACAGGGCCGAACGGGGGCCGAGCACCACCCGCGCCTCGCCTTTGCGCACCCGCTCCCATTCCTGCTGCCGCTCCCCCGTGCCCAGACCCGAGTGAAGGATCGCCAGCTCCGGACCGAACCGCTGCTCCACCGCCCGCGCCAGAGCCGGCACCAGCGCGATCTCCGGCACCAGGAGGACCGCGGCCCGTCCGCGGGCCAGCGCCGCCTCGGCCGCCCGCAGGTAGACCTCGGTCTTGCCCGAGCCCGTCATCCCCTGGAGGAGCAGAGGCGCGAACTCCTTGCGGTCGAGCACTTCGGTCAACCGGCGGAGCGCGAGATCCTGGTCGGGACGCAGATGGATCTCCGCGGATTCCCTGGGCGCGAGGCGGTGGCGGTCCAGGGAGAGCCGCTCCACCTGGGTGAACTGGCGCAGGATGCCGAGGGAGATCAGGCGCTTCACCACCGCCGGAGTGCAGCCCACGGCGGCGGAGACTTCGGCCGTCGTGGCCGGCCTTTGGATCGCGGCCATGTACTCCACCACGGCCCGCCCCTGGGCCGAGCGGCCGGCCGCGGCGAGATGGGTGGCGAGCCCGCCCGGCGCCAGCTCCACGGCCGAGATGTAGCGCGCCGACCGCGGGTTCTTCTCTTCCCCCGAGATCCTCCCCCGCTCCCCGAGCGACGCGAGGACCTCGCTCAAGTTCGCCAGCCCGACCTTTCCCTGAAGCTCGGCCACGGACATCCGCCCGCCCCCCCGCAGCGCTTCGATCACCGCGGCCTCGGCGTCGCCCCGGGGAGGAGCCAGAGCGCCCGCATCCGTGAGCCACACGCGGCGGTCCCCCCAGGGGGGCAGGTCGGACGGGAGCATGGAGCGGAAGATCTCGCCGAGCGGAGCGAGGTAGTAGTCGGCCGTGAACTCGGCCAGCGCCATCAGGTCGGGAGGAAGAACCGGCTCGACGTCGATGATCTCCTCGACCGGCCGGAGGGTCACGTTCTCAGGGCGGTCCTCGTGGACCTTGACGATGATCCCGGTCAGCCGGCGCTTGCCGATCCGCACCCGGGCGCGCACCCCCGGCCGCGCAAGAGGGGCCAGGTTCGGCGGCACTTCGTAGGTGAGCGGATCAGGGAGCGGGATGGGAAGGGCGATGTCGGCGAGAGCCCTCACCCCCAGCCCCTCTCCCGGCCGCACACCCGGACCCCCGGGAGAGGGGGGCTCGCTAGATCCAGCGTCCTCTCCATACGTGGCTGGATCGGGGAAGAGGCTCAACGGACAGCTTCGTGGATCCGCTGGAGGATCGAGTCGGGATCGTTGAAGACGGCCTCGTTGCGGAAGCGCAGGACCTTGAAGCCTCGCTGCTGGAGGTAGATGTCCCGATTCTCGTCCCAGGCCTGCTGCGAACTTGTGTCGTGGACCTCCCCGTCCAGCTCGACGACCAGCCTTCTTTCACAGCAGCAGAAGTCAACGATGAAGATACCGATAGGGTACTGGCGGCGAAACTTCAAACCCTCGAGCCTGTGCTCGCGCAAGAGCCCCCACATCGCCTTCTCGGCTGGAGTCTGCGTCTGCCTGAGCTCCTTGGCGCGGGTGCGGACGAGTGGGCTGGGTCGCATGGACCAACGCTATCGTTCCAGGGCCTCTCGGACAAGCCACGGTTGGCCTAACTGTCGGATCTCGCGCTCTCCCCTCTCCCGGGGGTCCGGGTGTGCGGCTGGGAGAGGGGCCGGGGGTGAGGGCTGCACTGCTCGCAAAGCCCACCCACCACCCGCCCCCGAGGCACGTGCACCCCGCACCCCGAGCACCGGATCAGGGGGATCTCAGGAGATTTCATCGATCGGGATGGCGGCCCCGCCCCTACCGCCCGCTTCAGCCGGGCCCATCCCATCTCCAGGAAAATCCAGAGAACGACGGCGAGCGCCACCAGGGCGAGGAGGCGCGTCATGGATCAGGCGGCGTTCCGCTGCTGCTCGACCGCTGCGGCCAGACGCTGGACGTCCGGGTTGTTCGGCTGCACCCGCTGCAGCTCCACCAGGACCTTCTTGGCCTCGTCGATCTGCTTCTTGCTGAAGGCCAGCACCACCACCTGGTTGTACAGCGATTGCCAGTGGTCGGGCGCCATCGTCTGGACCCGGCGGAAGATCTCCAGCGCCTGGTCGAACTCGCCGAGCTCCTGATAGGCGACGCCCAGGTCCGAAAGGATGTTGGGCAGCTCGGGATCCTGTGGCCGCAGCTCGACGTAATGGCTGTAGAGGTCGCGCGCCTGCATCCAGAGCGGACGGGAGCCGGCCGGGTTCGGGACCTGTTGAGCGATGTCGTAGGTCGTGTGGGCGAGGGCCAGGATGATGTCGGGGTTGTTCGGATCCGCCTGGAGCTGCTGCTGGAGCTGCTCGAGACGGCTCATGTCCAGCGGTATTCCGGACGGAGCGCCCGACGGAGCGCCCGAAGAGGGGCCCGGGGAAGCGGGACCCTCGCCCGGCATGCCGGTGGATGGCGCTGCCCCGGCCGCGGCCTGGCCCGGCACGGCTCGAAGCGGCTGGCGCATCGTCACCTTCTCGAACATGAGCCAGGCAGCCACGAAGCCGAGGAACAGCCCGAAGGCCGCGAAGATCAGATTGTCCTTGGTCACGGTCTCTCGTTTCCGGCGCCGTTCCGCACGGCGCTCCAGTCTCCCTGGGCGGGTTGGCCGCTGGCGAGGTCCTGAGCGGTCCACGACCCGCTCAGACGTCCGCTCGCGGGGTCCACCGTGCCCAGGAAGACGCTGTCGAACCCGCGGGTGGCATCGACGCGCTCCAGCCGCAGGCGGTTGTCTGCATAGGTCCCGCGGAACGATCCCGCGGCTCCGCCATTCATCCGGTAGCTCCCCGAGACCAGGGTGCCGTTCAGAGCCAGCTCCCAGGTGCCCGACTGGTTCTGCGGCCGGACCGTCACCTGCCAGGTGCCCGAGACCGGGTCCGTGGGCGTGCCGGGCCGGCCGGACTCCCCTTCCAGGAAGCCGATCCGCCGCAGCCGGTCTTCCAGCCGCTGGATCTGCCACTCCACCCGGTCGGCCGCGATCTGCGACGCGGCGCGGGCCGAGGAGAGCTCCATGTGGACGCCCTCCAGCGTTCCCAGGGACATGCTGGTGCCCGTGAGCGCCTGGTCCAGCCGCCCGGTGACCGTCGTCAACTGGTCGCGGGTGCGCACCTCCAGGGCGCGGGCCTCGCGGTAGGCGGCGAGGTCGAGGGACAGGAGCTTGCGCTCCAGGCGCAGGTCGGTCTCGATCTGGGCCATCGCCGGGGTGGCGGCGCTCCGTGTCGTGGCGGTCTCCTGCGCCGTAGCGAAGGCTGCGGCCAGAAGGGTGAGCAAAAGGCAGACGAGGAGCCATGCGGCCGGTCGGCGGTTCATGTCGGCATTCTAGCAGCGGGTGAGAAAGAAAAAGGCCGCCCGTCGGGGCGGCCTCTGAAAGCACGCTGTGGGTTGCGGGGTCAGCTCGCCTTGGCGCGCTGCCGCTTCTCCAGGCTGGAGCTCAGAGCGCGCTCGACAAGGTCCTCGGACTCCCGCTCGGGGATGTTCTTCACGTGCGCTACTTCGCTGACGATGAAGTACTTGGCACGTTCGTACATCTTCTTCTCGCGGAAGGAGAGGCTCTTGCGCTGACTCACGAGACGCAGGTTCTTGAGCACCTCGGCGACCTCCACAAGCTGTCCTGTCTTCATCTTGTCCAGGTTCTGCTTGTAGCGGCCTTTCCAATCCTTGTAGGTGTCGATGTTCCCGTCTTCGAGGATGTCGAAGAGGGCTCGGACCTCGCGTTGCTGGCACAGCGGGCGCAGCCCCACCAGCTCGAGGTTCGTTTTCGGCACCATGACTCGGGAGTTGTTGCCAAGGAGCTTGAGGTGATAGTAGACCTGCGCCACCCCATCTATCTGTCCGGGCTCGATCTTCTCGACCAGACTGACGCCGTGGTTGGGGTAAACCACTTTTTGACCGACCTTGAATGTCACGTCATCGACCCCCTTGACTTGGGTGAACCAGGATGGTGGAGCTGTGGATTAAGGCAGTAAGTCGCTGAAGAACATCCGCTTACGCCATGAGCTTTATAACATCCAGACGGGCTTTTCGTCAACCCTTGAGATCAAACGGGCGTTTGAGTGTGCCAGGTTGACACGTACACGAGTCGCCCCTACCATACCCTTTTCCACTCGTGCCGGAGTGGCGGAATGGCAGACGCAGGGGACTCAAAATCCCCCGCCCCTTGCGGGCGTGTGGGTTCGACTCCCACCTCCGGCACCAAGATCGCTCGTAAAGATTACTCGTACCGCAGAGCGTCGATGGGATCCAGCCGCGAAGCCTTTCCCGCCGGATAGATCCCGAAGAAGATCCCCACCACCGCAGAGAACCCGAAAGCGAGCCCCACGGCCCAGAGCGGCACGTAGGCGGGCGGGAAGTCTCCAGGGATCACAGCCGAGACCAGCGCGCCCAGGCCGTAGCCGATCGCGAGGCCCAGGCCCCCTCCCACGAGGGAAAGCGTGACGGCTTCGATCAGGAACTGGACAAGGATGTCCTGCCGCCGTGCTCCCACGGCCTTGCGCACGCCGATCTCCCGCGTGCGCTCGGTGACCGAAACCAGCATGATGTTCATGATGCCGATGCCGCCCACCAGCAGGGCGATGCTCACCACCCCGCCGACGACCGCGGTCACCCCGCCGAGGACCCGGTTCACGGCGGAGAGGATCTCGTCCTGCATCACCACCTGGAAATCGTCCTGGCTCCCGCGAGCGATGTGGTGGCGCTGGCGCAGGACCCTCTGGATGCCGTCCTTGACCTCTTCCACCACCTCGGTTGCCTCCGCCTGGATCTGGAGCTGGACCTGGTCTCCGGCTGCCCGTCCGAATAGGGTGAGGGCCGCGTCGAACGGCAAAAAGACGAGATCGTCCCGGTTGCGGCCGAGCGCCTGGCCCCGCTCCTCCATCACCCCGATCACGGTCACCGGCAGGCTGCCGATGTAGATCTCCTTGCCGATCGGATTGGCCCCCAGGTTCAGCTCGTCCACGACCTCCTGCCCCACCACCACCACCTTGCGCCGGTGCTGCAGGTCGATGCGCGAGATGAACCGGCCGCGGTCGACCGTGTGGTTCGCCACCTCGGGATAGTCCTCGTTGACCCCCGAGATCGACTCCGGCCGGTGGCTGCGGTCGCGGTACTTCACCTCCTCGGAGCCCATGATGACCGGGGTGATCATCCTGATGCCCGGCACCTGGCTGCGGATCGCCTGCCCGTCCTCCCAGGTGAGCTTGACCTGGCGCGCCAATACCACGCCGTGGCCGCCGCGCTGCTGCGCGTCGGGAAAGACGAACATGTAGGTGGCGCCCACGCCCTGGAACTCCTGGTTCATCATGAACTGGAGCCCCTGGACGATCGAGACCACCGCGATCACCGCGGCCACGCCGATGATGATCCCCAGCGTCGTGAGGACCGAGCGCATCTTGTTGGCGCGGATGGCCGCGAAGGCGACGCGGAAGTTCTCGGAGAGGATCATGGGTCAGTGTGCCGCGAGGGCCGCCGTGGCCCGGGAGGTGGGACGGTCGTCCGTCACCTTGCCGTCGCGGAGCTGGACCTGGCGCCAGGCGTGCTCGGCGATGTCGGGCTCGTGGGTGACCAGGAGGACCGTGTTGCCCGCCTGGTGCAGCTCGTCGAAGAGATCCATGATCTCCTTGGAGGTGGCCGAGTCGAGGTTGCCGGTGGGCTCGTCGGCGAGCAGAAGCGACGGCTCGTTGACCAGGGCGCGGGCGATCGCCACGCGCTGGCGCTGGCCGCCGGAGAGCTCGTTCGGGTTGTGGTGCATGCGCTCCCCGAGCCCCACCCGCTGCAGCGCGCGCTCCGCCCGGGCTCGCCGCTCCTTGCGCGGGACCCCGGAGTAGATGAGCGGCAGCTCGACGTTGTGCAGCGCGTCCGTGCGGGCGAGCAGGTTGAAGGTCTGGAAGACGAAGCCGATCTCCTTGTTGCGGATGCCCGCGAGCTCGGTGTCCCCCAGCCCCTGGACCTCCACGTCGTTCAGGCGGTAGACGCCCGAGGTCGGCGTGTCCAGGCAGCCGATCAGGTTCATCAGGGTGGACTTGCCGCTCCCCGACGAGCCCATGATGGCCACGTACTCGCCGCCCTGGATCTCCAGGTTCACGCCGTTGAGCGCGTGCACCTTCTCGGCACCCATGTCGTAGATCTTGTAGATGTCACGTATCTCGATCAGCGCCATCAATCCACCTCAGTCGACCTCAGTCGACCTCAACCTCGACTTCCCCTTCGGTTTCGTCCTTCTTCTCTTTGGCCTTCTGACGCCGGGTCCGCTCCTCCTGCTTCTGGTCGGTCACCTTGACCGCGTCGTCGCCGTTCAGGTCGCGCAGCGAGCGGTACGGCCCGGTGACCACCTTGTCCCCCGGCTTCAGGCCGGAGACGATCTCGACCTGCGTCTCGTCCGAAATGCCGGTCTTCACGACCCGCTGCACGGCCTTGCCGTCCTCGATCACGAAGACAACGTCCGTCTCCTTGTCCTTGACGTCGCGTTCGACCACGGCCTGGATCGGCGCCACCAGCACGTCCGAGTGGACCGCGGTGTCGATCTCCGCCCGCACCGACATGCCCGGCCGCAGGTCCTCGTCCGGATCCTCCAGCAGGATCTCGACGTTGAAGAACGTGACGTCGGGCTGCTGGGCGCGGCTGAAGCCCTTGTTGCCGACTTCCGCGATCCGGCCGTGGTACTCCTTGTCGGGCAGCGCATCGACCAGGATGCGCGCTTTCTGGCCGGGCTTGACCAGGACCACCTCGGTCTCGTCGACGTCCACCTTGGCGAGGATGACCGAGAGGTCCGCGATCTCGCCGATCACCGACGCCGGGTTGTTCATCGTGCCCGAGACCACGACCTCCCCTTCCTCGGTGTTGAGCGCGATCACGCGGCCGGTCAGGGGGGCGTAGATCGTGGTCTTCTTCAGATCGTCCCGGGCCTTGTCCAGGTTGGCGCGGGCCTGCCGCACCGACTCTTTGGCATCCTCCAGGCGGAGCTCGGCGGTGGCCTGGGCGAGCTCGGCCGCCTCGAGCCCCTCGGCCGAGAGGATCCCCTCCTGGTTCAAACGCCGGGCGCGGGCCAGCTTGTTCCTGGCGTCGGCGAGGGAGACCTCGGCCTGCCGCACCTCGGTCCCGGCCTTGCGGAGCTGCGCCGACCACTGGTCGCTGGCGGCCGTGTAGGCCTCCTTCTCCAGGTCGAGGAACGGCTGGCCCTTGCGGATCAGGTCGCCCTCCTCGACGTAGAGGTGCTCGATCTTGCCGACCACGTGGGCGGAGATGTTGACCTTCTCGCGCGGATCGATCTCCCCGCTCGCCTTGACCACGCGCCCGATGTCGCGGCGCGAGACCTCTTCCACGTAGACCTTGGTCCCCTTCTCCCGCCGGGTGCCGCGCAGGCTCGCGAACACCAGGACGGCGAGCAGCCCAAGGACCAGGGCCGCGATCAGAATCCGTTTCAACACCCTCTCCTTAGCGCATGAAGGCGGCCGCGATGGCCACCTTGCCCACGACGTAGACCAGCCACAACAGGATGACGATGCCCGACGCCACGGCCGTCGACACCTTCGCGACCGCCCTGTAGCCGATCGTGAGCAGGACCAGGGTCCAGATCGTGAACAGGTCGAAGCTCCCCAGCAGGACCTCGGTCACCGGTGAGGCGTCCTCCGGCGCCAAAGCCCTCAGGCTCGACACCAGCACGCCGCCGCCGGCCGCTTCCTCGAAGGTGAGGGTCTCGCGCGTGAACATCAGCGGCAGGTTGATCAGCATGCCCACCGCGAGAGGCAGGTAGGCGTGCGCCGTCGTAGCCAGGCTGCGCAGATAGTCCATGTCGGAGCCGAACATCCGGAACCCGATCCAGAGGAGCACCGCCACGACGGCGTACATGACGGGCTGGCCCAGGGCGCCCATCGCGGCGAGGCCGATCTTGGTACCGGTGGTCCGGTTCTCGGCGTCCTCGATCATCTTGTCGACCTGCTCCTGCGGCATGTCGACCTTGACCATCTCCAACTGCCCGCGGACCATCTCCTCCGGGTCGGTGCGCATCTGCAGGACCAGGCCGACGGCGCCGCCCAGGAGCGCGAGGATCAGCAACGGCGGCAGCCAGGTCGGCCGTTCGGCGATGGAGCGAAACGTCTCTCCGGGTGCGACGAGGGCGCCGATCAGGCGTCCCCAGCTCGAGTCCTTCATGACGTCTCCTTGCCCTGAGGCTTACCTCCCCCGCAGCGAGAACTGCCAGCGGTCGACCAGGGCCTCCTCGTCGTCGATCGAAACCCTCTCCTCCTCCAGCAGGCGGCCGGTGGCGCGCTGGTACTCGGCGAGGGCGATGCGATAGTTGACCACGGAGTTGACCTCGCGGCTGCGCGCCTGGGTCAGGTCCTCCTGGATCTGGGTGATCTGGAAGCTCGTGGACATGCCGTTCTCATAGCGCTTGCGCTCGGCTTCCAGGTTGCGCTCCTGAAACACGCGGGAGGCTTTGGCGGCCTCGATCTGCTTGGCCGCGGTCTCCACCCGCCGGGCGGCGCCGCGCACCTCGGTGATGATGGCGTTGCGCGCGTCCTCCAGGCCGGCCTGGGCGCGCTGCAGGTCGAGGTCCGCGATTGCCCGGAGCGCGCGGGCGCTGCGGTTCTGGAGCGGCAGCCCGAAGGTGAGCTGGGCGGTCCAGCCGTCGTAGTCGAGGCCGGTGATCTGGCTGAAGGCGTCGCTGTAGCCGCCCGTCGTGGTACCGATGGGATTGCCGGCCGCGTCCCGCACGATGAGATTGCCGCCGGCACCCTCGAAGCCGTAGCGGATGTTGAGGTCGAGAGTCGGACGCTCCTCGTTGCGGGCGAACTGGGATTGGATCCGCGCCTGCTCGATGTCGAGCTGCACCCCGCGCAGCTCGGGGCGCTCGGCCAGGGCGGTCTGGATCGCGGCCGCAACGTCGATGGGCGTGTGCTGGATCGCCGGATCGGTGGCCGGCCGGATCTCGGTCGCCCAGAGCTCGCCCTCGGGCAGGTTGAGCAGCCGGCGGAGCGCATCCTCGGCGTCGCCCAGCGCGGACTGAGCGGTGATGATGCCCTCCTCGCGCTCGGCGATGGCGGCCTCGCTCTGCACCAGCTCCAGGGGGGCCATGGTCCCGACCTCGACCTGGATGCGGTTGCGGTCGTGAAGCTCGCGGGCGAGGCTGAGGCTCTCCTGCGCCACGATGAGCTGCTGGCGCGCGCCCACCAGGTTCCAATAGGCGTCGATCACATCCTGCACGGTCAGCACGAGCTGGCCCTCGAAGTCCTCGCGGCTCGCCTGGCTGCGGTTGCGCGCCACCAGGAGCTCGCGCTCGGTGGCGAGCCGGCCGAACCCGCGCAGCAGCGGCTGGTTGTACGAGAAGGCGATGTCCGAGTTGTACTCGGGGTTGAAGCGGCTGAAGGCGTTGTTGCTCTCCTGCCGGAAGTTGACCCAGTCCAGCGAGAGCACGCCGCCGGTCGGGAAGAGCTGGTCGAAGCCCATGGTGAGCCTCTGGAGGTTCGACTCGGAAGCCTGGAGCTGCGTGGTCGGGGGCGAGGCGTTGTCCTGCGCGAGACCGACGGCGCTAGCGAGCACGTCGTAGGCGCCCAAGGTCTGCGCGATCGCCAGGCGCGCCCGGTTGCGGGTATAGCGCTGGATGGACAGGCCGAGGTTCTGCCGCAGGGCGATCTCGACCGCCTCGTCCAGGGTGAGCAGCACAGCCCCGTCCCGGATGTCGACTCCGGTCGCCTCGACCTGCGCGGCGCTCGTATCGACGCGGATCTGCTGCGGTTCCTGAGCGTCCGCCGCACCAGCCAGCAGCAGGAGACC
>DATLNC010000083.1:0-4550 GCA_035536935.1 Thermoanaerobaculia bacterium
AGGATCTCCCGGAGAGCCTGCTCTGGCAGATGGACATGCGCGAGGTGCCACAGGACGCTCTGGCCCGCCGCATGGTGATCGAGGCCTGGGACCTCTTCCTGCGCCGCCAGTTCCCGGCGGTGGCGAAGAAGCTCGGCGTCGACCTGCCGGTGCTGGAAGAGGAAGTCGAGCTGATCCGCACGCTCGAGACCCATCCGGGCCGGCGGTTCAGCACGGACCGGCCGCACTACATCGAGCCCGACGTCTTCGTGCGCCGGGTGGGCGACGAGTACGTGATCCAGCTCAACGACGACGGTCTGCCCCGGCTGCGGGTCAGCCGCGCCTACCGGCGGATGTTGCAGACCATGCGCAGCGAGGGCCGGCAGAGCGAGGCGCAACAGTTCATCAAGGACAAGATCCGCTCGGCGGTCTGGCTGATCAAGAGCCTGGACCAGCGCCAGCGGACGATCTACAAGGTGGCGTCGTCGATCGTCCGCCAGCAGAACGAGTTTCTCGACCGCGGCATCGAGCACCTGCGGCCCATGGTGCTCCGCGACGTGGCCGAGGACATCGGCATGCACGAGTCGACGGTCAGCCGCGTGGTGTCGAACAAGTACATCCACACCCAGCGCGGCCTGTTCCCGATGAAGTTCTTCTTCCACAGCGGCATCGACCGCGAGTACGGCGACAACATCTCCTCCCTGACGGTCAAGCGCAAGATCGAGCAGCTCATCCAGGCGGAGGACCCCAAGCGTCCGCTCTCCGACAGCGAGCTGATGCGGATCCTCAACCGCGAGGGGATCCAGATCGCCCGGCGCACCGTGGCGAAGTACCGGGACGAGCTGAGCATCCCCTCGTCGACCGACAGGAAGCAGATCTTTTGAGCGCGGTCTTCCCTGGCGAGCGTTGAAGTGCTGCTGGGGTCGCTGACTCGGCCGGACCTGATCTTCCCCGATCTCCCCGCGGCGGACCGCCAGGAGGTGCTCCGCACCTTCGCCGGCCGCATCGCCGGCGCGGCGCTGGTGAAGAGCGGCGACGAGCTGTTCCAGAAGCTCTGGGAGCGGGAGCAGCTCGGCTCGACGGGCATCGGCTCCGGCGTCGCCATTCCGCACTGCAAGCTACCGGGGCTCGCCCACGGCATCGTGGCGGTGGGGCTGATAGGACCCGGAGCGAGCGGCGGGGGAGTGGACTTCGGGGCGGCCGACGGCCGGCCGGTCAAGGCCCTGTTCCTCGTCGTCTCGCCCAGCGGCTCGCCGGCCGAGCACCTGCAGATCCTGGCGGCGATCTCGCGCTGGGTGCGGGCGCCCGGCAACGCCGAGAAGCTCCTCGCCCTGCGCGATCCGGCGGCGGTGTACGATCTCCTCCGAGACGAGGGAGGCTGATGGAAAACACGATGCCGGTCGGTTCTGTCCGCGTCGCCGAGTTGCTGGAGGAGGAGCTCAACTACCTCCACCTTAACGTGCTCTCCGGCGGGTCGCACCTGGACAACGAGATCACCCATCCGCGGGTGCAGAAGCCGGGCCTCGCCTTCGCGGGCTACTACGCCTACATCAAGCCCGGCCGCGTGCAGATCATCGGCGAGAGCGAGACGGAGTACCTGAAGACGCTCGGCGAGGAGGAGCGGCACGAGCGGCTGGACCGCATCACCAGCCTGCCGGTGCCGGTGTTCGTCATCACCAAGGGTTTCGCCCCCCTGCCGGGCTTCCTCACCCTGTGCCAGAACCGCGAGGTGCCGGTGCTCTCCTCGCCCGCCCTCTCCTCGACGGTCATCAAGGGGATCAGCTACTTCCTCGAGGACCACCTCGTCCCCTCGACCTCGCTGCACGGCGTGCTGCTGGAGATCTACGGCCTGGGCGTGCTGCTCATCGGCCAGAGCGGCGTCGGCAAGAGCGAGTCGGCCCTCGACCTCATCACCCGCGGCCACAGCCTGGTGGCGGACGACAAGGTGCAGGTCAAGCGCTATCCCAACGGCGAGCTGGTCGGCTACAGCGAGGGGCCGCTGCGGCACCACATGGAGCTGCGGGGGATCGGCATCATCAACGTCCAGGACCTCTTCGGCCTCGCCTCCGTGCGCGAGCGGACGACCATCGACCTGGTCGTCGAGCTGGAGCACTGGCAGGACGGCCGGGTCTACGACCGGCTCGGGCTCGACGAAACCCTGTTCCACATCCTGGAGACGCCCTGTCCGTACATCCGGATGCCCGTCGCGATCGGACGCAACATCAGCATCCTCGTCGAGATCGCGGCGCGCAACCACGTGCTGAAGCTCCAGGGGCATCACTCCGCCCGGGAGTTCGCGCGGAAACTCGAGGCGCAGCTTGAGCGAAATCGAAAAGGCCCTTCCCGGTAGGGCCAGGCTCGTCATCATCACGGGCCTCTCCGGCTCGGGCAAGAGCGTCGTCGCGAAGAGCTTCGAGGACCTCTCGTACTACACGGTCGACAACCTGCCGCTGCCGCTGCTGCGGATGTTCCTCGACAATCCGCTGGAGCTGGTGCGGGGCCACGACCGGATCGCCGTGGTGACCGACGTCCGCGCGCCCGGCTTCGCCGAGGAGTTCCCGCGCCTGTTCGCCGAGATCGACCGCGAGCGGATCGAGCCGCGGCTGCTCTTCCTCGAGACCTCGGACGAGGTGCTGGTGCGGCGCTTCTCGGAGACCCGCCGGCCCCATCCGCTGGCCCCGGACCGCCCCGTCATCGAGGGCATCCAGCGCGAGCGGGACGTCCTCGCCGAGCTGCGCGCCAAGGCGGACATGGTGTTCGACACCAGCGAGTGGTCGATCCACGAGATCCGCAGCCAGGTCTACCGCGAGTTCGCCAGCAATCCCGAGGAAGAGCCGGGGATGGTCGTTTCCCTGGTAAGCTTCGGCTTCAAGTACGGCATCCCCTACGGCACGGACCTGCTGTTCGACGTCCGCTTCCTGCCCAACCCCCACTTCGTGCCGGGGTTGAGGTAGCAGACGGGACAGGACGAGGGCGTTCAGGCGTACCTCGACCAGCAGCCGGACTTCGAGGAGGTGGTGGAGCGGCTCGCCGATCTGCTGACCTATCTCCTGCCGCGTTACCGCCGGGAGAACCGGAGCTACCTTTCGGTGGCCATCGGCTGTACGGGGGGACGGCACCGGTCGGTGGCGGTCGTCGAGCGCCTGCGCAACGCGCTGGACGACCGGGGCTGGCCGGCGCGCCTGATCCACCGCGATATCGCCCGTTGAGGCGATGCTTCGGGGGATACTTCGGGGTGATGGGCGCTGAGGAATCGTGGGCCCGGCTGTAAGGTTATTAATTAAGGCGAATACTTCCAGTCGCTCTTCCAAGACGATCAAACCATGATTGGCAAACTCATATTGACGCACGGCGGACTGGCGCGCGAGCTCATGTCCGCGGCGAACGTGATCTCGGGCCGGCTCGACGGCTTCGAGGCGCTCTCCCTCGATTGGAGCGACGGCTTCGACGAGGCTCGGGGCAAGGTGGCCACGGCCCTGGCGCGGCTCGACCAGGGAGAGGGAGTCCTGATCCTGACCGACATGTACGGGGGCACTCCCTGCAACATCGCCATGACTTTCTTCCAGGCGGGAAGGGTCGAGGTGCTGACGGGGGTCAACCTGCCCATGGTGCTGCGCCTGGCCTGCCAGGCCGAGCCGGAGGAGACCCACGTATCGGACCTCGCCAAGTGGCTCCAGGCCAAGGGCCAGAAGAGCGTCTGCCTGGCCGGTGACATGGCGAACGGCCGGAAGTGCCAGGTCCAAGTGCCGGCGACGGTGGAGCCCAGCGAGAAATGATCGAGCGAGAGACGGAGATCGTGAACCGCCTGGGCCTGCACGCGCGGGCGGCGGCCAAGCTGGTGCACACCACCGGCGGCTTCCAGAGCCGGGTGACCATCATCAAGGACGGCGAGGAGGTGGATGCCAAGAGCATCCTCGGCCTCCTCCTCCTGGCGGCCGCGCAGGGGAGCCATGTGACCATCCGCTGCGAAGGGCAGGACGAGGAGGAGGCGCTGCGCGCCATCTCCCAGCTCATCGCCAACCGCTTCGACGAGGAGTGCTGATGCCTCAAGCCGAGATGCACGAGATGCAGGTATTGCAGGGAATGGGGGTCTCGGGCGGCATCGCCATCGGCCGCGCCGTGTGCATCGAGACCCGGGGACCCGACGTCTACCGCCTCCACATCCCTGAAGACCAGGTGGAGAACGAGGTCGCCCGCCTGCGCGAGGGAGCCGTGCACGCCCGTAAAGAGCTGGAGCGCATCCGCGTGCGGGCGGAGGAGGACCTCGGCAACGACCTGGCGGCGATCTTCGACGCCCACGTCCTGCTGCTCTCCGACCGCGCCTTCCTGGGCCGGGTGGAGCAGCGCATCCGTACGAACCACGTCAACGCCGAGTGGGCCGTCGCCAAGACGGCGGAGGAGCTCGACGACCGGTTCGCCCACATGGACGACACCTACCTGCGGGAGCGCAGCGAGGACCTGACCGACGTCAGCCGGCACCTGCTCCGCAGCCTCCAGGGGATCGCCCACCAGGAGCTCTCCGAGCTGCCGAACGACATCGTCATCGTGGCCGACGACCTGACGCCCTCGGA
>DATLNC010000084.1:0-31101 GCA_035536935.1 Thermoanaerobaculia bacterium
CGGCCCGGATGAGGTGACCGATATGAGCGAGATGCATCCTTTGCCGCGCAAGGTCCTGATGACCGCGGACACGGTCGGCGGCGTCTGGACCTACGCCCTCGAGCTGGCGCGCGGCCTGGCTGACCAGGGTATCGAGGTGGCGATCGCCACCATGGGTGCCCCTGCCGACGGACTGCAGCGCGAGATGGCCGGGCGCATCCCCCGGCTCAAGGTCTTCGAGAGCAGCTTCAAGCTGGAGTGGATGGACGACCCCTGGCGCGACGTGGAGCGCGCCGGCGACTGGCTCCTCGGCCTGGAGCAGCGCTTCGCTCCCGACCTGATCCACCTCAACGGCTACGCCCACGCGGCGCTCCCCTGGCAGGCCCCCAAGATCGTCGTCGGCCACTCCTGCGTCCTCTCCTGGTGGGAGGCGGTCAAGAAGGAGCCCGCGCCGGAGGACTGGCACCGCTACCGCCAGGAGGTCGCCGCCGGCCTGGCTGCCGCCGACCTCGTGGTCGCGCCATCCTCCGCGATGATGGCTGCCCTCTGCCGCCATTACGGTCCGCTCCCCCGGGCCACGGTGGTGTACAACGGCCGCGACGTGCGCCAGTTCCGGGCCACGGCCAAGGAGCCCATGCTCTTCTCGGCCGGCCGGCTGTGGGACGAGGCCAAGAACCTGGAGGCGCTGGAGAGCGTGGCGCCCCGCCTCCCCTGGCCGGTGTTCGTGGCCGGCGAGAACCACCACCCGGACGGCGGCGAGGCGCGCCCGCACCACACCCGCCTGCTCGGCCGGCTCTCGCAACGCGCCCTGGCCGCGTGGCTCGGCCGCGCTTCCATCTACGTCCTGCCGGCGCGCTACGAGCCGTTCGGCCTGTCGGTCCTGGAAGCCGCCCTGTCCGGCTGCGCCCTGGTGCTGGGAGACATCCCCAGCCTGCGCGAGCTCTGGCGCAACCGCGCGGTCTTCGTGCCGCCGGACGATCCGGAGGCCCTGGAGGACGCCCTTGTCCGCCTGATCGAGGACCCCGACCGCCGCAACGCCCTGGCCGCCGGAGCCCGCTCGCGGGCCATCGAGCGCACCACGGAGCGCATGGTCGAAGGCTACCTCGCGGCTTACGGCGAGGTGCTCGCCTCCCTGGGAACAGAGGAGATGGAAAAGACATACCCCGCGCAGGTCGCCGTCTAGATTCATGCGGATCGCGGTTTTCGTCCACTCGCTGCTCTCGGACTGGAACCACGGTAACGCGCACTTCCTCCGCGGCATCGGGACCGAGCTTCAGTCGCGGGGCCACGAAGTCCTCTTCTTCGAGCCCCGCGACTCCTGGAGCCTCCAGAATCTCGTGGCCGATCACGGAGAGAAGGCCCTGGACGGCTTCCGCGCCGCCTACCCGACGCTGACCTCCACGCGCTACGGCGAGCTGGACCTCGACGAAGCGCTGGATGGCGTCGATCTCGTGCTCGTCCACGAGTGGAACGATCACGGCCTGGTCCGGCGGATCGGCGAGCACCGCCAGCGCAACGGCTACCGCCTGCTTTTCCACGATACCCATCACCGCGCCGTGACCGCCCCGGAGCAGATGGCCGGCTACGACCTGTCGGGCTACGACGGCGTCCTCGCCTTCGGGCGCGTGATCCGCGACCTGTATCTGGAGCGCGGCTGGGCCGAGCGCGCCTGGACCTGGCACGAGGCGGCCGACACCCGGGTCTTTCGTCCCATCGAGGGACAGCCCTGCGAGGGCGACCTGATCTGGATCGGCAACTGGGGAGACGGAGAGCGCAACGCCGAGCTCCACGAGTTCCTCATCACCCCCGCCCGCGATCTGGCCCTGAGGACCCGCGTCCACGGAGTGCGCTACCCCGGCGAGGCCAAGGCCGCCCTGGCGGGCTCGGGGATCGAGTACGCCGGCTGGCTGCCCAACGACCTGGTGCCGCACGCCTTTGCCCGCTTCCGGGTGACGGTCCACGTGCCGCGCCGGCCCTACGTGGAAGCGTTGCCGGGGATCCCCACGATCCGGCCCTTCGAAGCCCTGGCCTGCGGCATCCCCCTGATCTCCGCACCCTGGGACGACGCGGAAGGGCTGTTCACCCCCGGAGAGGATTTCCTCGTGGCGAAGAGCGGCGAGGAGATGAAGCGCCGGCTGCGCGAAGTGCTCCATGACCCGGACCTCGCACGGCAACTCTCCGAGCGCGGACGCCGGACCATCCTCGAACGACACACCTGCGCCCATCGCGTGGACGAGCTGCTGGCGATCGACGACGCCCTCTCCTCCGTCCCCGTGAGCGCCGAGTTGGGAGTGAGATGAACATCGCCTTCTTCGGCTCCAGCCTGGTCTCCGCCTATTGGAACGGGGCGGCCACCTACTACCGCGGGGTGCTCCGCAACCTCGCCGAGCGCGGCCACCGGATCACCTTCTACGAGCCCGACGCCTTCGAGCGCCAGCAGCACCGGGACATCCCCGATCCCGACTGGGCGCGCGTGGTCGTCTACCCCGCCACGGAAGAAGCGGCCTGGCGCTGCCTGGAAGAGGCCCGCGGCTCCGACCTGGTAGTCAAGGCGAGCGGCGTCGGAGTCTTCGACGAGCTGCTCGAAAAAGGCGTCCTGGACATCCGGCGATCCGATGGCCTCTGCGCCTTCTGGGACGTCGACGCCCCGGCCACCCTGGACCGCATGGAGTCCGACCCGGAGGACCGCTTCCGCGCCCTGGTTCCCAGGTACGACCTGATCTTCACCTACGGCGGCGGCGATCCCGTGGTCGACGCCTACCGGGGCTTCGGCGCCCGGGATTGCGTGCCCATCTACAACGCGCTCGACTCCACCACCCACCACCCGGTGGAGCCCGATCCGCGGTTCCAGGCCGACCTCGGCTTCCTGGGCAATCGCCTTCCCGACCGCGAAGCGAGAGTCGAAGAGTTCTTCCTCGACGCAGCCGCGAAGCTGCCGGAGAAGACCTTCCTCCTCGGGGGGAGCGGCTGGGCGGACAAGGCGATGCCATCCAACGTCCGCTACCTCGGTCACGTGTATACGCGGGACCACAATGCCTTCAACTGCACGCCGCTCGCGGTGCTCAATATCTCGCGCGAGAGCATGGCCCGCTACGGCTTCTCGCCCGCGACGCGGGTGTTCGAGGCGGCCGGCGCCGGGGCGTGCCTGATCACGGACGAGTGGGTGGGGATCGAGATGTTCCTGGAGCCGGGCCGGGAGGTGCTGGTGGCGCGCGACGGCGCCCAGGTCGCCGAGCATCTGCGGGAGCTGACGCCCGAGCGCGCCCGCCGGATCGGCGAGGCGGCCTGCCGGCGTGTGCTCGCCGAGCACACGTACGCGCACCGGGCCGCCCAAGTCGAATCCGTTCTGGCCATGGAGACCGTCGAGTCATGAGCCAGCCGCTCAACATCGTCATCCTGGGACTGTCGATCACCTCTTCATGGGGGAACGGCCACGCCACCACCTACCGCGGCCTGGTGCGGGAGCTGTCGAAGCGCGGGCACCGCATCCTGTTCCTGGAGCGCGACGCCCCCTGGTACGCCGACAACCGGGACATGCCCTCGCCCCCCTGGGGCGAGACGCAGATCTACTCCAACCTGGAGGAGCTCAAGGACCGCTTCCGGTCCGAAGTCCGCTCCGCGGACCTGGTCATCGTCGGCTCCTACGTGCCCGAGGGTGTGGAGGTCGGGAGGTGGGTGACGAGCACGGCCGGAGGGGCCACGGCCTTCTACGACATCGACACGCCGGTGACCCTGGCCAAGCTCGCCCGGCAGGACTACGAGTACCTGCACCCCGACCTGATCCCGCTCTACGGCGCCTACTTCTCCTTCACCGGCGGCCCCACGCTCGAGCGGCTGGAGCGCACCTTCGGCTCGCCCATGGCACGGGCGCTCTACTGCTCGTTCGACCCCGAGCTCTACTACCCGGAGGACCCGGAGAAACTGGAGCCGCGCTGGGACCTGGGCTACATGGGGACCTACAGCGACGACCGCCAGCCCACGGTAGAACGGCTCCTGATCGAGCCTGCCCGGTCCTGGCGCGAAGGCCGCTTCGTGGTGGCCGGGCCGCAGTATCCCGAAGACATCCGCTGGCCGCGCAACGTCAAGCGCTACCAGCACCTGGAGCCGAAGAAGCACCGCCGCTTCTACAACCAGCAGCGCTTCACGCTGAACGTGACCCGGGCCGACATGATCGCCGCCGGCTGGTCGCCGAGCGTGCGGCTCTTCGAAGCCGCGGCCTGCGGCACGCCGATCGTGAGCGACTCCTGGCCGGGGCTGGAGAGCATCTTCAAGATCGGGGAAGAGATCCTGATCGCGCACACCTCGGCAGAGGTGTTGCAGTTCCTGTGCAACGTGCCGGAGCAGGAGCGCCGCGCCTTGGGCGAGCGCGCCCGCGCCCGGGTGATGAACCATCACACCGCCACCCATCGCGCCGAGGAGCTGGAGGGCCACGCCCTCTGCCTGCTCAGCCGCCGGGCGGCGTGAAAGGAGGTCCGAAATGGCTTCGAAACGTGAGCTGATCGACACCGGCACCGACAAGCGCTACGTCCGGCGGGATGAGAAGGGGCGGTTCGCCGAGGTCGTGGACGTGGGCAAGTCTCTGAGCCAGGACCGCAAGCGGAAGGCGAAGACCACGGTGCCCTCCGGACAGGGCGACAAGGGCGACCAGAAGAAGAGGTAGGGCGCGCCCTCACCCCCAGCCCCTCTCAGCCTACTGCCGTCCCCACCAGTAGAACGGCCGGCGCTTCTGATTCATGACGGCGAGGATACGAATTCTCTGGCCGCGCAGGGAGTAGAGCAGGCTATAGGGGAAGCGCTGGACAGTCTTGCGCCGAACTCTTTCCCGAACGGCCGGAGCGGATTCCGGGTAGAGGGTGATCTGTTCCAATGCTTGGCCGACTGCCGCCAAAAACGAGGACCCGAGGCCAGGGCTCTCCAAGTCGTAATAGTCGGCGGCCTCGAAGAGCTCCTCCCGCGCCCTTGACGTGTAAGAGACCGTGAAGCTCACCGCACACGGGCTCGGGCTTCGCGCATCACCTCGTCAGCAGGAATCGCGAGGCTCGGATCCTCGTCGAGTTCCCGGTCCCGGCGCTCCGCCTCTTGGTACCAGAGAGACTCGATCTCGTTCTCCGAGAGCGCCTCCAGGCTTTCAAGAAGGCGCTGCGCGATCCGAGCACGCTCCTTTGGATCGAGCTTGAGGACTTCGGACTCCAAGTCGTTAGCAGTCATGACCATTCCCTCGCGAAGGAGTATAGCCGCGCCTTCGGATTAGCGGAGCCGTTGGTACAACTTGGCGTTCTTCTCCATCACGTACCTCGCGGCTGCCTCGAACTCGGCATTCTTCTCCCGAGCCGCCAGCGCCTTCGCGGCGAACAGCACCGCCGAGATCCACAGCAGGTCCGCCAGGAGCAGGTGGACGATCTGCATCCAGACCGGCGCCAGAAGCAGGACGTTCACCACTCCGGCCACGATCTGCGCCACGACCAGCCCCGCGGTCCAGCGGGCGGGCCGCGCCAGGGCCGCATCGGACATCGCCCGCGCCGCCAGCAGCGCCACGAGGAGGCCGGCCGACACCGAGATCACCGGGTGGAGGATGCGCAGGCGGATCAGCAGATGCGCCGTGGGCGAGAGGTCCTGCCTCAGGGCGTCGGCGAGGGAGGCGGACGGAAAGAGCGTGTCCCCCAGCGCGGCCACGGCGCCGCTCACTCCCGCCACGATCAGGGCACCCAGCCCGAGAGCCGCAAGCCCGCTCCCCCGCCCGCGCCACCGGAACGGCGCGCCGCCGGAGGCGAAGTGGGCCGTCAGGGTCAGGAAGGCGAGCAGGAAGAACGTGTTGACCAGGTGCGTCGCCATGAACAGGGCTCGCGCCATGGACTGATTGTCCGCCACCAGCTCGAACAGCACCAGCCCGGCGCCGACCGCCCCCTCGGTCATGATGAAAATCAGCGAGAGCACCGCCATCCGCCGCGCCGGATGGCCCTTCGGACGGCTGCGATACGCCATCACCACGAGCCCGATCACCAGGAGGCCCGCGAGGCCGCTGGTGACGCGGTGGGCCAGCTCGATGATCGTCTCGATGCGGGGCTCCCGCGGCAGCATCTCCCCGTTGCACAGAGGCCAGTGACTGCCGCATCCCGCGCCGGAACCGGTGGCGCGCACCGCCGTTCCCCAAAGGACCACGGCGACGTTGTAGGCGAGGGTGAACCAGCTATAGCGGGCGAATCTGTCCATCGGGGGGATCATAACCCGCGGTCGAACACGGCCTGCGCCTTGGTCCGCCGGAAGCCTTCCCGCTCGTAGAAGCGGTGGGCGTCCTCGCGGATCACGTTGCTGCGCACGCGCAGCTTCCGGTAGCCGCGCT
The DNA here is from genome assembly GCA_035536935.1 of Thermoanaerobaculia bacterium. Lineage (GTDB taxonomy): Bacteria > Acidobacteriota > Thermoanaerobaculia > Multivoradales > UBA5704 > DATMER01. Next base: position 6,320 of record DATLNC010000084.1, read on the forward strand.
CCGCGGCCCAGCGGGCGCCGGCTTCGAGGAGGAGCTTTCCCACGCCCTTTCCCCGCGAAGCTTCGTCCACCACCAGCCCGCCCACCTCGGCGAACGGCGGCGACTGGAAGAACTGGACCCCGCAGACATGGATCCAGCCCAGGACGGCGCCATCCTCCTCGGCGACCAGGACGGAGCTGGCGGAACCGAGCGCGATCAGGCGCTCCGCGGCTTCACCGGGCTGCGTCGGGTATCCAAGCTGCGTGGAAAGCGCCGCCAGGGCGGCGGCATCGGATGCGGTGGCTTCGCGGATGTTCACGGTGTTTCCCTGATACATATTACCCGGCTCCCGAGCCGCTCCACCCGCGGGTGGAGCCTCCGAACCCGGCGGTTGCAACGTTCAACCCGCGGGTTGGGCCGTCCAACTGGCTGGTTGATCCATTTCACCCGGCTCCGTAATGTATCAACCAGCGGGTTGAATGATTCAAGCGGCCGGTTGCAACACTAAGCCCGGTTCCCGAATCATTCCAGCCGCGGGTGAAACGCTTCCCGCCGCGGGTTGGGCGACCCTCCGGAGCTCGTTATGTATCCAGTAACGCTCAGCGCGCGGCGCGGTCGAAGGTATCCAGGGCCAGGTCGATCACTTCGCGCTTCGCGACCTTGATCGCGCCCAGGTGATCGGCTCCCGGGACGATCAGGCAGCGGGCGCCGGCTGCGGCGGCGAGCGTGCGCGTGTCTTCGGGACGCACGCCGCGGTCCCGCTCGCCGCTGGCGTAGCTCACCGCGGCCAGGGGCAGCGCCGCCGCGTGGCGCCGGGCATCCATGTAGCGGTAGGAGGCGGCGAACGCGTGGCGGAAGAAGAGATAGAAGGGCCGGCCCCAGGGGGCCACGCGCCAGGACCACTCCAGGAGGTGGGGGGACACGTCCTCGAACATCGCGCCGGCGACCCCCGGCGCCTGGCTCAGCACCAGGTGGGCCCAGTAGCCTCCGGCGCTCACGCCCCAGACGTGGAGAGGCAGGTCCCCGGCCCGCTGGCGCAGGAAGGCGAGCGCGGCCTCGACGTCGCGGTCCAGGAATCCGGGCTGCCGGCGGGCGCCTCCGAAGCTCCCGAGGTCCACCGCCAGAGAGTGATAGCCCGCGGCGCGGAGCGCTTCGATCCTCCCCCGGCGGTGGAAGTACGACCGGCCCCACTCGATCCAGGGGTGCAACAGGAGCACGGCCCCCCGCGCCCGGCCCGCCGCCGGATACCAGGTGGCGCCCAGGGATCCGGCCCCGTTGCGATCCACCACCAGGTTTTCCCAGGGGCGCAGCGCATCGGGCGGATCCGGCTCCACGACGCGCGCCAGCCGCGGCCCCGCTCCGAAGAAGAGGCGGGCGGCCAGCGGTTCCTGCCAGGCGGGAGGGCGCTGCATGCTGACATGGGCGCTCGAACGGGAGATCCGTTACAGAAAATCCGATGGCATAATCCGGCCCATGAGTCAGGACCGTCTCAGCCGCCGTGCAATCCAACTCATCTCGGAGAACCGCATCCAGCAGGCGATCGAGGAAGGGCAGTTCGACAACCTGCCCGGAACCGGCAAGCCCATTCCAGATATCGACGAGCCCTACGATCCCATGTGGTGGGTCAAGCAGTGGGTCCGCCGCGAGAAGCTCGGCAAGGAGATCTCGGCGTTCTATCGCAAGGACCAGACAAAGTAGAAGTACAATCCTGGCAGGAGGACTGTTCATGAAAAGCTCTTGCCTGAGCCTCGCTGCCCTGATCCTGTGCCTTCTTCCTGCCGCGGTGTCCTCATCCGCCGCGCAGGTCATCCCCTTCGGCACCTCGGGCGGGAACTACCTCTCGGACGTGGCCTTGCTTCCGGGCGGCGGCTTCGCCGTGGTCTGGAGCTGGTCCGCGGCATCCGGCCCCGACGCGGACGCCGACGTGCGCATGCAGTGGGTGCGTCCGGACGGCTCTTCCGTCTTCCCCGTGGCAGGCCTCACCGTTGCCGGCTCACCCAAAGCCGTCGAAGCCCAGGCGGTGCTCGCCCCCCACCCCGTGTCCGGGGTGTTCGTCGCGTACGTCCGGGGTATTGAAGACCGCAAGTTCGAGGTCGTCGTGCAGCGGTACGACGGGGACGGCCACAGGCTTTGGACGGGTGACGGAGTGGTCGCCGCGCGGGAGCCGGGACGCCGGCTCCAGACCTCGCCCACCCTGGTGCCGGACGGCGACGGCGGAGTCTATGTCTGCCTCTCCAGCCGATCGACCGATGGCAGCACCACGCGCAATGCCGACATCCTCTGCCAGCACCTCGACGAGGACGGCCAGCGCCTGTGGTCCGTCAAGGGCCTCAAGTCGGGCGGCCTCGCCGGTGTGCGCATGACGCCCCAGGCGGTGCCGGATGGCGAGGGCGGTCTCGTGGTGGTCTGGCACAACTACCGCTACTCCCCGGGCCATGCGCTCCCGGTCCTGGTCGAGGGGCAGCACTTCGCCGCGGAGGGGACCCCCCTCTGGGGCCGGCGCGGCAAGCTCATCCACAGGACCCGCATCTCCTCGGGCTCCGGCTCCGTGACGGTGCGCCTGCGGGTCGTCCCCGACGGCGAGGGTGGAGCGGTCGTGGCCTTTTCGGACGGTGCCGACGGCCTGGATGTGGTGGCCCAGCGGATGAGCCGGGACGGACGCAAGCTCTGGGGCTCCGGCACGGCCGTCGCCAGCGGCCCGGATATGGATGGCTTCGCGAGCCTGGCCGCCGGTCCCGGGGGCGGCGCCTTCGTCCTGTACCAGGACTTCGGCAAGCGGCAGGTCGGCCTCTCCATCCAGCGCCTGGACGGAGCCGGCCGCCGGCTGTGGGAGGTGACGGAGTCGGCTCCGGAACAGGCTGACACCAGCGGCGTCGGCGACTTCGACGGCAAGGTCCTGCGAGTGGTCTGGGCGCGATACCCCCTGGGCGGGAGCCTGGCCGAGGTCCGGCTGCTGGCGCTCGACCTCAACGGTAACCCGCTCAACGGCGCGGCAGGCGAGCTGGTGGCGGACGACCAACCCCTCAGCTTCCCGCGCGAGCTCGTCTACGATCCGGTCGAGAAGCAGGGCCTCGTCGTCTGGACCGACGGCTCCAGCCAGAGTGCCGGCGCGCTCATCGACGGGCAGCCCTGACGGCTCGTCCGTGTTCGTCCGTGTTCAGGCTACTCCCCGAACACTCGCACCAGCCATTCGTAGATCGGCCGCTCGACGTAGTCCCGATGCTTCGCGGTCATGAAGTGGTCGATGTGTCCGAAGCCTTCCCTGAGCAGGAGGGTCTTGTCGGTCGTCCCGGTGAACTGGGCGAGCTGATCGTCCAGGTAGGGGCCGAAGCCGCGCCCGCCGCCGATGGCTAGCACCGAGCCGTGGACGGCGCCCAGGTTGTCTACGTACTTCGTCTCGACCCCGGCCAGGGAGCAGGAGATGTCCCGGGTCGTCACGTGCGGGGTGTAGTTGTTGAAGCGGTGGACGACGTTCTCGAACAACCGGGGCTCGGACGCGAAGAAGAGGCGGTCCTTGGCCAGGCTGCCGTTCATCTGGACGTAACCCGGCACCGGCATGCTGATAGGGCCGGGCGTCGGGGTGCTGAGCGACAGCACCATGACCTGGTGGTTGGTCAGGCTCGGCGGGAACAACGGGATCGCCGCCAGACCGGACGGGTTGATCTCAGCCTGCCGGGCGATCTCGCGGAAGAGTCCGATCGAGGAGTCGAAGCTGGCGCCGGCAGCGAGCTGGGCCTGCAGGGTCTCGCAGTAGCCCTGGTTGAGGGCGCGCACCGCGGGGTCGGGAGTGTTGAGCATGCCTTCCCAGAGAAGGAAGCCGTCGTAGTCGTCCGGCGCGTCGTCGGCCACCGCCACGGCCAGGATGCCGCCCAGGGAGGCGCCGCCGACCACGATCTTCGTATCGTGGTGGAACGCCTCGATCTGGGAGCGGACGAAGGCGATGTCTTCCACCATGGAGGCGAGATCCCAGGTCTTCATGATCGAGCAATCGAACAGGCCGGACTCGCAGGCGCCCGCCGGAATGCCCTCGAAACGGGGCGAGTAGCCATAGACGTCGTAGTTGCGCAGGGCGAAAAACTCGGCGATCGAGGTGCCGAAGGCGCCGTTCGGGTCGCGCTGCTCGTAGAACGAGAAGGTGGTGCCCAGAGGGAAGAGGAAGAGGATGGAGCCCCGGAGCCGGGCCGGTGGAACGGCCTTGACCACGCGCGTCATCTTGAACCGGTCGATGGGATTGGGCCCGACCTGGACCATGTACTCTTCCCGGATCAGGTTGTGGTCCTGGCTCGCTGTAATGCCGGTGATTTCGTAGGCCGCGACGTGGGAAGCTGCCAGCAGCCCGAGAACTGCGAGGAGGGAGGGTGTCTTCATCGAATCGGCTCCTTTGAAAGAGGTGGAGGGTCTCTCCACTGACAACAGTGCTCTCAGTGCGCCGGACCGGCCCTCAGCGTCCTTTCCAGGAAGGCGGCCACGCGGCGGTAGGCCGTCACGCGGTTGGCCAGCTTGCGCAGGCCGTGGCCTTCGTCCGGGAAGCGGAGGTACTCGACCGCGCCGCCGTTCTGGCGGACTCCTTCCACGAAGGCGTCCGACTCGGTGACCGGATCGCGAGGGTCGTTGGCGCCGTGGACCACCATCACGGGCGACTTCACCCGCGCCACGTTGGCGATCGGGCTGAGCTGCTGGAAGAACGCCCGGTCCCCGGGGTCGTCGATGTTCCCATACTCGAGGCGGTCGCTCGCCTTGAGCTCGGGCGACGCCCCTTGGAGCGCGGTGATCCAGTTGGAGACGCCCACGAACGAGACGCCGGAGCGGAAGCGGTCCGGGAAGGCGGTGAGCGCCGCGAAGGTCATGTACCCGCCGTAGGAGCCCCCCATCACCGCGGCGCGCGAGGCGTCCACCCTGCCGTCCTTCGCGAGGAAGTCGAGGGCATCGGCCATGTCGCGCACGGCATTCGGCCGCTGGCGCTGGTTGTCCAGGCGGGCGAACGTCTTGCCGTATCCCGTGGAGCCGCGGAAGTTGAGGTCGAGCACGGCGATGCCCCGGGTGAGGAGGTATTGGAAGACCTCGTCGTACGTCGGCTGCGCCTGGCCTGTCGGGCCGCCATGGACGCCCAACAGGACTGGCGGCTTGCCGGACAGGTTCTTCGGTAGATAGAGCAGCCCATGAAGGGTCACGCCGTCGCTGGCCTTGAAATCGAGGTGCTCAGGGACCACGAAGCTCGCGGGATCGAGGCCCGCGGTCGAGGAGACGGTGGTCCGGCGGGCTTCGCGCTCGCGGGCATCCCAGGTCCAGACGTCGCCCGGCACCTGGGGGCCGTTCACCTGGATGGCGAAGATCGGGGCCCGCTCCGCCTCCTGCAGGCCGTAGACGCCCGGCGGAAGCTTGGGCACCTCGAGGGTCCGGCCGTCGGTCAGATCCCGGGCGCGGAGAACGCTGTACCCGCCCTCGTTGGTGTTCCAGGCGAGGTAGCGGTCGCCGCCGAGCACCACCCTCTCGACGTCATGGTCCGGCGTCTCGATCCACTTCAGCTCGCGGCGGCCGAGGTCATACCACGCGAGGCCCGCGAAGTCCCGGTCCTGGTCGGTGGCGAGGTAGAAGCCGCTGCCGTCCCGCTTCCAGGCGAAGCTGCCATAGGCCGATGCCACCTCGGGCTTGAAGAGGGTCTCCAGCTTGCCGCTCTCCAGGTCGAGGAGATGGATGTCGTTGGCGTCCTCCCCCCGGGTCTCGCTGAGGATCACGTGCGTTCCGCGCGGGCTCCAGGAGGCGACGTAGAGCCCTAACCTCCCTTTGAGCACCAGCCGGTCCTTGCCCGTTTCCACGTCGAGGACATGGATGTCGTAGGTGTCGCTCCCCTCGGGGGTGACGGAATAGGCGATCCGGGCGCCGTCGGGCGAGAAGCCGCCGAACTCGCGGAAGACTTCGGACGGGGGGAGCAGCTCGCGCTCCCGGGTGCCGTCCGGGGTGATCAGGTAGAAGCCCTCGCGCTCGTTGCCGCCGCGGTCCGCCGAGTAGAAGATCCAGTCGCCGCGCGGCGACCATTCATGGCCGGCGATCCCCTCGCTGCCGAAGGTGAGCTGGCGCGGCCAGCCGCCGGCTGCATCCACCACCCAGAGCTGGCGCTGGCCGGTGATCTCCGTGCGGAAGGCGAGCTGGCGGCCGTCCGGCGACAGGGACGGGCTGCTCGCGGTCTGGACGTACAGGTAGCGCAGGACGTCGGGGCGGGCGTCGCCGGCCAGCCCGAGCGCGACCGGCTCGGGCTTGGGCACGTCCTCGGGGCGTGGGGTTGCCGCGGTCAGCGGCAAGGCGACGAGGAGGGCAAGAGCAGAGCAGAGCCTTTTCATAGCGCGGATTCTACTCGTCGGCTAAGCTCCGCGGGGTGAAGCTCGGTGCGATCCCCGAAACCCTGGTCGAGCGGCTCGCCATCGGGTTGGGGCTCGTGCCCCGCCCGCTCGCGGAGACGCTTCCCACTCTGTTGCTCACGCGCTCGCTGATGGTTTCCGCGCGTTTCGGGCTGCCTCAGGCTCTGGCCGACGGCGCGCTCGGGGCGGAAGAGGTCGCCTCCCGCTGCCGGACTCATCCGCGGGCCACCCGGATTCTCCTCGACACGCTGGCCAGCCTCGAGTACGTCAAGCTCTCCGAAGGGCGCTACGAGCTGACCGGCGACGGCCGCAAATGGCTCCTCTCGCTCCACGACAGCCTCCTCTACCGCTACCTGGAGTGGGATTGGATCGCCCGGCTCGATGACTTCGTGCGCACCGGCGAGACGCTGGACATCCACGGGGAGATGACCTCGGCGCAGTGGGCGCTCTACCAGCGCGGAATGGCCGACGTCGCCCGTCTGGGCATTCCCGAGCAGGCGCAGCGCATCCCCGTTCCCGCGGGCGCCTGCGACCTGCTGGACATCGGAGGCTCCCACGGTCTCCTCTCGGCCGCCCTCTGCCGCAAGCACCCCGGCCTGCGCGCCGTGGTCCTCGACCTTCCCAAGGCCGTGGAGCACGCCGCCCCGATCCTGGCCCGGGAGGGGATGGGCGACCGCGTCGCTCACCGGCCGGGCAACGCCCTCACGGACGATCTCGGCACCGAAGCCTGGGACGTGGTCCTCCTCTCGAACCTCGCCCACCACTTCGACGACGCCACCAACCGCGAGCTCGCCCGCCGCATCGCGCGGGCCCTGCGCCCCGGCGGGGTCTTCGCCATCGTCGAGATATTCCGCCGCGAGTCCCCCACGGAGAGCGGTCAGGTCGGCGCCCTCTTCGATCTCTACTTCGCCCTGACCAGCGAGTCCGGCACCTGGTCGTTCGAGGAGATGGCCGCCTGGCAGCGCGACGCGGGACTCCGGCCGCGCAAGCCGGTACGGCTGCGGAGGTCGCCGGGGTTCGGAATACAAATCGCCGTGGCCCGCTAATTGCTTTCGTAGTCCTGGGAAATATGATCGACGAGATCTCCGCACTCGGACCCTGGTTTCATAACTTGCACCTGCCGGACGGCACCCAGACCGCTCCGGACCACTTCCTTGGCGACTTCCCCACCTTCAAGTGGGAGCAGATCCGCGACCACCTTCCGGCCGACCTCCACGGCTGGACGGCTCTCGACATCGGCTGCAACGCCGGCTTCTACTCCTTCGAGCTCGCCCGGCGCGGCGCGCGCGTGACCGGCATCGACTACGACCCGCGCTATCTCCGCCAGGCCCGCTGGGCCGCGCGCCGGTTCGGGGTCGAGGACCGCGTCGAGTTCCGCCGCATGCAGGTCTACGACCTCGCGCACAGCGACGAGCGCTGGGACCTCGTCCTCTTCATGGGCGTCTTCTACCACCTGCGGTACCCGTTGCTCGGGCTCGACATCGTGGCCCGCCGGGTGCGCCGGCTGATGGTCTTCCAGACCCTCACCATGCCCGGCGAGGAAGTCTACGAGGCCCCGCCCGACCTCCCCATCGACGAGCGCGACACCCTGCTCGACGCCGGCTGGCCCAGGATGGCCTTCCTGGAGCACCGGCTGGCGGCTGATCCGACGAACTGGTGGGCGCCCAATCATGCCGCGGTCGAGGCCATGCTCCGCTCCTCCGGCCTGCGGGTCACCGGCCGGCCCGGCCACGAGATCTACCTCTGTGAGCCCGGCGAGCCCCGCGAGGAGCTCGGCTGGATCGAGGACGAGATGCTCGCGGCTACTGGCATCCGGCCCATCGCGCCCCGGCACGGTTCTTGAAACTCAGGTCGTCGCTCCACTCTTGGAGCCATCAAATCGAGGAAAGGGGGTGAGGCAGGCCTCAAGCTCTCGCAAGCGCAACTCAAACAAAGTTGCTCATCTATAGCGCCAACGAGAAGCCCATGCAGGACAACAGGAGGAAACACATGAAGCTCGAATCCTTGAAAGACCTATATCTCGAGCAGCTCAAGGACCTCTACAGCGCGGAAACCCAGTTGCTCGATGCGCTTCCTAAAATGGCCGACGGCGCGTCGGCCGCCGACCTGAAGCAAGCCTTTTCGGAACACTTCCGTCAGACCCAGGAGCACGTCCGCCGCCTGGAGCGGATCTTCCAGGCTCTCGGCGAGAACCCCAAGGGACATACCTGCGAGGGGATGAAGGGTCTGGTCCGCGAGGGCGAGCAGATGCTCCAGATGAAAGGCGAGCCGGCCGTTCTGGACGCCGGCCTCATTGCCGCGGCCCAACGGGTGGAGCACTATGAGATTGCCGGTTACGGTACGGTGCGCACCTACGCCGAGCTGCTGGGCCATGACGATCAGGTGGCGCTTCTCGAGCGCACCCTGGACGAGGAGGAGCAGACGGACGAGCTGCTGACCCGGCTCGCGGAAAGCCACGTCAACGAAGAGGCGTTCTCCAGCTAGGGACATATACGGAGCAGGGAGGAGAGATGCCGGAGGACCAGGAGCAGAAGGAGACGCTGCCGCCCCAGAAGCAGGACAGGCAGCCGGGCATCGAGGCCGAGATGACGCCGAAGCCGAAGGCGGAGGACCCCGAGCAGCTCGAGCGGACCTTCCGCACCAACATCTTTTCCTATTTCTACATCGCGAAGGCAGCTCTCCCCCATCTCAAGGAGGGGAGCTCAATCATCAATACGACCTCGGTCACCGCCTACCGGGGGAGCTCGCACCTGATCGACTATGCCTCGACCAAGGGGGCTATCGTCGCCTTCACCCGCTCGCTGTCCACAAATCTGGCGGAGCGTAAGATCCGGGTGAACGGCGTGGCGCCGGGGCCGATCTGGACCCCGCTGATCCCAGCCTCGTTCGACGAGGAGAAGGTCAAGACCTTCGGGGCCGACGTGCCCCTGGGCCGGCCGGGCCAGCCGGAAGAGGTGGCGCCCTGCTACGTCTTCCTGGCTTCCGACGACTCGTCGTACATGACCGGGCAGGTGCTGCATCCCAACGGAGGAGAGGTGGTCAACGGCTGAGCAGTTTTCAGCATAGGAGAAACACCATGGCCGATAACAGGACGACGACAGATCATGAAGAGATCCGTCGCTGGGTTGAAGAGCGGGGCGGGCGGCCAGCGGTCGCCCCGGAGCACCAGGACCAGCCTCTGGGCCTGCGTATCGAGTTCCCCGAGGACCGGGAAGACGGGGCGCTGCAGTTGATCAGCTGGGACGAGTTCTTCGCGAAGTTCGACGAGGCCAACCTCGTCTTTCTCTATCGCGACGAGCCCTGGGTCTGCTGAGAGAGCAGCGCATACAGAGGGTGGATTCCTCCGTTGTGCCAGGTCACGTCGGGTGACTGCAACTCGCCGGGCACGGCACAGCGGGAGATCCCCAACTCGGCCAAGGCGGGCGCGAGGCGCCAGGCGTCCTCGCCCGCCAGGGCCGCCCCTTGGAGCTTCCCCCTCCAGGGAGACAGGATCGCAGGCAGGCGGTCCAGATCCGTGAGCGGATGGACGCGCACGGTCCGCAGCCCGGGAGAGGGCCGGAAGGCAGGATCGGGATCGACCAGGACCGTGCCCGAGAGGATCGGTAGATCGGCGGCCCACAGGCCCCGCATCTCGGCCTCGAGCCTCGCCTGCTGAACCGCCGCCAGCGCCGCCGGATCCGCCGGACCGGGCGGCCACCGCCGCGACAGCTCCGCCAGATCCTCCGCCAGCCGTCTCGCCAGCTCTTCAGGATTCCCCGAGGTATAGACCGCCGCGACCGACAGGCATCCCCGCTGATCGAAGAGGGCGACGTCCCGGGCCAGCCCCTCCGGATCCCCCACCACCGCAAGGCTCGTCTTCGGGCCATACCCCACCACCTTACCCGGAGCCCGGCGCTCCAGATCCGCCAGCGCGGGCTCGTCGCCATAGGCGATCACCGTGGCGGCCTGTTCGAGGAGGGAAGCCTCGATCCGCTCATCCCCTCCGCGCCAGGTGGCCGAGGCCACGAATTTTGCCAGGCGAGGCTCGCGGCGGATCAGCGCGGCGAGGAAGGCGGGAACGAAGACCGGCTCCGAGGAGGGGGACTTGAGGAGGACAGGCCGCCGCAAGATCAAAGCCGGCCAGAGCGGTTGGACCGCGAGGGCCGGGAGGTTGGAAGCGAGCACCACCAGCACCTGCCCGCCGCCCCGAGGCAACCCTTCGGCCTCTGCAAGGAGAGCGGCGGCCGGACTGGTCCGGACGCCGCCGAGCACGGCTTCGAGAGCCGCGGCCAGCCCCTCCCGCGAGAGGCGGGACGTCCTCGCCAGCTCGGGATCGAGCGCGAGCCGCTCCGGCGAGCCGGGATCGAGGAAAGCTTCGACCGTCTCCCCCCAGGCGGCCAGGAGGTCTTCGGACGGGATGTCCATCAACACGGAGTCTAGCTGTCGCGCAGCGCCTTCCAACGATCGAGGGCGGTAGTTGCCTGCTGGTTCCACAGCATGCCGAGCAGCCGCTTGAAGCCGAACAGCAGGCGCCAACTGCGGGAGTCGAATATGGCAGCGAGCAGCGCCTCCCGCTGGTCCACCGCCCTCTGCTTGCGGTGCAGCTCGGCGGTCAGGTCAGTAAGGGTTTCTTCGATGCGTTCGACACGGTCCTCGAGCTCGCGAAGAACGGTGAGGGACCGCAGCAGCGGCGCGGCGGCCTTGCGGGCAGGGCGCGCGTGCTCCTGGAGGATCTCGCGAGCACCCGGCGAGAGCGGCTTCACCGGATCGAGCAGCGCAGAGCCGCTCTCGAGCGCGCGGAGCAGCTCGCGTTGCCCGGCGTTGAGGTAGCCGAGCTCCTCGCCGGGAGCGGTGCAATGATGTTCGAGCGAGCTGTCGAGAAGAGTCCGGGCGTCCACCTTCGAGAGGTCGCGCAGTCCGTCCAACCCTTGCGCCCCGCGAGCCCTGAGCGTCCGAACCAGTCTCGTTGCCGTGGACGCGGGGTCGTCGATCAGGTCGCGATAGCGGACGAGCACGCGGGGCAGCCCCTGGCTGGCAGCGAGCGCCGCGCGGTTGTAATGCTCCCAGAGGGCGATTCCGACGCGGATCGGAAGGCCGTCGCGCCGCGTGAGCGATCGCGCGACCGAGAGCGGATTGCGATGGATCAGGATACAAACAGGGCGATCGAGCAGATCGCGCCAGAAGGGCAGGAGGAGGCACAGCCGAGGGTCCTTGATCACCCAGGGCCCGTAGGAGTTGAGGTGGCCGACAAGCGATCTCGCGCGGCACAGAAAGCTGGCGTGCGTCGACTTCCCGAGCCGCCGCGGATCGATCTCGAGCACGTCCGTCCAGCTGCCTCCGAGCATGGCGAGCAGCTCCTCGTTGAAGGCCTGGACCTCGCCGAGCTCCCAATAGCCCATGGCGTTGTGGTCGTCGGCCCCCATCAGGCTCTCGTCGGGCCCGGCGTAGAAACCCAGCCGGTCGAGCAGGCCCGTCAGAGCGGACGTCCCGGAACGGTGCATGCCGAGCACGATGGCCTGCGGGGGCGTTTCTCCCACGCGGCCGAGCGGCCCCAAGCGCTCGACCTGTGCGTTCATCTGCACCTGAATTGTTCCTCCGGCCAAATTGGTTGGGGCATTATACCCGGATGAAAGCGACGGTCAGCCATTTCGAGATCCCCGCCCGCGATCCGGAGCGGGCCGCCCTCTTCTACCGCGAGATCTTCGGCTGGCAGGTCGAGCCTCTGCCCTGGGAAGGCCACCCTTATTACAAGATCCGCGGAGTTGCCGGGGATGCTCTCGGCGGTGGGATCGTCCCGGCAGGCGAAGGCTACGAGCACCCGCTGCTGGTCATCCACGTGGATGGCGCGCTGGCGTCCTGGATCGAGAAGATCGTGGAGGGAGGAGGAACGGTCGAGCAGCCGCCCAGACAGGTCGGAGACTTCGGAATGTTCGCGAGGTTCCGGGACCCGGAGGGGAATCTATTGGGTATTTGGAGACCTTTGTAGCTCTTCCACGACCAGCGAGCAGCCGCGCAGCTCCGCCCCTGCCGCCCGCCCCAACAACCGGAAGCCCTCCCCTTCCGCGATCCCCAGATCCTCGGTCAGCACGTGGACGGCCGAGCCGAGGTTGGCAAGGTCGAAGACGGCAATCAGGCCAGGGGTGCCGGCCGGCGCCTCTTCCAGGGTGGCGGGATCGAGGATGCGCACCCGCACCCAGGGGGGCGCCACGAAGAGGTCGGGGTCTTCCCCGAGGAGCGCCCGGGTGTAGCACTGGCTGGTCAGCTCGGTCATTCCATACTCGCGGACGATCGATCCCGGCGGCACGTTGAGCCAGGCGCCGAGGCGCTCCGCCAGCTCCTGGCGGGTCAGCTCCTGCGTTTTCCCTTTGAAGCCGCCGGTCTCGAAGATGGCGCTCCCCGCCGGGAGGCGGAAGCGCAACCCCATCCTCTCCAACCCCTCCAGCCACTGCGCCAGGGCGAAGGCGGTCGCGAGGACGAGCACCGGCCGCCCCTCGCGCTGCCGGCTCCCGGCCCAGGAGCGGGCCTTCCCCACGTCTACCCCGCGCGAGCCGAAGGTCGTGGCGCTCTCCGGCGTTCCCCAGCGGGCGAGCACGTGGTCGATCATGAACGAGAGGCTGGAGTCCGGGAGCTGCTCCCGCGTCGGGATGAGCGAGAGCATCGGCGCGGTGCTCCCCAGCGGCAGACAGAAGCGGGGGAAGGAGGCGTCGATCGTCAGCCGGTAGAGATCCGGATGGGGATGATGATGGACGCTCCGGGCTTCACTGGTCGTCCCACTGCTCCGGAAGATCTCCTTGGCAGGCTCGGCCGCGAGCGTCAGGCTCTTGAAGGCCGCGGTGGGCACCGGCGGCACCTTGCGCCAGTCGGTCACGGCTCCGGGCACGGCCCCGCGCCCCGCGCACATCCGGCGGTAGGGCTCGATGCGCTCGAACTGAAACGCGAAGGCTTCCAGGGCCAGCTCGTCGAAGGAGGCGCTCGGGGGTTCGGCTACGAATCGGGAGATGCGGTCGAGGATCACGGCGGGGATTCTGCCACGCCCGGACCGGTTCTGGTAAAGTACGCCCCGGAGATCAACTATGGCAGAGTTCCCATACCCCAAGAAGATCGAGATCGACAAGCCGCCGCGTCCCAAGCCGCCGAAGCAACTGGCTGTCATCGACCAGACCGGCTGCACCGGATGCGAAGCCTGCATCTCGTTCTGCCCGGTGGACTGCATCGAGATCGTCCCCGGCCCCGAGTTCCGCGACTTCATGAAGCTCGTCGAAGTGGACCTGGAGCGCTGCATCGGCTGTCAGCTCTGCGCGCGCTACTGCCCGTGGGAGACGATCAACATGTGGGGGTACGAGGAGGGGATCGCCATCGCGCCCGAGCACACCGTGCGCACGCTGATCTACGAATACGACCCCGAGCAGATGCACGAAGCGGCGGAGAGCCGCCGTGCCTCCTGAGGGAGGCTTCGATCCCGAGCTGGACGCCGCTTTCAAGCGCGTCCTCCAGGTCATCTACAAGGACTACCCCCTCAAGGCCAACCAGATCCTGATGCTCGCCGCCGAGCTGCAGCGGCTCGGCGTCCACCGCCTGGTGGAAGAGCACATCTCCAAGTTCCAGAGCCAATTGAGCGGCGGCCCGCGGCAGCCGAGCTAGCCCGCCGTGGGCTCCGACCTCCCGACGGACCCCGGTTGGGATGCCCTGGCGAGGGTGGCCGCGGGCGACACCGGCGCCTTTACCGGGCTGGTGGAGGCCCACCAGGAGCGCCTGCTCCGCCTCTGCGAGCGCCTGCTCGGCGATCCGGAGGAGGCCCGCGACGCCGCCCAGGAGGTCTTCCTCAAGGCGTTCCGCAAGGCCGGGGAGGTCCGCCCCATGGGCCAGGTCTACACCTGGCTCTACCGCATCGCGGTCAACCATTGCTTCAACAAGCTCAGGCGGCGCAAGCTGGTCCGCTTCCTGCGCTTCGAAACGGACCCTGAAGAGCCGGGTGCGCCGGCCTTCGATCCCGCCCATATCGGCGATACCCGGCCCGACCCGATCTCCGCGCTGGAGGCCCGCCGGCGTTGGCAATCCACCCGCAAAGCGATCGCGAAGCTCCCCGACAACCAGCGGGCGGTCCTGATCCTGGTCCGCTTCGAGGGCTTATCCTACCGCCAGGCCGCTGAGGTCCTGGGCATCACCGAGGGGGCGGTGGAGAGCCGCCTCTTCCGGGCGATGCGCAGGATCGCAGGAGAAGGGCGCTCCGCGGGTTTCAAGGAGTGAGGGCAAGAGATGAACCGGATGGAGCTGGACCTGATGCGTCTCCTCCACGGCGAGATGCCGGAGGAGCGGGCCCGCGAGCTGCGGGCGCAGATGGAGCGCGAGCCCGCCCTGGCGGAGGAATACCGCCGTCTCCAGGAAAGCTGGGAAGGCCTCGCCCTGCCGCCAGCCGCGCCGGTCCCCCCCGGCTTCGCCCAGAGGGTCGCGGCCCATGCTCGAACTGAGCAGAGCGCTCCCACTCCGGGCTGGGTACGGGCTGCCGCGGCCCTCGCGCTGATCCTCGGGACTGCCGTCGGCGTCGGAGTCGGCTGGACGCCGGCCGCCGATCCGGTCCATGAAGAGGAGCTCTCAACCGTCGACGGCAGCCTGGCCGAGAGCTATCTCACCACCCTCGAGGATCTCGAGCCGTGAGGCGCTGGTGGGTCGTCATTGCCCTTCTGCTTTCGCTGGGGGTGAACCTGGGGCTCGTGGCGGCCGTGGCCACGCGCAGATTCGCGGCGCGTCCGGAACGCCCGGGCCTGCAGCGGCCGGAGGGCGAGCCGCTCCCCCGCTTCCGGCGCCTCGCCGACCATCTCGGCCTCGAAGGGGAGCAGCGCCGGCAGTTCCTGGACTTGCAGAGGCAGCTCTTCGAGGAGACGGTGCGCGTCCGCATGCGTCAGGCCGAGAGCCAGCGGGAGGTGCGGCGGGAGCTGGTCTCCCGCGAGCCCGACCAGGAGCGGATCGACGCCCTGCTCCAGCAGTCCGCCCGCGATTTCCTGACGCTGGAGCAGGCGCTCGCGAAGAACATCGCCGCCACCCGCGAGATCTTGAGCCCCGGACAGGAGAGGGAGTACCTGCGGATCATCGCGCGCATGCGCCCTCCGGGGCCGGGAGGCTTCGGGCCCCAGCAGCAGCCCCCGCGCCGGCGCCTGCCGCCGATGAGGGACGGGGGCCGGCGGTTTCCGAGGGAGCGGAGAGGGGGGGATGGGATCAACCATCAATAAAAAAGGCCCCGCTGGTTCGGCGGGGCTTCGGAGGAGGGAGGTTTGGAGAGGAGATTGTCTTTTCTTCTTCTCTGCCGTCTCCATCCATATATACGGGGCATGCGCCCCGAGTGTTTGGGTCCGCGGGCAACTTTCTGTAGAGTTTCCGCGCCATGCGCGTCGCCACGTGGAATGTGAACTCCGTCCGCTCCCGGCTCGACCGGGTTCTCGACTGGACCTCCCGCCTCCTCCCCGACGTGCTCTGCATGCAGGAGACGAAGACCACCGACGACCTTTTCCCGGTCTCCGCCTTCGAGGAGCTGGGCTACCACGTCGAGCTCTTCGGCCAGCCCACCTACAACGGCGTGGCGATCCTCTCCAAGAAGCCCCTCACCGACGTGGTCCGCGGCCTGCCCGACGACGAGCCCGATGCCCAGCGGCGGCTCATTGCCGGAACCGTCGGCGGAGTCCGCCTCGTCAATGTCTACGTGCCCAACGGCCAGTCGCCCGAGAGCGAGAAGTTCATCTACAAGCTCAACTGGCTCGTGCGGCTGCGCCAGTTCCTGGAGGCCGCGGAGTCGGCCAGAAAGCCGCTGCTCCTCCTCGGGGACTTCAACATCGCTCCGGATGAGCGGGACGTGCGCTACCTGGAGCTCTGGCAGGGGAGGATCCACTTCCATCCGCGCGAGCACGAGGCCCTGGCCTATCTGATGGAGTGGGGGCTGTCCGACCTCCTGCGCAAGCACCACGAGGAGGGGGGCCTGTTCTCCTGGTGGGACTACCGGCGGCTCGCGTTCCCGAAGAACAACGGCCTGCGGATCGATCTCATCCTGGGGACGAAGACGATGCTTCAGCGCTGCACCGGGGTCTCGCTCTACCGCGACGAGCGCAAGGGGGAGCACCCGTCCGACCACATCCCGGTGGTGGCGGAATTCAAGGCTCCGGCGAAGCCGCGGAAGAAAGCCGCGCCAGGTAAGTGAGCGCGCTCTCCCGGGTGGTTCGGGCCACGGCCTCGGACCGGGCGACCTCTTCGAGGAACCGCTCGCGCCAGGGGCTCGCGTTTTTCGCCTCCCCGAGCGCCCAGACCAGCTGCTCCAGGCCGTACCCCCCTTCCTCCAGAATGGAGCGGGCCTCCTCCTCGGCGGCCGGCAGCGGCGAACGGGTGAGGACCAGCCAGGCCCAGGGATCGTCCTCGGTCGCAAGCCGGCGCCGGAGCCCGAGCGCCATGTCGAGGATCTCGGTGTCTCCGGCGGCGGCCAGCACCACCGCGAGCTGCCTCTCTTCGTAGAGCGACGGAATAGGCAGGCGCCAGAGGAGAGCCCGCGCCTCGGGAGCGGGGTTCCCGGCGAGCCAGGGCGCCAGCTCCTGGGCTTCGGCCAGGCTCGCCCCCTCCAGAATCCGGAGCACCGCCGGCAGGTCGCGGGCTTCCGCGAGCCCGTGCCCGACGTGGAACGCGATCAGCGACCGGACGGCGGCGTTCGGGCAGGTCCGGAACGCCCGGACGACGCGCTCCAGGCGGGCACCTCCCTCGCCTACGGCCCCGATCTCCGAAAGCAGCGGCTCGATCTCGGCGTCGACCGCGACCGCGAAGAGCAGCCAGAGGGCGCGGTTCCTCTGCTCCTCGCCGGAGGCGCCGCGGTAGCCCTCCACCAGGAGGTTCCTCGGCGCATCGAGGAGCGTCGCCCACTGGAGCAGGACGTCGGCCTCCCCCTCCGAAGCTCCCCGGAGCAGCCGCGCGATCATAGCGAGGTCCTCGCGGTGGCGGCGCGCGATCTCCATCAGGATCTGCCGCCTCTCGGCGGGTTTGCGCGACGCCTCGAACGCCTTCTCGATGCGGGGCACCGACCGCCAGTCCCGGACGTCGTCCTGGCGCAGCAACGCCTCCAGGCGAGGGGTGCTCTTCTCGATCCAGAGGAGGAGCAGGTCCTTTCTGATGGCCTCGTCCGCGGGAAGGCGAAGCGCGCCGGGCCTGGCGTTCTCCAGGATCCAGGGGACGAGCTCCCTCTTCTCGTCCAGGGTGGTCGAGGGCAGGAGGCTCCAGAGGAGCTGCGCGTCGCCGGGCTCGGCCAGGTCGAGCATCAGCTCCAGCAGGCCGGTCCGGTCCTCCGAGGGATGCGCGAGCCAGGCCTGCCCCAGGTCCGCCATGCGCGGCGCCTCGCCGGGGTTCTCGGCCAGCCATTCGAGGACCGGCTTGAGCAGCCAGAGCGGCTCGCCGCCGAGGAGCAGGCCGCGGAAGAAGCCCGCGGTCTCGAGGTGCCGGCCATGGTGCAGGGTCCGGAGCACCTCCAGCCGCTCGCGGTCGTTCAACGCCGAGTCGTACATGTCCACGAGATCGGAGAAGGACTTGCTCGTCGAGGGGCGCCCGAAGTGGAGGTCGATCATCCTCGCGAGCTTCGCGGGGTAGCGGCCGGGCTCCGCCAGCGCTGCCTCCCGCAGCTCGCGCAGGGCCTGCCCCTCGCGCGCGTCGTCCTCGAGGGCCGAGATGCCGGCGAAGAGGCGCAGCGCGCCGAACCAGTCCTCGTCCTCGGGCTTCACCTCGACGCTGAACCCGAAGTCCGGGATGTACCAGCCGTCCTCCTCGCGGGAAAGAAAGATGCCGTAGAGCGCGCCCGCCTTGTAGTCGCAACGGGAGATCTCCCCCTGCGCGGGCGAGTCGATGCAGCCCGACAGCCAGAGGGTCTTCCCGGGCTTCCCCTTGAGCTCCTCCTCGACTTCGAGGCGGACCGTCTCTCCGGACGAGCCGACCGCGCGCGCCAGGACGAAAGCGTCCGAGCCATCGACCGTCTCGTACTCGGTCTTGTCGAGGGGGAGCGGATCGCCGACGACCATCGACGTCCCCCGGGCCGGAAGCGGGAGAGCCAGCGCGGCTACAGCCAGAACGGCCGGGATGGCGGTTCGCATGTCTTCTCCTCTGCGCAAGCCGCATGCCGGGGTGATTTCAGAGGGAAGAGAAGGAAGGCGTCCAACTTTCCGGACGCTTCCGATCCGGGAAAGTGGATGGGAGCTACCGCTCCATCCAGCGCGCCGACTCCCAGCCGAGGTGGCCGTGGGCGTTGAACAGGCGCACCACCGGGTGCCTGCCCCAGTCGATGACAGTCACGGTCCCGGGGTCGAGGAACATGCGCCGGGCGGTGGCGAGGGGAGCGTCCAGAACGGCGCAGAGGAGCGCCTTGATCGGGCCCACGTGGCTGACCAGGGCGATCCACTCGCCGGGATGGATGCCGGCCAGCTCGTCCACGAGGGCGATCGTCCGCTCCTGGACGGAGAGGAGCGACTCTCCGCCGGGCGGGGTGAGGCTCAGGTCAGCCTCCCAGCCCAGCAGCCGGTCGCGGTCGCGCTCCAGCACCTCGGAGCGGGTCAGCCCTTCCCATTCGCCAAAGGCCTGCTCGCGCAAACGCGGCTCCAGCCTCAGCTCCACCTGCCGCGCCTCGGCGATGCGCCGCCCGGTCTCCGCGGCCCGGGAGAGGGGGCTCGCGTAGACCGCCTGCAAAGGCAGGAGACCAAGGGAGGAGGCGAGCTGTTCGGCCTGCCCCACGCCCTTGGGGGAGAGCGGCTCGTCCGCCGTGCCGAGATAGCGCATCTCCCGGTTGAACGGCGTCTCGCCGTGGCGGACCACGAAGAGGCGGAGGGTCACGAGGCCGCGGCCACTTCGAACGGCGGCTCCTCAGCCAGTTCTTCGGCCGTAGGAGCCGCGTCGGGCACCGCGTTGAGCTTGCCCTTGAGGGTCTTGTACTTCTCGTCCAGCACCTCGAACACGCCGCGGATCTGCTCCAGACGCTGATCGAGATCGACCGTCCAGTGCTCGTTGCGGACCGGCTCCAGCTTGAGGCCGTTGAGGCGATAGGAAAGCGCATCGAAGCGCATCAGCACGGTGCCCACGTGGATCTTGGCCGAGAGGATCTCGGCGCCCTCCTCCAGGAAGCGGAAGAGGTCGTGGAGCACGGCGCCGGTCAGGGAGACCTTGGCCTCGCGGGTGGCGAGGCGGACGCTGCCGGTCTCGGGCTCCACCATCACCTCGGGCTCTTCCAGCAGAACCCGCAGGAAGCGGCACCCGAGCACCGACTGCCCCGGCTCCTTGGGCAGGACGATGTCGCTCGCCTCGTCGGCTTCGGGCGCCTCGTCGAGCCACGGCGCCTTGAAGTCGGCCTCGACGCCGGCCTGGCGCAGCAGGGTGAGGACCGTGCCCAGGTAGGTCTTGGCCGTGCTCGCCACGTAGAGGAGGGTGCCGTCGATGCAGCACTCCAGGATGCGGGTGCGCGGCGCCTGTCCGGCGCAGAGCTCCGACTCGGCCAGCTCGCGCAGCTTCTTGCGGGTCTTGGAACCTACGAACGGCGCGCCGGTCGTCTCCATCTCGGCCCGGATCAGCTCCTTGACCCGCTCCTTGACCGCGGTGGGATCGGGCCGGACCTTGTCGATGCGGACGCGGAAGGCCCAGCGCCCCTGGCCGACCTCGTAGGGAGCTTCGATCTCGAACGGGACGAACCCCATGCGCTCGCGCACCTCGGAGCCGGGCTCGATGGCCCAGAACCGAGCGCGCTCGAAGTCGGGACCGTCCGGGGGGACTGAAACGTTGAAACGGGTGACGCTGATCGTGCCGCTGAGAAGACCCATCAATACCTCCTGTGCTGCGGGAGGTGGGATCTTAGCAGAGCCCTAGGAGGGCGGGCGCACGCTCTTCTTCTTGGAATCCTTCGTCACAGGAGCGGGGGCCGGCTCCTGCTTCTTCTTGGGATCGACCGCCTCGGCTGGCTTGACCTCGGTCTTCTCTCCGGTCTTTGCCTCGGTCGCCTCAGCCTTTTCCTCGGCGTCCTCCCCCTCTTCCAGGACGATCTCCTTCTCCACCACCTCTTCCTCCCCCTCGACCGCCTCTTCGTCCTCCACGACCACGATCTCCTCGATCGCCTCGAGATCTGTATCGGGGCCCTCCTCCATCTCCTCCTCGTAGAAGGCCTCCTGTTCCTCGATCGGGTCGATCTCGGCGGCGTCTGCGGCCAGCGAGTCGGGGAGCTCGGTGGGCTCTTCGAGGTGGGTCAGGACCGAGGGGGCGGTGTTCGGCAGGGTGCCGAGGTCAAGGGCGTAGACGTGGCCGACCTCCTCCTCGGTGTAGAGGTCCTCGATGACGGTCTCCGCTTCCTGCCACTCCGAACGGTCGCCGGGGGCGGCGTACTGCGCGTTGCCGGTCCACTCGCCCCGCTGGGAGTCGCCGATCATCAGGGCGTTGAGGTAGGCGTTCAAGGTGAGCTGGGCGGCGGCGATGCGCTCGGCATCGATCTCCATGCGCCGCAGCTCGGCGAGCGCCGCCGCGTCGTTCCGCTTGCGCGCGATCTCCTGAAGCTCGCGGAGCAGGTCGGCGAACTGCCGCTGCGCCTGCTGGATGCGGAGGAACCGCTCGCGCTCGGCCTCGCTCAGCCCGCGCCCCTTGCGGTGGCGGACCGACTCGCGGCCATAACCGGTGCGCAGGAGCTGGTAGGACTCGGAGAGGATGCGGATACCCTCGTTCACGCCGAGGTCCGGCACGGCCGTCCGCGCCCAGACCACACGCAGCTCGCCCAGTGCGACGCTGCCGTCCTCCAGAGCGCGGAAAAAGCTCTCGTCCCGCGCCATCATGCCCGCGCGCACGCGCCGGAGCACGGCATTCATCTTGTCGACGGCGCGCCAGAACGGCTGCTGCTCGGGCTTGGCACGGTCGAGCCGCCCCTCGGAGGATTCGGCCGCATGGACGGTGTCACCCAGGCCGGCCTCGGCGAGACGGAGGAGCTGGTGCGCGTCCGTTTTCCGCGGTGATGCCGGCGAAGCTGCGTGGGCAGCGCCCAGGGTGAAGAGCAGGGACAGAGCGATCGTGATCGGCAGTGATTTCATACAAATACCTTCCGGACTGCTGTGTATACGCGCACCGAAGCCATCGCGTCCAGGGTACTACGAGCTGAGGGAGGGAGCGAAACCGATCCGGGGCCCCAAGAACCAGGAGAGGCGCCAGTGCGGGATCACTGGCGCCTCCCTTACCCCATTAAAGGAGAAAGACCATGCACGGAGAATGATACCGATCCCGCCTGGAAATGCAACTCTGTGCTGCCGCTCCCCCAGGCCGCGGCTGGACAAGCGCCCGACTGGACGTCCATACCTCCGCGATGCCAAGATAGGCGTTGATACAGTCCTGGAGGTTCCGCAATGACGCTCCGAGAGCGAATCGAAATGCATCCGAAGGTGATGATGGGAAAGCCGGTGATCCGGGGCACTCGCATCCCGGTCGAGCTGATCCTGCGCAAGCTGAGCGAAGGAGCTGCCGAAGAGGACCTGCTCGACGCCTATCCCCGCCTGAATCGCGAGGACATCCGGGCCGCCATGGCTTACGCAGCGGATACGATCGCGCATGAAGAGACGGTGTTCCTGACCAATACGGCCGCACACTGAGACATGCGGTTCCTGGCGGACGAGAGCTGCGATTTTTCGGTCGTCCGCGCGCTTCGAGCCGCCGGCCACGATGTGGCCTCCATTGCCGAGTCAGCCCCCCAGACGATTGATGACGAGGTGATTGAGCTTGCCGCTCGGGAAATCCGGGTCCTCCTCACGGAGGACAAGGACTTCGGCCAGCTCGTCTATGCCGGCTCGCAGGCTTCGAGCGGAGTGATCCTGATCCGCTTCCCCGTCGAGGCCCGGCCAGAGCTCCCTTCGACCGTCCTCCAGACCGTGGAAAAGCTCGGCGCGAGCCTGACGGGCTCATTCGTGGTAATTCAGCCGAACCGAATCCGGATCAGTCGAATCCCCGTTCGTTGACCCCCGCTCCGGCTCCCGGCTCCTCGAACTGAATGATCAGCTCGGTCCAGGCCTTGGCGGGCAGGTCCCAGCGGGTGGCCGGCTGGAAGCGGGTGGCGAGGGCGGCGTCCACCGCGGCCTCGTTGAAGCCGAGGCCGGAGCTGTCCCCCTCGCGCACGACCGCTTCGAGCACCTGCCCCTGCTCTCCCACCAGGATGTCGAGGTGGACGTCCACCTTGAGGCCCCGGCCGCGGGCCGCCGCGGGGTAGCGGGCGCTCGGGAAGTCGAGGGGGATCGGCATCTCGACACCCGGTCCGGGACGGACCGCGCCCGCCATGCGGGACTCCGGAGGCCCGGACGGGACGACCCGCTTGGGGGCCGGTGGCTCAGGGCGGGCCTCGGCGATCCGGACCGGCTCCTCGGGACGGGGGCGCTCCGGCCGCGGAGACCGGGTGGCACGCGGAGTCGGCTCGGGCGCGATTTCCTCCATTTGCACCGTCTGGATCGGCTCCACGGGCTGGGGAGCGGGAACAGGCTCGGCGAGCTGCGGCTCGGGCTCGGGCTCGGCGGGGAGCTCCTCGATGATCTGGGGCTCCTCGGCCAGAGGAGCCTCCGGCTCCTCCAGGGGGTTCATCAGTTGAACGTCCTCCGCGGGAGCTTCCTCCACGACCGGCGGAGCGTACGGGGGCGGAGTGACGGAAGCCGAGGACGCGGACGGCCGCTGGTACCAGAGGAAGACGCCGAGCAGGGCGACGAGCAGCAGCGCCGCCGCGGCGAGCGACCCCCAGGACCGGTCCGGCCGCTGGGCAGGCCCGAGCAGATCCGGCTCCACGACATCCACGTCCTCTACATCCTCCTCGTCCCACAGCATCCTTCTGTCCTCCTGCCGGAGGGGGAGGGCTTCGGGCTGCGTCTCGGCCGCCGGAGCCGCGAACAGCGGCATCTCGTCGAGGGAGACCGAGGCGGGCTCTTCCACCTTTTCAGGCACTGCGGGTATCGGGGCGCCCTCCATCTCCATCTCATCCCCCTGGAGGGGATAGCGGGCCTGGATGACCCGCAGGCTCTCCGCCAGCTCCTCGGCCGAGCCGGGCCGCTCCGCGGGATTCTTGGCGAGCGTGCGCAGGACGAGCTCGCGCAGATCCTCCGGAATCCGCCCCTGGGGATCGCTCTCCTCAAACCGCAGCGGCTCCCGGAACAGATGCCCCGCCATCCAGGACTTCGGATCGTGCCCTTCGACGGGGCACCAGCCGGTGAGCATCTCGTAGAGGACGATGCCGAGGGAGTAGAGGTCGGAGCGCGCATCCACGTCGTCGGTCCCGAACTGCTCGGGCGAGGCGTAGCGCAGCTTGCCGACGAACAGGCCGCCGGTGGTGAGACCGTCGCCGGTGCCTTCGAGGGTCTTCGCCGCCGTGGCCAGACCGAGATCGATGAGCTTGACCAGGGGCCGCCCATCCTCGCGGGCCAGCATCAGGTTGCCCGGAGAGACGTCGCGGTGGACGATCCGCTGCCGGTGCAGATAAGCGAGAGCCTCGCAGGTCTGCCGTGCGATCTCCAGGGACAGGGAAAGCGGCGGAGGCCCATGGCGCCGAAGGGCCTCGCGAAGCGTGACGCCGTCGATCCACTCGAGGACGAGCCACGCGTTGCCGTCGTCGGCGACCGCGTAGTCGTGGAGGATGGCGAGGTTGGGATGCCGCAGCCGGCTGGCGACGCGGGCCTCCCGGAGAAACCGCTCCCCGGCCTCGGCGCTCAGCTCGACCGGCGTCCGGATGACCTTGATGGCGCGCTCCTGGTCGAGCAACCGGTGCCGCACCTTGTAGACCGCCCCCATCCCTCCCTGCCCGATGCGCTCCAGGATCTGGTACTTCTCTTCGATGGACTCGCGCAACGTCGGCATGGCCTTCCCTCCGTCCCGTGCGGGACTTTTCAAGTATACGAGTACCGAAGGCAAGGCGTCAGGACGACCGTGAAAATCAACCACTTGGTGGTTGATTTTCAACCACCAGTTTCCCGCAACCCATTTGTTCTCAACTGGCTATCATTCTGCTATCATAACTTTCGGCAGAAAGGAGGAGCCATGGCCCAAGTCCTCGTCAGAGATCTCGACCCTGGAGTGATTGAGCGTCTGAAGACCCGAGCCCGCCGTCACGGCCGCTCCCTTCAGAGTGAAGTCAAAGCGATCCTGGAGGCAGCGGCCCCGCTTTCGATGAGCGACGCCAGGAGCCTCGCCGAAGAGTGGCAGAAGCGGCTTGCAGGAAAGATCTCGGGGGATAGCAGCGACCTCATCCGTGAGGACCGCGAGCGTTGACCCGCATCGTGGTCGATGCCAGTGTCGCAATTAAATGGTTCCTTCCCGAACAGCACTCCCTGCAGGCGTTACGCCTGCTCGAAGGAGGACGGGAGCTCGTCGCTCCGGATCTCATCTGGGCTGAGATCGGCAACGTCCTATGGAAGAGATGGCGCCAAGGTGAGCTGGCTGACGAGAACGCGCGCACTATCCTCCGGGATCTCC